>PMBV01000484.1 GCA_003153055.1 Myxococcales bacterium
TCGCCGCTTTCTTTGTCCTCTTCTTCTTCTTCCCACGGCGGAGCCATAACGGCGATCGGACCTATCACCAGACTGCCCGTAGGGCTTCGTTCAACGACAGATTGCCGAGCTTCCCCATTGCCGAGTCTGACGATACTGATCTCGTTGGTCTGACGCTCGAGGTCGGCTCAGCGAACGCGGGGACGGGCCATCGCAGGGCAGGCGGCGGTCGCCCCGCCATTTACGAGTTGACGTGGGCGACCGTGCCAATCCTCTTGTCCCAGACCGCGCGCCCAAGCAGTCGCCCGTACCCGCCGTCGAAGTGAGGCGGCGGAAAGAGGTGGTGCACCGAGAGCAGGTTGCCGGCTCCCAACCATTCATCAGCAAGCACCAGATGGACTCGGACCCTTCCGACCACCCCATCCGAAAGATCCGTGCTGGCCACGTCGCAATAGGCGGTTCGCCGAGCCAGAAGACCATGTTGGGCGTGGGGTCGGACATAGAGTGACGGTGTGCCGCGGCGCAGGTCAGCCACCGTCCAGTTCTTCCCAACCGCGAGTCCCGGCAGCGATTCATCTGGTGCAGCGTCTTCCCCCGGCTGGAAGAGCAAGATATACGCGTAGTCGCTTTCCGGCCCGGCTTCGCCGACCGGAGGGAGACTAGCCGCGGGTCGGCGCTTCCTGTAGATCCAGTGAACACTGGGGCCGCTTGCCGACTTCCCTCGATACTCGACGCACTCGTTCAACCCAAACCAGAGTGCGATCCATGCATTGTCGACGAGATCGATCCACCTGGTTGCGTAGCCGTAGTGCTGAAGCAGCGGCTCTCGCAGTTCCTTCGGCGTGTTGGCGATAAACGCGGCGCCAAAGTCCGGGTTCTTGAGCGCGGCAGCCAACGCCATTTCTCGCCGCGTCTTCAGCCGTGCGGTGAACTGCCCCTCTTTCGGTCTGTAGGCCGTTGGAAGAAGATGACCACCTAGAGGCCCTTCTGCCCTCGAAAAAAGACCGGCCCGGCTTTGTTGCGGGCGAACTTGATGTAGCCGAGGGCTCGATGCAGCGCGTGCGGAGTTCGGATGTCGAAGGTGGCCGTCTTTGCGTCCCAGAAACCGTAGGAGGGGTCGCCGAACGACAGCTTGTCAAGACGGCCGTTGAACACTCGCTCGCTCGTCATGTTCATCTCGTGGTGGCCACCGAGACAACGACAGGCACGCCGATGAGGTTCTGGATGGGCGTGTAAACGTCCACCTCGAGGTCGCGGCCCTGAATCGAAATCGCGAGTGCGTACCTGGCTTTTGTGCCCCATCGACCGAGGTGATGCCGCTCCTTCCACCAGCCGATGGCAGGGAAGACCGCCAGCAAGCCCTTGTCGGCAAGTTCGGCAGCACTTCCCTCCCACGTGTCCGCGTGCACGGAGCCCTTCGCCCGAAGGTCGGGGCCGAGGAGCCAACGGTCGGAGTCGCTTTTTGATGTTGCTTTCCCATCTTCTTCACGAGCTTGCCTATTGATGCGCCGCGCGAAATCCGCCGGGCTTTCGGTCGAGGTCTTCAGGTCGAAGCGCAGCCCGAACGAACCGTAGCGGTAGCTGCTTTCGCCACCCCGGTCACCCGGGCTGGGCTCGACGAAATACGAGAGCGTGACGCGAAGCTTGAGCTGAGCTTCGCCGAGTGCCCGCAGCACATCGCCGGGCCACGGAAGTGCGTGCAGGTGGAGATCGCGGGTGACGATCTCGCGTTTCCCGTCCTTCTCTCTCTGGTCGAACGGCTGAATCTCCTGCTGGATGATGACGGTCGCGTCGTTATGGGCGCTTGAAAATGCAACTCCCTCGTGGGGCACACCGTGGCCGCAGGCGCGAAGGCGCCGTTCGACCTCGCTGCGCTTCGTCCCCGGGTAGCGCGACAGCATCTGCGGCGTCCATTCCGCCGAGTGCACCATCAGGGCGCGGATCGTCTCGGGCCAGAACGCCGGATACTGCGCGTGTAGCCGGGCTGCGAGGCGCGCAGCCAACGCGGTCGCCGCGCTCGTATCCCGGGTGACCGAGAACTGACGGCCGACCACCTGGCGGTGCGTGGTCAGCAGGCCGAGCGAGTCCGGTGTATCGACTTCCGTCCCCGTGGGGTCGATTGCAGCGTTTCCGCCGTCCATCAGAATGTCCGGTTTGAGTGGCCAGCTCGCCCTCGCGTTCCAGGTCAAGGAGGTGCTGCTCGACGGACCAAGGTCCCCGTTGGCCGCTACAGCTTTCCAGCCCTTCAGTTTGGGGTCGTCGATGGCCGTTCGGTTGGCGACTGCCCCCACCGTCAGCACATTCCACGCCTGCGCCGGGTCGAAGACGCCCTGGGTCTCGTTGCTCGCTGGGTAGTCGGCGACAGCGTCCAGATCGACGTTGCCCGCCGAAACGCAGATGACTCTCTTGGTGTCCTCGTCGTACCCCGCGGCGAGCTTGTCGAGTGCGGCCGACCAGGAGCTCGGCCGGCCCCTGTCGGACGCCTTCGTCGAGGTCACGGCGAGGCAAATGGCGCGCGTTCGGTCTGGTGCTGCAACCTCCGCGCGCGCGACGGACTCGTCAGTGATGGCGCCCCAGAGGCGCGGGTCATTCTCGCCCTCCGGAGGGAGGATCTTCACGCTCTCGAGCCGGTGGGACAGCACGACAGGCTGCTTGCCGAACACGTGAACGGCGAGATCGCCGTAGAGGGCCGCACCCGCCAACTCGGTTCCGTGCCCATCGTGGTCAGCCGCATGCCAGCCCGGATCAAAGGCTTGGGTATCCTCCTCCCTGAGCGCGGGGCTCAAGAGCTGATGCCCGCGGTTCACTCCTGTGTCCAATAGGCACACCGCGGGTGCCTCCACCGCTGGGGCCGTTAGCCGCTCCAACAGGTTGGTCACCCACTGCGCCTGGTCGTGGCCCGGCATCATTGTGAAGTCGGACGCCAGCACCCCAGCGAGGCGAACCTCGGCGATTGATGGGTCGTCTTCGAGGAGGGTCTGCAGTTGCTCACCCGTCCCCTGCAGCAGAGTCACCGTCCGGTCGATGAAGGAGAGCTTCGAGTCGACCGTACTGAACCCGATGTCCTCCGCGGCGCTCTTGAACGTGTCGAGGTCCGTTCCACGCCTTCGAAGCCACACTTCGAACCAGGTGGTCTCGCCGGCCTCGGGCAGTTCCGTCTCCAGCTCCGTCCAGACCGACTTCAGGGCCGCCCGCCGCACCGTGGCGACGCTGTTGAGCAGGGCCGCGTGTCGAGGGCTGCCCTTGTCGGTGTGCTCGTTGATGTACTGCTCGAAGATTGTACGAAAGTGTTTCAAGCGGTTCGCCGGGATCAAGACGGTGGCGAAGGTGACGTCACCCTCCTGCCGAACGGTCAGCAGCTCGATCCCGGTTTCGCGCGTCGAGTCGAGGCTCTCCAGCTTGAGGTCGAACCCCGGCTCGCTTTGAAACTCGACGCGGACTGGCAGCCCGGTGTCGTCCGCGTCTCCGATGGCGGATTCAAATTCCGCCTCGAGCTTCCTGCCGTGGGTGATGGGGTCGCGCTCCTTGCGTTTCGCCCGTCCGCCCCCCGCACTGGGCGACGTGAAACCCTGCGTGATCGGCGCTTTGTGCACGACAAGGTGCGGACGGTCATACGGCTTCACCTGCGGCCCCCTCTCTTAGCTGCGACGGGTCGATCGTCGCTCGTCGAACGCGGCAAGCAGCGCCGGCTCATCTACCTCTGCCGCGTCTCGCAAGATCGCATCTTTCACCGCGTCGTCGCAGGCTCGTGCGAGGTCGGCATAGCTGAGATCTGACGCAGCTCCGATGAGCGCCTTCACGTCCATGCGCTTCCCGATGAACGGGCCGAGGCGCGCGGAGACCAGCTGCTCTGCGAGCTCCGGCGTGGGGCTGCGGTATTCGATCACGTCGTCGAAGCGCCGAAACAGCGCCGTGTCGAGGAGCTGCGGGTTGTTCGTGGCAGCGACGATCAAGCTGTCTGAGTCGTCGTTCTCCAGTAACTGCAGGAACGAGTTCAGCACCCGGCGGATCTCACCCACGTCGTTGCCCGCCGCACGGTGCCCACCAATCGAGTCGAACTCATCGAAGAGGTAGACACCGCGCGTCGTCCGAATCGCATCGAACACGAGCCTGAGCTTGGCGGCTGTCTCCCCCATGAACTTCGTCAGCAGGCCGTCGAGCTGGATCGAGAACAGGGGCAAGGTCATGTCCCCTGCGAGCGCCGAGGCGGTCATCGTCTTCCCGGAGCCCGGTGGCCCGACGAGGAGGATGCGGTGACGCGGCCGTAGACCATGTTCCCGAAGCTTCTGCTGCTGGCGCTGCTCGCGCAGCACGCGCACCAGGCGCGCTCGCACTGGATCCTCCAGCACCATCTCCTGAAGGTGGGTCCGCGGGTATGTGACCGAGAGCACCCCCGCCAACTCGCCCTTCGGCTGAACGAGCGGGATCGGCTGGCGCGGCGTGCGGGGGGCGACGACGCCTCGTGCCTTGACCTCGTCGATGACGGTGCGCAGCTCCTGGGCTAACTTCGAGTGCCCCTGCTTCGCCTCAAGCGCGGCGATCTGCATCGCAACCGAGAGGAAGCGCGACTCGTCGCCCTCGGCGTAGCTCCGTAGAAGCGCTCTGAGTTGCTCTGCCGTGGCCATGATCTTCTCGGTCGTACCTGCCGCTCGGGCTTCACTCTACTGGAATGTGGTGACCCTGCGCCTTTTCGACCAGTCCTGTCGCGGGGTTGCGGCGGGTCGCCGTGTGGGCCTCCGCAAGGACGCGGTCTCGGCCGATCTCGCTGAGAACAGCGACTTCGAGGAGCAGGGGTCCGAGGCGAGCCGGAGGCCCTGGAAGATACGGGGCCCGCTCCTTGGATTTCTCCAACGAAACCGGGCCCTTCCATCAGTCGGGGACTCTTGGCTTTCGTGCCAGGGAGGTTTGTGTCGGTTGACTTCACAAAGGAGCTTCCCCGCTCCTTCGACCTACTGCTGCGAGGCGTGTCGGCGGCTGGAGCCGGTGGCCTTCAGCTGCAAGGGGCGAGGGTGGTGCCCGTCGTGCACGATGCGGCGGGCCATCGAGACGGGGGCTCACGTCGAGGCGACGCTCCCGATGGTGGCACACCGGCAATGGACGTTGTCGCTGCCGCGGGCGGTGCGCCTCTCGGTGCTGAAGGCTCCTGGCCTCTTCAAGCTGGTGGAGAAGGCCCTGGTGCGTGCGGTGTGGTGGTGGCAGCGCCCGCGCGTAGTCGCTCACCGAGGAGAAGCCCGGCCCCGAGCTCAGGCCGTGGCCAGGGAGATCGACGGCGAGCGTGTTGGCGCGATGGGCGAGGATTAGCGTAAGCTCGAGAATCGTCAGAAATACTCTATGAATCTGCGCGACCTCCTACTCTTCTCACGAATCGAGGGTGGGGCCGGCATTTCGCCGAGAGCGGCCCGCGCGTTGAATCTGCCGATGCCCGATGACGTACTCGAGCAGTTCATTATCGATCATGGACACGACCCCCGGTTTCTAGACCGGTACGAGCAGCTGGACCTCTATTCCCTCTCGTGGACAAAGGAGATGATTCAAACCGCTCGCATCGTGAACTGCACCAGCAAGTTTGACAGCTACGTGCAGGACATCGCGGAGCGTCACGCTTGCGCCACATCTCTCGAGAGCGCCATTTTTCATTCGGACGCTCGCGCTTTTTGGGCCGCGCACGGGACGTGGCTTCGGCCACCTGTATTCCTTCAAAGTGTGTTTCCCGCCCCGGATGCGAATCATCTCGTGGAAGGGCACACCCGGGTCGGAGCGCTCTTCGGCTTCAGCCGAACCCCTCGGCCGCCGGTAGCGCCCTTGGCTTGCCACGAATGCTG
>PMBV01000502.1 GCA_003153055.1 Myxococcales bacterium
CGGCGGTCGAGGAGGGCATCGTGCCCGGCGGCGGCGTGTCGCTGGTGCGGGCGCTGTCGGCGCTCGACGGCGTCAAGCTGGGTGGCGCCTTGGACTTCGGGGTCGAGATCGTCAAGAAGGCCCTGGTTCAGCCGATGGCGAAAATCGCGTCCAACGCCGGCCACGAAGGCCCGGTGGTGGTGAACAGGGTTCGCGAGGGCACGGGCAGCTTCGGCTTCAACGCCCGCACCGAAAAGTACGAAGACCTGCTGGCCTCGGGCGTCATCGACCCGGCCAAGGTGACCCGCTGCGCCCTGCAGAACGCGGCGTCGGTGGCCTCGCTGCTCCTCACCACTGAGGCGATGATTGCCGAGAAGCCCAAGAAGAAGGCGAAGGCCGGCGCTGGCGGTGGCGGCCCGGACTACGGCGGCGACGACATGGACATGTGACGAAAGTCACTCGTCTCTGACGAAAAGTGGCCCGGTCGGCGATCATCGCTGGCCGGGCTGTTTCGTGTGCGGCGCGCTCTTAGGGCGCTGATCGAAACAACCTCGCCATCCTCGGCGCCGATCCATCCCGGCTGGCTTTGTTGCTCGTCGGTCACGTACCGACGGGTATGCTCCCTCCTCGCGCCTCGCCAGCCGGGCGTCTCGACGCCGATCCCTGGCGACGTCATTTCGACCAGCGCCCTTAGGGCCGTTTGCGCGGAAGCGGAGCGCTGCTGCGGCGAGCGTCGGGGGTGGCGGTGGGGAACTCGACGAACTCGCACATCTCGCAGAGCCGGCTGTAGATGCGGTCGCCGACCCGGTCGCAGAGGAGCTTGGAGTCCTTGCCCGCCTCGAGGAGGGTCGCCGTGTCGATGAGGCCTCGCTGGGCGCGCTCCTCGGCCGCCTTGAGGGAGTAGTTGGTGGCGAAGAGGGTGAGGCCGCCGGCGTTGTAGCGGCGGGCGATCAGCTCCTCGAGGGTCTCGAGCTCGAAGACGCTGCCTCGGCCCTTGCCCAGCTCGTCGATGGCGAGCACGTCGAGCTGGCAGAGGGGCTGAATGATCTCTCCGCCGGACTTGCCGTCTTGGAAGCCCCGGCGGATCTGCGCGTAGAGCAGGCTCAGCTCGACGTAGCCGGAGCGGACCCCCAGCTCGAGGGTGAGGTGCCGGAGCGCGGCGACCAGGAGGTGCGTCTTCCCCGTGCCGACCGGTCCGCTCAAGATGAAGCCGCGAGTCGCCGGGTAGCGGAGGGCAAAGTCCTTGGCCACGTCGAAGCCGCGGGCTTGCTCGGTGTTCTTGGGCTTCCAGGTCACGAAGGTGGAGCCAGCGTGCACGGCGGGGAGGTGCGCCTCGTTGAACAGCACGGTGCGGTCGAGGAGCTTGGCGCGAGGGCAGCGGGCGACGGCCTGGTAGGTGCGGTGGTTGTCCTCGACCTGGGTGCGGTACAGGCCGGTGCCTCCGCACTCGGGGCAGCTCGCCAGGCTGACGGTCGGTTGAGCCCGGGCGAAATCGCGGGCCCGATCCACGGTGACGCCACCGGCTTCGCAGGGCTTGGGGCTCAAAGACACGGGCGGTCCATGGGAAAGGGGAAGCTACCAGAACGCCGGGAGCTCCCAGCGATGACGCACCTGCGCTGACCGATGGAACCGCAAGGACTCCCTCTTGGCCCCGCTCGACAGCACATCGGCCTTCTCCACCAGGCGCCGGGCCTCGCGCAAGAGCGACGTGCGTTCGGAGAAGGGCAGCGCCCGCGCCAACAAGGCCAAGGCCAGCTCTTCTCGGCGATTGGCTGTCTCGAAGTCGATGGGGGCTTCGAGGGAGGCCAGCTTCCGAGCCACGCCGCCCGCTTCTGGGTGGGTCTTGGCGAGCTTGGAGAGGACCTGGAGAAGCTTCTTGAACCGCAGCTGGTGGAACGGCTCGTCGCTCTCCTGGGGGGCCTCGGCGCCCTTGCCGGGGACGCGTTTGGTGTACTTGGAGATCTCCGCTTCGACCTGGCGGCGGGCGGCCTTGAGGGAGCGGAGCTGGCCCGAGCCGTCGGGCGCGTCGTACATCGCAGCCTCGGCGGCCTTGCGGATGCCCCGGGCCACCACCTCGAAGGGCACCTCGAGGGCGGCCCAGGCGTCGACCAGGTCGAGATCGTGCGGAGACAGGCTCACCCCTCGGCCCCGGTGGGCGACGAAGAAGGCCTCGACGCGCTCATGGAAACTGGCGCTGTCAGGAAGGAGACTCATGCGCATCTCCTACTTGAGTTCTTGACGGTGTGAAGTGCGGCCGCTACAAGGCCGCGCACGAAGTACGGGTCCTTAGCTCAGCGGTAGNNTGGTTCGAAACCACTAGGACCCACAGCGATGACGGGCGGTTGGCGAGTCGGCCAGCCGCCCGTCGTCGGTTCGGGCCGACCATAGGTAACACCGCAGGTAACATCGCCAGGGCCATGAGGTGGCCTTGGTGACCCGGCTGGCGCCGTCGTGAAGCCGGTGAGGCGGTCGACGATGATGCAGTACCGGCGGGCGCCCACGCGCCATTCGCCTTCAGTAGGGCATTCCGAGGCGCCGAAGCGTGATGATGGTCACGATCTGGTCGGAGAAGTCATACACCACCAGGAGCACAGTCCCGGGAACCGCACGCTGATGCACCCAAGCTGAAGGCGGCAAATTCGCCTCCGTGTCGCCACTCAGAGGAAGATCTTCAGCGGACTCAAGCTCACGAAGACACCGCACCAGGGCTCGAGCTTCGGGTGAACCGGGAAGAATGCCAAACTCGCTACGCCGCTTGAGGAAGTTGCGCCGCAGCTCAATTACACGCCCCATTCATCGCCTTCGAGATCGCCGCTCCCCTCGAGCCACTTGAGAACTGAGTCGCCAGGGACCGTCTCCCCGCCGGTCAGATCCGCGATGTCCTCGATCGGCGTCTCGACCAGGATCTCGAGCCCACGGATGTACTCCGGAGAAAGCACCTTCTGGCCTGCGGCCTGCGGCTTGTACCAGCTGCGCATGGTCTCCAAGGAAATCTCGTTGTCGGAGCGCGCCTCCGGAGGCAGGCCCTGCCGCGCCTCAATCCACGGGCGCTCACGGTGAGCAAGCTCAGAGAGCCAAGCGCCCGGCTTCTTACCGAACGCATCAACGACGGCGTCGATCGTCATGAGCGCTTCGGGCACAAGCCTGCCAGGGTCGCCGCGCTTACCGACCTCGTGGCGTTGCCGACGGTACAAAGCACGGGTCACCGGGCCGTTCTTCCAGGCTTCGATACGCTCTTCGAACAGGGGTCTGTTGTCCCATGCGAGGGACCAAGCCTGTGCGTAATAGACGAGCTTTTGCAGCTTCGTCCAATCGCTTTGGGCGGAGGGGCAGCGAGAGATGATGTAGTCCGCGACGTCGAAAACTGAAGCCATAGGTCACCCCGCTGGGTCGGGCGTGTACTGCACAATCGTATACGCATTCAATGGCTGCTGCACGAGACCTGCAGGAAGTGACAGCTGGCAAGTTCTTATGGAGCGTCGTTGTTATCGAGGGCACTTTCGTCCCGCACACTCGGCAAAGCGCTCCGTCGCAGCGGTAGCACGTGGACGGGAGGCGCGAACTCGAAGGCGGCCCCAGGCGATCACGCGGGACCCGGAGATCCAGGCTCGCCTGCACTCGCGCACTTGCGGATCCATCAATCCTCCTCAGCTCGACTCGCGAGCTCACGCAGTTGCTCCAGCGACAGGCTGGACAACGGGTTCCCTCGCGCACGGCCTCGAGGTCTTCCGGGGCGCTCGACGGCTTGCCCCACGCGTACTCGAGCAGCACGCGGGCGGCGGCGGCGCTCGACGCGTCTCCGGCCTTGAGGGCGGCAATCAGCGTCTCGACAGCCTCCGGACTCTGGTCGCGACACAGTTCCCGGAAGTCGGCATAGACCCTTGGTCGCCCGCCTGTGTTGGGTCAGAACTCATGCGTCACCCGCGATCTCGCCAGTGGCCGCGGT
Source organism: Myxococcales bacterium (assembly GCA_003153055.1). The sequence continues at coordinate 3,926 of PMBV01000502.1, forward strand.
CCCGATGTCGACGCGTCGCCGCGCCTTCCGTTCCGCCCATGGCTACGAGCACCATCCGGAAGCAGGTGTTCGTGGTGTTCTTTGCCGAGAACGGACACAGCCCGAAGCTTACGGAGCTCGCTGACGNNAATTCCTCCAAGAGTGGATCGACTCGAAGAACCTGATCGCCTGTAGGCCTCAAATGGCGGTCGATGACATCGCTCAGGTCTCTGCAGGCCCTAAGTAGTCGGCAGGTGCGAAATCCGGGGTCCCAAGCTATCCGGCGCTGGCCTCCCTTCGAGAGATCTCCGGTTGCGGTCAGGGACACCCCATTGTACCGTCGCTATTCGAGGGACCTTTCGTGGAATTCTCGCCGCACCAGACCACCTTCGAGGGTGGGGCGACGTCGCTGACTCGATAGGCTCTCCCGCTTCGGCGAGAGGGCCCGGCAAGAGCGTCAATCCCCCCACGAGCTTTCCTCCCATCAATTCCACAGCTAAGGAGGCTCCCATCATGGGTGNNCAACGGCGACAAGAAGGACGCGCCCAAGGGTATTTCCATCATCGACTTCGTCAAGCAGTCCATCGGCCCTGGTCTGGCCAAGGCCGCGGTCTACGCCAAGCTCAACGGCGCCGACGTCGACCTCTCGCGCCCGGTGGAGTCGGACGCGCAGCTGCAGATCTTCACCACCAAGAACCCCGAGGCGCTCCTGGTGGCCCGCCATGACGCGGCCCACATCGTCGCCGACGCGGTGCAGCGGGTGTTCCCCGGCACNNTCATCGAGAAGAAGGCCAACGAGATCATCGCCGCCGACGCGCCCTTCGTGCGCAGTGAGATCGCCGCCGCCGACGCCGTGACGCTGTTCGAGAAGCGAGGCGAGAAGTTCAAGGTCGAGATCGT
>PMBV01000047.1 GCA_003153055.1 Myxococcales bacterium
GGTTCCCCGTGGTGCCCGAGGTGTAGCAGATCATCGCGGCTGAGCTCTCCTCGAGCGCGGGGAAGTCGAAGTGGCCTTCCTCGGGCGCCAACGCCGCTTCGTAGTCGTGCCCCATCTCCGCCGTCACCGGGCCGTCGTCGGGCACCACCAGCACGTGGCGCAGCGAGGGCACCTGATCGCGGAACTTGCCCAGGAGCGGCAACAGCGAGCGATCCACGATGACCACGGTGTCCTCAGCGTGCCGGGCGATATAGCCAAGCTCGTTGGGGTGTAGGCGCAGGTTCAAGGTGTGCACCACCGCGCCCATCGCAGGGACCCCGAGGTACGCCTCCAGGTGCTCATGGTGATTCCAGCACAGCGTCGCGACCCGCGTGCCCGGCTTCACCCCGAGCCGGGTGAGCGCGTGGGCCAGCTTCGAGGCGCGAACGTAGAGATCGGCGTACGTCATTCGGTGAAGCGAACGATCTGGCCTCCGCGAGACGATCTCGTTTCCGCCGAAGAAGTCGCGGGCACGGTGGAGGAAGTGCGTCAACGTCAGAGGAAAGTTCATCATCCGGCCAGAGAGCATGGTGCGAGAGCCTAGCCAATTTCGGGGCGCCGACACGTAACGCGGCGCGCCTCGAACGCCGGTGTCGCGACACCTCGGTCAGACGAGAACGAGCAATGGACATGACGCACCCCGCCGGACCTGCAAGGATACGCCCGCACATGGCGAGCACGATTCCACAGCGCACCGTCCTCGGGGCGCGAGCGGCCCAGGCCGAGCGCATCGCCTCGCAGGAATACCACCTGGTGCAGGTGAACGGACCCGACGCGGGGAAGAGCTACGATCTCGGCCAGTCGCTCCGCATCGGAAAATCCTCGGACAACGACGTGGTGCTCGATCACCCGACGGTGAGCCGGAACCACCTCGTCGTTCGGCGGCAGGGCGAGCAGTTCGTAGTGCAGGACCTGGGCTCGACCAACGGCACCTTCATCGACGGGGCACAGGTACGGGAAGCGTTTCTCCGCGCCGGGGCCCTCCTCGAGGTGGGTGACGTGCAGCTCCGTTTTCAACCCCAGCTCAAGTCCCTCGACCTGAGCCCGGCTGCCGATCAGCGCCTGGGAGATTTGGTCGGCGCATCAGTGCCGATGCGGCAGATCTTCACGCTCATCCAGCGCATCGCGCCCACCGACTCCACGCTGCTGCTGGTCGGCGAGACCGGCTGCGGCAAAGGAGCGGCGGCCCGCACCATTCACAAGCTCTCACCCCGGGCGACCGGGCCCTTCGTCATCTTCGACTGCGCCTCGGTGTCCCAGAACCTCATCGAGTCGGAGCTGTTCGGCCACGAGAAGGGCGCCTTCACCGGAGCCGTGGCCCAGCGGGTGGGCTCGCTGGAGCGGGCCGACGGGGGCACCCTGTTCCTCGACGAGATCGACGATCTCCCGCTCGATCTCCAGCCCAAGCTCCTGCGGGCGCTGGAGGACCGGGAGTTCCGCCGCCTCGGGCAGTCGGGCGGCACGCACAAGTTCGACAGCCGCATCGTCGCGGCCTCGAAGAAGGACCTGTGGTCCGAGACCCAGGCAGGCCGCTTCCGGGAAGACCTCTACTTCCGCTTGTCGGTCTTCACCGTGACCCTGCCCTCACTGCGCGATCGCAAAGAAGACATTCCCCTGTTGGTCGACGCCATGGCCCAGGCGCCGCTGTGGAACCGGCTGCCCCAAGTTCAACGGGAGCAGTTCGAGCACCACACCTGGCCAGGGAACGTGCGCGAGCTCCGCAACGCCGTCGAGCGCCTCAAGCACGTCGCCGACATTCCCGAGCTCGCCTCGGAAAATTTCCTCCGGGAGTACTCCGGCCCAGCGTCGGAGAAGGACGGCGAGACGCTCCCGGTGCGCTACACCGGGCCGTTCAAGGAGTCGAAGGACGAGCTCATTCGCGCCTTCGAGCGAGAATACCTCACCCGACTCTTGGCGAAGACCCGCGGCAACATCGCCCGGGCGGCCCGTGACGCCGAGCTCGATCGCAAGCACCTGTACTCGCTGTTGCACAAGTACGGCCTGGTTCAGACCGAAGACGAGTGATGTGCTGCTCGCGCGCTGGTCTCCGAGGAGGCGCGCGTGGCTGCTCCTCTCGCGGCCGGGCGATCACAACGGATTGAGCGCTACGGGCCGAAGAACCCCGCCGCGACGCCCGGCTGCACTCGCCCTTGGCTGGCACGAATGGCCGACCGACTGACGAGCTGGAACGCCCGCCTCAGGCCCGAGGCCGTGGCGTCCTTCTGCACCAGCACGCACCCCGACGGCACCCCCATCGCCTTGGCCACCTGCTCGAAGTCGACGTCACGCCCCACGCCGACGAAGGCCAGGGTGAAGAGCTCCGAGGCGAGCAGATCCTTCGACAGCCGGGCGCAGTGGCCGGCGGCCCTCGTCGACCCGACGTCTTCCCCGTCGGTGACCACCACCACCACGCTCCGGGTAGGCGTGCCCCCGTCGCGGAGCCGCTGGGCGTACGCGACGTTGGCGCTGAGGGCGTCGCACCAGGTGTCGTACAGCCGGGTGGAGCCCTTGGCCCGGTAGTTCGTGGCGTCGAGCCGGGTCGCCTCATCGACCGGAACGTAGCTGTGCAGCACGTCCATCGAGCTGTCGAAGGTCCAGCAGGCGACGAGCATGGCGTCGCGCTCCTGGGCCCCGGCGAAGGCGTCGAGCAGCGCGTTCTGCCCGTCGCGCACCGCCTGCTCGAGGCCCCGGCTCGCGATGGACGAGCTCTGGTCGATCAGCAGCGTCACCAGGGTGACGTCGCTGGCGCTGATGTCCTCGAGGTCCTTCCCCGCGGCCCCGGCCAGCACCAGGGCGCCCAGATTCCCGGTGATGACCTGCGCCGAGGCCTGGGTGATGACGCCCTTCGCGGTGGCGCTCGAGATGAGCTGGGTGGCCTCGTCGGGGGACAACGACTTCTTGTTCTGAGACATGCATGACTCCAGGGTGCATCGAGAAAGGGCAACACGACTCCCAAGGCGCCCTCGACGATGGGCGCCTCGGCTCAGCGGCAACGGGAGGGCTTCGTCGGCGCGCTAGACGACGATGTCTTCGGTGGTTCGAACCACGTGCATGCCCGCGCGACGCCACCGCTCGATGGCCTCGTCAGCGATGCGGGGGAAGTTCAGGTGATCGGGCAGCGGGTTCAAAGGCGGCGCGGGCACCGGGCTCATGGCGTCCTCGAGGATCCAGATCTTCTCGGCCAGCTTCGGGTCGGTCGCCAGCACGTGCTGGTGAATGTCGTTGAGCGTCGACAGCACGCAGTGGCTCTTGGCTTGGCCGAAGACGTAGACGCGGTCGTACTCCATGAGCAGCTTGAAGAAGGGCGCGTTGAACGAGCCCACCACGTGGCCGCCGAGCTCGGTCACCTCGGGAGACAGCACCGAGTAGTTCTCGGTGAGCGCGTGCGTACCCTTGGTCTCGAAGTGCGTCTGGTGGCGCCGCGCCGCCGCGTGGAACAGCGCCGCCTCCATCATCGCAGGAACCAGCGCGTGAGAGAGGCCTCCCAGGAGCGTGTGGTACGGCCACACCGTCAGCACGTACTTCCCGGTGGCCTCGAGGCGCTTCACGTACTCCAGGCTCTCCTTGGGGTGGGCCACGGCGCTCCACCGGCCCTTGCGGACCTCCTCGTGGAAGATGGGCGTCAGGGGCGCGGGGTGCTGCCCCTGCTCGTCGACCCACCACGCGGGGTGGAAGATCTGGAACATGCGGTGGGTGTCGAGCGAGAAGAACAGCCCGCTCACCTGCCCCAGGTTGCGGTACAGCCACTCGACGGTACGACGGGTGTCTTCGACGGCCCCCGGTACGTAGAGGCTCGCACCCGGAGCGCAGAACCCCACCTGCACGTCGATGCCAAAGGCCGCGACGCGAAAGCGATCGCTCGCCGCGGGCGTGATGCCATGCTTCTTCGCGTACGCCTCGCCAGCGTCGGCCACCAGCCCGGCGCGCTCGATGTACAAAGAAGAGACCTCTTGGGGGCGGTAGAAATCAGGGAGCGGCAACGACACGGCGGACCTCCTCGCTAACAGAGTGTGAGCTGCACGATGTCGCGGGCGCCGACGACGAACAGGCTGCCGTCGGAGTTGGCCAGGAGCTCGTCGCCCGCGGAGACGAACCCCTGTGAATCGGGAAATGCCACGGCCTCGACCAGGGTGCCCGAGTCGACCTTGAGCCCCACCAGCCCGCCGTCGGTCGCCACCACCACCCGCCCGCCGAGGAGCGCCGCGTGGCCCCGCACCCCATCGGGAGAGCTGGCGAGCAAGGCACCGTTCTCGTCGAACAGCCAGCGGCGCGCCTGCTCTTTGCCGTCGAGCTCGATCACCACCGTGAGGAGCGCGTGGGCGGCGTCGAATACGGCCTCGGCCTCCACCAAGCGGCCCTGCCACTGCACCCCCTCGAGGCGCCGGAGGCCCGCGCGCCCGGTGCGCAGCAAGAAGGCCACGGTGAGGCCACCCACCCGGTAGAAGCCCAGCCCCAGCCGCTCGCCGGTCCACAGAGACGTCTGCCCCTCGAGCACCTGCCCGACCCGGGCGCCCGTGCCTTGCTCGATGAGCCAGGCCCCCTCCTGCCGGTAGGCCGACGACGACGAGGCGCAGAGCACCGGGCCGAGGAAGGAGCGTTCGGTTCGCGCCCGCTCCGTCACCCGCCCACGCTCCACCTTCTCGACGCGGCCCTCGCTGTCTCCCACCCAGGTCGCTGCCCCTTGCGGAGCGAAGCGCGCTCCCTGCCGGCCCATCGAGCCGGGCACCTCGGAGCCGTCTTCCCTGCGCACCACGCCGTCCTCCTCGTACACGTAGCGCAGACCGCCCTGCAGGCAGGCGTTCACGATGCGCCCGTGGGTCTCGAACACGGTCCGGGCCGTGCACCGGCCCTTGGAGCGGAGCACCGGCCGGGTCAGCAATGGCCCCAGCACGTGGCAGACCGGGCACACCGCCCGGGCGTGCTCGACGCCGCACCGGCAGCGGGAGAAGGCGACCTCGAGCAGCCCCGAAGGGAAGGTCGCCCGCTCGTCGTGCTCGAAGACGGCCTCGAACCAGTGGAGCAGGTCATCGGGCAGCACCCGTGGCGCGAAGGCCAGCCGAGGGAGCGCCACGTCGGCCTGGAGCACGCTGTGGCGAGCCTCGGCGCGGCGGAGCAACGTGGCCAGCGATGGGTGGGTGCCTCCGAAGGGGTGCACGCACACGAGGCTCGAGAAGAGAAGCGCCGCGTAGGCGTACCAGTCTGTGCCCGGCGTGAAGCGGGGCGACGCGGCGAGGTCTACCCCGTAGAGCCGGGGGTCGAGGAAGCGCTCATGGCCCACCGGGCAGGGGTAGGCGCCAAACTGCATGGAGTCGGCGTCGATGAGCACCGCCTCGTCGCCGGTGGAGAGCACGTTGCCGTCGTTGAAATCGCCCACCACGACGCCCACCGCGTGGAGCTGGCTCACGGTCGCGTGGAGCCGTCTGAACAGCTCGAGCACCCTCGCGCCAGGCATCGCGCCGTCACGGAGCTTCCGGCTGGCGAGCCTCCCGAAGGGCACCGCGTCGGGAACCAGCCGCATGACGTAGCCGACCACCTCACCCCGAGCGTCGGTGGCGAGGGCCTGGGGCGCCATGACCGTCTCGGGCAGCGGGCGGGGGAACCGCTCGAGCTTCTCGACCTTCCGCTTTCTCGCCCGTCGACCGGCGGCGTCCACCGGAGCGTGGAACAGCTTGAGGGCCGACTCGCCCACCCGATACACCCGCGCCTCGCCACCCTCGCCCAAGAGGTCCACGTCGCTGACTCGCACCTTCTTTCCACCCACGATGACGTCCATGTTCATCACCCTCCGAGCACCACCAGGGTCGCGTCGTCTGACACGCGCTCGGTGTCACTGAGCACGTTGAGGCGGCGCTGCAACGTGAGCGGGTTCCTCCACTCGCTGGCTCCTTCGAACAGACCGGTCACCCGCTCGGAGTCCTGCCGCAAGAGGCCATCGAAGCCGTCGGTCATCACCGCCACCACGGCGGCGTCTCCCTCGAAGTGAAGCTGGGGCCTCGGGTCACCCTGCCCTGTCAGGCGGTAGGCACAGTACGCGGGCGCGTTGTCTGGGCCAGGGTCCAACTGGCGGAGAACCCCGTCGACGATCACCGCCCCGTCGCCGACGCCGAACACCATCGCCCGCGGGCCTTCCTTCACCGCGGCGAGGAAGGTGAAGAGGAAGTGGCGTTCCAGCACCTCGGCGGTCGAGGCCCCACCGACCTCGCTCACCAGCCTCGAGAGGAAGTCACCCAGCGCCAGGGTCGCGCCTTCGGCCAGCTCAGACGTGAGCGGTGCACGCCAGAGGTGACCGGCGAGGAACTGGGCACCCAACAGAGCGCCGACCTCGGAGTGGGCCTGCGAGCCGCACCCGTCGGTCACCACCGCCACGGCCCGGCGTCCCTCGGCCCTGAGCGAGAAGCCATCTTGGTTGTTCTTCCCCACCCGCAGGTGCTCCCTGCCGACCCGCGAGGCCCCGTAGGCGTAGGCCTTGCCAGCCAGGCTCGGTGTCTCCCCGAGTGGGGCCACGATGGTCACCGCCGCCTCCAGGCCGAGAGCTCGTCGGCCAGCGCGCGGGTCGCCTGAGACAGCGCGGCGACGGGGGCTTCCCTCCCCAGGGCCTTCGCTTCCTCCACGGGGGCGAGCCCAGTCGGCTCACCGCCAGTCAAGAGCACGTAGCCAGCGGGTACTGCCTCGCCCTCCTGCCCGATGATGCCGTACGGCCCCTGGGCTCCATCGCGCCGCCGGAACAGCACCGGCCGCCCGGGCACCGACTGCTTGCCGTCGAGGGCAGCGGAGCCAGCGCCTCCGTCGTTGGCGAACTTCATGGTGGCCTGGTGGCCAGTCTGCGACAGCTTGTACACCGCCGAGACTCGATCTCGAGTGAACGGGCTCCCCGAGGTCTGCGCCACCAGGTACCCGCCGTAGCCGTACACCTGCTCTTCCGGCGTCACCCCCTCCTCCACCCGGAGGGCCTCGAAGCGTCGCGTCTGCTCGGCGTCGAACCCGTCTTCGAGGATATGCACCGGCCGGACCCCAGCTTCGCGGGCCAGGCGCGTCGCCAGCCGGTACTGCTGGACCTTGTCTCCCGAGTCGTAGCGAATGGAGTCGCCCTCATCCTTCCTCTCGCGGATGACCTCGAAGGCCGCCGGGAGCCCGGAGGTGATGGTGTCGAAGGTGTCGAGGAGGAAGCTCGAGCGCTGGTGACGACGCTCCACCATGGCGCGAAAGGCCACCAAGTCGCTCCCGTAGCGCTGCACGTGCTCGTGCCCCATGGTGCCCACCGGCGTCAGGCCCAGCCGCCGCGCCCCCAGCACATTGCTGGTGCGAGACAGACCGGCCGCCTTCGCGCCTTCCAGGGCCAGCAGGTGCTGCTCGAGGCAACAGGCCGCCCGCAAGCCCACCTCGAACAAGCGGCTGGGTGAGCCGACGATCTCCGCCAGCTCCGCCACCCGGCCCCGCACCCGCTCGACGTAGGCCGCTTCGTCGACCCGCATCGGAGGTGCCGCCACGCCCACCTCGGCCAGCGTCTGCTCCACCAGGCGCTTCTGCGATTCGCACGTCAGCACCGCCACCGCTTGGGCCAGCTTCTCGGGCGCGAAGACCGCGGTGGTCGCCACCTGGATGCGGTAGCTCCACTGGAGCACCAGCGGCTCGAGCCACGACACCAGCGCCGAGGGCCCGGTCACGCTAACGATGGGCTCCCGCTCGTTGAACACGCTCAGCTTGGGCAGGGCCCGCGGCACCACTCGCCGCCCAACCACCGCCGATCGATAGGCCGGCCCCATCTCGTACTGCGAGGCCGCGAGGTAGTCCCAGTCACCATCCTCGACCCCCGGGAACAGCCGCTCCAGCTCGGCCTTGGGGTCGAAGGGGAGCACCTGCAGACCACCTTTCCGGTGCGTCAGGTAGAACGTCTCCGTCCGCAGCGGCCACCCCGCCTCCGCCATCGAGAACTTGTAGCCGTCGGTCGCCAGCAGCGGTGCAGCCATGAATGCTCCCTTGTGCATATGGAGGTAATACCAACACCACAAAGAGTCGTCAAGACACTATCAAGAGTTTGATTCACTCACTCGAAATCGAGCCCCGGCGCAGATTGCCGCGTGAGGTGGCGCCCCAGATCGGAATCGACCATTTCCTTGAATTTTGAGAGAATAAGTCTTCTTCATGAGCTTTTGAGAGCCCGTAACCAAGCGAGAACACAGAAAAACTCGAGGTGTGGTCGACCCCAGGTGCCCAGGAGCCGACAACTCGGACCGTTCGGTGACCGACAAGCGTCATGAAGCACCGTGCCGTTGGGGCACCGCCTGACGAGGAGCACATGACTCGCACCCAAAAGGTTGAGCAGCTCTACGGTCTGTACGGGCCAGCCATCTATTCAAGGAGCAAGGGGCTGCTCAAAGATTCGAGCGCCGCGGAGGACGCCACTCAAGACGTCTTCCTCAAGGTCCTGCGGCACTTCGAGTCGGCGCCCTCCGAGGAGGCGGTGTTGCCCTGGATTCACCGCATCACCACCAACCACTGCCTGAACCTCATGCGCGACGCCCGCCGCCACGCAGCCCCGGTGGCCGAGGTGCCCGAGCAGATAGACGACGACTTCGAGGAGAGCCTGGTGTCTCGCGACTTCGCCACGAGAGTGCTCTCAGACGCGCCCGAGGAGCTGCGAGCGCCGGCGGTGCTGTACCACGGCCGGGGCATCGAGCAGGCCAAGGTGGCGCAGGCGTTGGGCGTGTCGCGCAGAACCGTGCTGTACCGGCTGGCGGAGTTCACCCGGCGGGTCGTTCATTTTCACACTCTGGCCGAGGCGGGAGAGGCCTGAAGGGGTAGACTGTCGGGTGGTGCGAGTTACCCCCATCCTCCCGTTGTTGCTCGGCGCGTGCGCGGCCCAGGGGCCCTCGCCCGGTGACGTTCCCCCAGACATCATTCTCGCGAAGGCCACGGTGCACGAGTTCCGCGGGGCCTCGACGCAGCTCACCGCCCAAACCCCTTCCCTCTCGTTCTTTCGCCAGGGCGACAAAGCCGGGCAGTTGGTGGCCAAGAGCGTCGTGCTCGAGGTGCACACCAACGGCCTTCACCTCGAGGCCGACGAGATTTCTGGCGACGCGGTGAAAGGCCTGCTCCACGGGCGCACGGTGACGGCGGTGACGCGGTCGGGGGCCAAGGTGAGGTCTCCCGCGGCCGACTTCGATCGAAACCGTGGCACCGGGGGCACGGCGACGACCGACGCGGGCGTGGTGGTCGTGCATCCGTCGTTCACCCTCGAGGCCCAGAGCGGGAGCTGGGACCTCGACGAGGAGAGCGCCTCGCTGGAGGACGTCCAGACTGAGGTCGGCCATTAGCTTGAGCCTCGCGTCGGTTCGAACGGCGGTCGACAACGTGAGCCTCGTGAGCCCCAGGCCGCGCTAAGCTCCCCATCAGGAGGAATCGAATGACCAAGCCTCTGAGCAGCCTGACCCCGAATATCGACAAGCGACTGGCCGCGTGGGACGGCATTCGCAAGCACCTCGCCGCTCAGAAGCAGATCGTGGTGCGGCCCACGGTGACCATCTCCCGCGAGTTCGGTTGCGAGGGCTACCAGGTGGCCGAGCGGGTGCAGACGCTCATGGCCGAGGCCACCGGCGAGCCGTGGAACGTCTACGACAAGGCGCTGCTCGAGGCGGTGGCCAGCGAGCAGGGCATCGACATGCACACCCTGAGGAACTTGGGAGACACGGCCAGGTCCTTCGAGAAGTTCGGCCTCAGGCCCCCCGAGTACCTCCAGCACGCCGAGGCGTTCCGCGCGGTGGCCGAGAAGCTGGTCAGCTTCGCCGCCATCGGCAACGCGGTCATCGTCGGGCGAGGAGGCGCGGTGCTGTGCTCGCAGCTGCCCAACTGCTTCCACTTTCGCATCGAGGCGTCGCTCGCCTGCCGGGTGGCGGGCATCGCCAAGCGGCTCGAGCTGTCAGCCGAGGACGCCAAGGCCCTGGTCGAGGCGAACACCAAGCTGCGGAACACGTTCCTCCAGGAGCAGCTCCACGTCGATCACCGCGACCGCGGCTTCTTCCATGCCATCTTCAACAACGATCTCGCGCCGGCCGACCTGATCGCCGAGGCCATCGTCGGCTTCGTCAAGAAGGCCTGGAAGTCTCGCTCCACCCCGTAGAGACCGAAGGTCGGATCCAACCCGCGAAGATCACCACCGTGCGCGCCTGGATCCACCGCAGCTTCGGGCCGTTCCGCGAGGTGCTGCGCCTCGAGGCCGTGCCTCCCCCGCTCCCACCCGCCGCCAGCGAGTGCTGCGTGTCATTGAGCGCCGCCGGCCTCAACTTCCCCGATGTCCTGGCGGTCGAGGGTCGGTACCAGGTCAAGCCACCACTCCCCGCGACGCCAGGCATGGAGGGCGTGGGTCGGGTGACGGAGGCGGGCCCTGGCAGTCGCTTCGCGGTGGGAGACCGGGTGCTGGTCGGGCAGACCGGCGGCGTGTTCGCCGAGGCGCTCACCACCCCTGACGCCTGTCTGTTCCGGGTGCCCGAGGCCATGACCGATCGCGAGGCCGCTGGGTTCCACGTCACGTACCAGACCTCGCTCATGGGGCTGGTGCACCGGGCGCGGCTCGATCCGGGCGAGACGCTGTTGGTGCACGGCGCAGGGGGCGGCGTGGGGTCGGCGGCGGTGCAGCTGGGCAAGGCGATGGGCGCCCACGTCATCGCCACCGCGTCAGGGGAGCGGCGCTGCGCGGTCGCACTGGCGAGCGGGGCCGATCAGGTCATCGATCGCAGGGCCACCGACTTCGTGGCCGAGGTGAAGCGACTGACCCAGGGCCGGGGGGTCGACGTGGTGTACGACCCCATCGGGGGCGAGGTGTTCGACGGCTCCCTCAAGGTGCTGGCGCTCGAGGGCCGGCTCCTGGTCATCGGCTTCGCGTCGGGCACCATTCCCAGCGCACCAGCCAACCGACTCCTGCTCAAGAACATCTCGGTGCTGGGGTTTCACTGGGGAACCTACCGCCGCGCCGACCCCAGCCGGGTGGCTCGCGATCACGAGACCCTGTGCGGGCTGTACGAGCGGGGCCTGGTGAAGCCGGCGCTCGACGAGCGGACCTTCGGCTTCGACAAGCTGCCCCTGGCCATGGAGGCGCTGATGACCCGCGGCGCGTCGGGCAAGGTGATCGTCTCGAGTCAGTGACGAAGAGCGCGAGGCCGCCCAAGGAGCACGGCCCCGCCGCCCCGAGACTTCGCTAGCGCACGTCGCCGAACGTCGACGGCATGTGAATCTGGGCGCCCGACATGGCCTTCAAGTAGCGCTCCTTGTCGGAGCGTTCTTGGCTGACTTCGCCAATGGGCTTGAGGCGCACGGCCTTGCCGATCACCTTCGCCGAGCGGTGCGAATAGACGAAGATGTCGAAGTTGTCGGTCTCGTGGTTGAGCACGTAGATGCCGTCGGTCTCGGAGGGAGCCGTCAGCACCGCGCCCGCCGCCGCCGCGCGCACCAGCGGGTCCGACGGCGCCTGTTGACCGGTGAACGCGCCAATGACGCCGCTGAAGACGCCGCCCAAGCCGCCGTCTTCCGCGCCCCAGCAGATGAACTTGAGAATGCAGGTGAGCGACGCCTCACCCGTGAGCCGCTCGCCCAAGGAGTAGCCCATCTCTTGGGGCCGCGACCACAGCGCCGCCGGCTCTGGTTTCATCGCCGCGGTTGGATCCATGTACGCCCGCTGCCCGTGGAGACAGCCACTGCTCGCCACTGCCGTAAGCATCAAGACATGCCAACGATTCATTGTGTGGAGCCCTCCTCCCAACGTGAGTGCCCGACCCTACTCGTCACCGCTTCGGCAGCAACCACGAAGGCACGCGAGCCCGAGAAACCCTCGAGGCCTACTGCCCACCATCGGCGCCGCTGGGCCTGGGGTACACGAGACAGATGACCGGGTAGATCGGCGAATCAGCGCCGGTGAAGTCGCTGGCCATGGCCCGAGCGGTCTGAGCCAGCTCCACCCCGAAGGCGGGCACGAAGCAGAGATCGGGCGCCTCGGGGAAACGCTGACGCACCCGCTCGAGGCCCCTCCGCAGTGTGGTCAAATCGAGTTGGCCGCCTCGCAGAGGCACCGTGGGGCCGTTGGGGTCCCACCCGGGGAGCTTGCCGAGGTTCGTCATCACCTCGAAGCCGTCTTCGCGTTGAATGACCCGCGTCTTGCCCGGCACCGGCTCGTCGAGCCACGCCTGAAACGACGCCTCGTCTCTCAAGGTGAGGCGAAAAGCGATGGCCGCGTCGGGGTGCGCGAGCCACACCTCGGCCTTCGCGTCGTCGAGCAGGGCCAGCCACCGGGCGACCTGCGCGAGGTAGGTCTCGGCCGTCGGGGTGAGCACCAGCGGCCCCTTCAGCTCCCCCGCGTTCAACGGCGCTCCACCGACGGTCGCCACCTCGCCGTCGAGGCGCACCACCGTGGCACCTGCCGGCACTGCTGGACCGACCGGCGCCAGCGGTACGACCTGGAACTGCGAGTCGCCCCGGGCCCCTCCATCGGCCACGACCACCACGCGCTCGAGCGGATCCAACCGCCGGGGTTGAGCCCGCGACGCACTGGGCTCGGGCTGCTTGGCTCGACAACCCATCACTGCCAACACGATGATCAGGTGCCTCAAGCGCACTCCTCTCCAAAGCTGCTCGCACCGAGCCTACCCCACTGACATTTCATGTGGGCGAGAGACGCACATCGAGCACTGTGGAGGAGGAGCCTGCCCGCAAGCGACTGAAAAGGGGCGCCATCCGAGCTCGGTGTGCTACGCAGTGGGACCAGTTCACAGGGGAAGTCCCCGCTCGAGGAGGCCATGGCAGAGTCACTCTCGCTTTCCGTCGGAGACCGCCTCGTTTACCCCAACCAAGGGTTGTGCACGGTTACGGAGATTAAGAACGAGGCGATTGCCGGTCACGAGCTGGTCTTCGTGAGCCTCGTCATCCTCGAGACTGGCGCCAAGGTGAAGGTGCCGCAAGAGAAGCTGCTGAAGAACGGCGTGCGCCGAGTCTCCACGGGAGATGATGTGAAGGCCGTCTTCGACTTTCTCAAGGGCGAGTCCGAGAAAGCGTCGTTGGATTGGAAGAAGCGGGCCAGAGACAACACCGCCCGGCTCTCCGCGGGTGGGCTCTTGGGCCTCGCCGAGGTGGTGAAGGGGCTGCAGGTGCTGTCTGAGCTCCGGCCGCTGCCACCCAAGGAGCGGGAGCAGTACAACGACGCCCGACACCTCTTCGTGGAAGAGCTCGCGGCCGCGTCTGCGATCAGCCCGGCCGACGCCGAAGACTCGCTCGACATCGTGCTCTTCCCGGTCGGCCGCGAACGGCCCAAGCGCAGCATCGAAGAATTCCAGGGGCTGGTCGGGACGGACGACGAGTTCGGCATCGGAGAAGATCTCGCCCTCGACGGCGAGGAGGCACCCGAGGCCGAGGAGCCCGAGGTAGCCGGCGCCAACGATGACGAGGAGGGCGAGGCGCCGAAGGAAGTGGCGAAGGTCGAGGTCGAGGTCCCGCTCAAGACCCCCAAGGCTGCCAAGGGGCCCAAGACGGTCGTGAACGACTTCGACGTCACCACCCCCGCGGGCACCGCGCTGGAGCTGCCCGAGCTCGCCAAGAAGAAGCGGGGGCGGCCACCCAAGCCCAAGCCCGAGGTCGACACGAGCACGCCTCCGCCGGCGCCCAAGAAGCGCGGCCGTCCGCCCAAGCCCAAGCCCGCCGAGCCCGCCGCCCCCAAGAAGCGCGGGCGCCCACCCAAGGCCAAGTAACCGGACACCGACATGATCCGCATCGTCACACTCGACGAGTTCGACCCCCAGGTCCTCAAGGGCCTGGCCCGCTCGCTGTACACCGCCTTCGGAGTCGGCGCCGAGCCCTCGGGGCAAGTCACCGCGCCCCACGGCCAGCAGGAGCCCTACGATGCCCACAAGCTCCTCGAGGCGCTCCCGCGGGTCGATGCCTTCACCGACGACAAGGTGCTCTTCCTCACCAGCCGGAAGCTGGCGCCCCGGAAGCTCGTCTCTGGCGAAGCGCCGACCTACGGCCTGTCGCGCTACAACCAGCAGCGCTGCGTGGTGACCAGCGCCCAGCTCAAGAGCCTCTCGCCCGACACGGTGAAGTCCCTGGCCCGCCTCGCAATGCAAGAGCTCGGGCACGCCTTCGGGCTCCACCACTGCCTCGACCCACGGTGCGCGATGTACGCCCAGTGGACGCCCTCCTACCCCGCGGGCGAGGCCACGTTCTGCACCTTCTGCCGAGAGCAGAGCGAGCAGAAGATCCGCCAGACGAAGTCGTGAGCGGCGCACCTCGAGAAGGCCGCTGGGCGCTCGCCGAGGGAGCAGCGCTCTTCCTGGTCGCGTTGGGGGCGCTCGCCTTCCAGCTCTGGATCCCCGGCACCCACGTGGCCGAGGCCGACTACCGCGCCGTCGCCTCGGTGCTGGAGCAGGAGGCCCAGCCCGGTGACGTGGTGCTCCTCTTCCCCTGGTGGACCGAGCGCGCCCGCATCGACATGCCCTCACGAATCCCCGTGGTGGGCTACCAGGGCTCTGACGGCGACGACCTCTTGCACCACCCGCGCATCTGGCTCCTGAGCGAGCCTCGACTCCCAGGGTCGAAGGAAGGGGCCTTCGAGACGGCCTTCTCGCCAGGCCGCGCGCCGGTGGGCTCCGAGCGCCGCTTCGGCAACCTCTCGCTCCGCGCCTACACCAACGGCCGGTACCGACCCCTCGCCTTCTCGGCCATGGCAGGGCTCGGAGGAGCGCAGGTGTACCTCGAAGAGCCCGGCGGCGCCCGGCGAGCCTGCGCGTGGAACGGCCGAGCCCACCAGTGCCCCAACGGCAAGAGCGTGGCCGTCGAGTGGCACGAGGTGCACTTCCGTCCGCTCCGGTGCCTGCGCCTCGACGCTCCGGGCGGCGCGACCCGGTTGGTGATGGAGCTGCCCCCGGTGCCCGCGGCGGACTCGGTCGTCGTGGAGGCAGGCTACATCGGTGAGCGGGCGGCCGACCAGCGAGGGAGCGTGACCGACAGCCAGCTCACCCTCGAGGTGAACGGCTCACCGACGGGGCTGCTGCTGCCCGCCGGCGTGGAGCGCGTGCATCGCCTCGACCACCCAGCCGTGCCTGCCGGGGCAACCGTGCGGCTCTCACTCCAGTCAGACAACGCCCAGGGCCGCGAGGTGTGCGCGGTGCTCGACGGCTTCACGAGGACCCCATGACGAGCCCGGTTCCACCTCCGCGGGCCGACGCGGGCACGGTGCTCGATCGCCGCCTGGCGCTTGGCCTGTTCGCGCTGGGCTTCATCGCGCTCTTGTTGACCGAGCAACCGGTCGGCTTCGTGCGTGACGAGAGCGTCTACTTCTATGCTGGCGAACGCCACGCCCGGTGGTTCCAGCTCCTCGTCACCAACCCGAGCTCGGCGTTGACCGACGAAGCCATCGTCGGCGCCTTCGACTTCAACCACGAGCACCCGGCGCTGATGAAGAGCCTCTACGGCCTCTCGTTCCTCCTGCTCCACGAGAAGCTGGGGGTGCTGCGGCCCGCGGCGGCGTTCCGAGTGCCGGCCTTCGCCATGGCGGCCCTGTTGTTACCGCTCATCTTCGCGCTGAGCCGCAGGGTGTTCGGCCGAGGAGCGTCGGTGTTCGCCGCGGTGTCGTTCTTCTTGGTGCCCCGGCACTTCTTCCACGCGCACCTGTCGTGCTTCGACGTGCCCATCGCCACCATGTGGGTGCTCGTCGTGTATTGCTTCTGGCATGCCCTGGAGCGGCCCCGGTGGTGGCTGTGGACGGGCCTGGCCTTCGGCGGTGCGCTGGCCACCAAGCACAACGGCTTCTTTCTGCCGGCCGTGCTCATTCCGTTCTCGCTCTACCGAGGGTGGCTGGCGTCGGCCGAGCAGCCCCGGGCCAGGCGGCTGTTCCTGGGCGTCAACGGAGCCTTCGTCTTCGCGGCGGCGCTCCTGGGGGTCATCGCCCTCGCCATCGGCCCGGAGCGGTTTCAGTCGACCTTCGAGCTGTTGAGCCCCCAGCTCACGGTGTACCTGGCGGCGTTGGCGGCCGGCGGGCTGCTCCTGTACCGACTCGCTCGGACCCACGAAGAGACGTTTCGGGCAGTCGCGCCGCTGTTCGCCATGGCTGCGGCCGGCCCGGCCATCTTCTACCTGCACTGGCCCTACCTCTGGCACCACCCCGTCGACCGAACCGCCTGGTACCTGGCCTTCCACGCCACGCACGTTCACTACGCCTGGTTCTACCTGGGCGAGCTGCTCCGAGGCCCGCCCTTCCCCCTCACGTACGTGCTGGTGAAGACCGCCCTCACGGTGCCCACGGCGCTGCTGGTGCCGATGGTGCTGGGGCTCGTCTGGGTCGGCGTACGGGTCGCGCGGCGCCAGGCGACGCAGTTCGACGTGCTCATGGCGGTCAATGGGCTGGCCTCCATCGCCCTCATCAGTCACCCCCAGGTGCCCCACTTCGGCGGGGTCAAGCATTGGCTCCCGTCGATGCCCTTCCTCGCGGTGCTGGCCGCTGGGTCGATGGAGCGCGGAGCCCAGGGCCTCTCCCAGTGGCTGCTCCCTCGGCTGCGGTGGGCCACGGGCCCGCGGGTGCTGGCGGCCCTCGCCGTGCTCGTCGGCGCCTCGGGGCTCATCGCCACAACGCGCGTGTACGAGTTCGGCACGTCGGCCTACTCGGAGCTCGCCGGTGGGCTCCCGGGAGCCGCCTCCCTGGGAATGCAGCGCCAGTACTGGGCCAACAACGTCACCGGGGTCCTGCCATGGCTCAACGCCAATGCCCGACCAGGGGACCGGGTGTATGTCCACGAGAACCACGGGGGGCAGATCTCCGACTACCAGCGCAACGGCATGCTGAGGAGAGACCTGCGCTTCGTGCAGAGCCCGTTCGAGGCCGACCTGATGGTGTACGAGTACCACCAGGAGTTCCGCGAGGCCGAGTACAACACCTGGCAAGCGATGGGGACCACCCAGCCCGTCTATGGCCTGTACCTCGACGAGACGCCGCAGATCATCGTGTACCGTCGACCCGATCGCTCCTGACGCATGCGGAGAGTGACAAGGCTGAGGTGCTATGTGACGCTGCCTCTCATGCGAACCGCACTCATCGTGTTGCTCCTCGGGGCGGCGTGCGCGCAACCCAAACCCTCTGGCGCCCCCAAGCGGGTGGCCGTGAGTCGCACCGGAGGCACGACGTTCGAGCTGGTCCCCGCCGAGGGCCAGCACCCGTACTGTCTGGTGTACACGGTGAACAAATCGGGCCTCACCCGGCTGTTGACGATGTCGCGAAAGAACGAGTCCTTCGAGTGCCCGCCGGGCCGGCCGGTGGGCGGGCACCAGTACCGCATCCCCCTCTCGGAGGGGCCGGTGAAGCTCTACACGCTCTTCACCAACCAGGTGGTGAACGCCGCCTCGGTGTCGCAGCAGCTGATCGAGCAGAAGAACCGCCAGCAGCTCTCGGTGATGGACATGCGGCTGCCTGGGGCCGCGACCCTCGAGGTGCTCGAGTTGACCCCTGAGGCCGACGTGGTCGCCACCATCGGAGAAGAGCTGGCCCAGGGCACCACCGAGGCGCTCGATGGCGGCGCTCCAGCTGATCCGTCCGATGACGGAGGCCTTCGCTAGCCGTGCGTCGGGTGCTGGTCGGAGCGGTCGTGATGCTGAGCGCCTGCCCGGCCGAGCGTCGGGCTGACGCCGGTTGCCAGGGCGACCTCGACTGCGGCTCCCCGTCCGGGGCGTTTCGCTGCGTGACTGAGCGTCCCGCCCGACTCCCTC
>PMBV01000094.1:0-51807 GCA_003153055.1 Myxococcales bacterium
CGGCCACGCCCAGCACCAGGGCCTCGGCCAGCACCAGCGACGCCACGTCGCCGCGAGACGCTCCGACGGCCCTCATCACGCCCAGCTCCCGCGCTCTCGCCCGCACCGAGGCCGACAGCGCATGGGCGATGTTGAACCCAGCCAACAGGCAGATGAGCACCGACAACAGCGCCATCGACAACGTGGTGATGGCCACGGCGGCGCCAGCGTTCTCGGCCAGCCGTCGCTCCTGGTCATCGACCCGATGGCCCATGGCTTTCACCGCCGCGACCAGCTCAGGCACCCGCGAGGGGTCGGCGGCCTCGAGCGTCACCGCGCTGTAGGTGTCGGCGTCGGCGTGGCTCTCGCGGTTGATCCGCTGGGCGGTGGCCAGGGGTATGGTGAGGCCTGCCAGGAGCCCTCGGTCTGAGATGCCCACCACCTGGGCCCGGGCGCTGGTGGTCGGCCCTCCTCCGGTGCGCGCGACGTAGCTGCGGTTGAGCTCCACCGGGAACCCAAAGCCAATCAGCATGGCGGCCGAGAGCTGGGGCAGCGCCCGGGCTGGGGCGAAGCTCTTGTTGTAGATCTCCAGCAGCCGAGACGAGAGCACCGCGGGTATGGGCTGGCCCGGGCCGTGGTCCGAGAAATCACCCCCGGGCACGTCGCGCTGCACCAGCCCCGGGTCGACCCCCACCGCGAGGACCTCGAGGCCCATGCGCAGCCGCTGGCCGAAAAAGTCACCGTCGTAGATCGTCACCGCCGGGACCCGCACGGTCATCTTCCGGTACGCCCGCGCCACGCCAGGGAGCCCTTGGAGCCGCTCGACCTCGCGCTCATCGAGGGCGCCTCCCAAGAGCCCCAGCGTCAGCGCCGAGGGCACCACCTCGACGAGGCTGGTATCGACCGGGAACACCTTCTCGCGGACCACCCGTCCGACCCCGAGGCCCAGCGCGACGAAGAAGACCAGCGCTCCGACGCCCACCGCCACGCCGAAGCACGACGACACGGCCCCACGGCGGTCGCTCGAAAGACCCAGCCGTGCCAACTGCACCACCGAGCGGACCCTCACGAGAGCACCCCGTGGCCGAGAGTCAGCACCCGCGTCGCGGCGCCCCTGAGCCGCTCCTCGTGCGTCACCGCCAGCACCGTGAGGCCGTCGCGGTTGAGCGTCTTGAACAGCTCGATAATCTCCTCGGCGGTCTCGGCGTCGAGGTTGCCCGTCGGCTCATCGCACAGCAAGACGCGGGGGCGGGAGAACAGCGCCCGGGCGATGGCGACGCGCTGGCGCTCCCCTCCCGAGAGCTGAGACGGGAGCCGCTCGGCCTTTCCTTCGAGCCCCACCCGCGCCAGCGCCTCCAGCGCCCGGGCCCGCGCGTCGTCACCCGCGGTGGCGTCGAAGTACGCCGGCAAGGCCACGTTCTCGTGGGCCCGGAGGCCTCCGACCAAGTGAAACGACTGGAAGACGAAGCCCACCTGGCGGTTGCGAAAGCGGGCCAGCGCCAACTCGGCCAGGCCGTCGAGGCGGATGCCGGCCACCGTCACCTCACCTTCGAAGCCGCTGTCCAGGCCACCCAGCACGTGCAGGAGCGTCGACTTCCCGCTCCCGCTCCGGCCGACGACGGCGGTGAACTCACCTGCTTTCACCTCGAGATCAACGCCCGCCAACACCACCGCGCGACCACGAGCTCCGTCGGGGTAGCTGCGAGTGAGCCGCCGGGTGACGATCATGGAGCCGGCTTCGGTGACGCCGGAGCGAGCGACAGCGCCAGCCGGGCGAAGACCGCCTGATCCTTCGAGCTCACCTCGAGTGTCAGCGCCTTCAGGTCGTCGATGGCATCGAGCCAGCGCACGGCGGTCCCCTTGAGGGCGAAGCCTCCCAGGCCCCACACGCTCTCGGGCAGTGCTCGTACAGACTGGGAGAGCTTCGAGAGGTCGAGCACCACGCTCGCCGTCGGCCCTCCCGGCTTCCGCTCTCCCGCCCGCGCCGTGCCATCGGCCAGAAGGAGCCGATCGAGTCGGTCGACAGGCGCGGCGAAGTACAGCCGGTCTCCCCGCACCGCGAAGTGCACCCCTTCTCCTTGAGACCAAGACGTGAGGTACACGGTGGCACCGGCGCGATCGGCCCGCTTCATCTGCGCTCCGAACCGGGGCGCGAGGGCCGCGGCCGTCTCCAAGGCCTGCACCCCTCCGTCGGGGCCGTCGAGGGCCGCGGTGCCCGTCAGCCCCAGGTAGTCGAAGGGGTTGGTCCGGCGCACGTCGAGCGTCGGCAGCCCGCGACCCAGCGGTGGCCGTTCGGCCAACGAGAGCGCCCCCACCACGCCGGGCTTCAGGTGCGAGAGGATGTCGTGCTCGAGGTCGATGCCCCCTTGGCCCATCCACCGGCCGAACAACTGACGCCACAGCGGCCCGAGAGCCTTGGGGGGCCCGTCGTAGCGGGCGACGAGAAACGCGTCGGGCGGCACCATCGCCGTCGGGAGCTCGCTGGCCTCAGTGGAGGCTTCGAACAAGGCCCGCATCGGCGCCTCGGCTCGCCAGGGAGCGTCGAGCATCACCGCGAAGCTGGTCGGCTCGAGGGTGACGACCAGCAACGCGCTCTCCACCGGCCACTCGCCCAAGAGCGGGCTGCCAGGTGGCAGGTAGGCGAAGGCGTCTCCCCCCGTCGCCACGCGCGCCCGCGCCCGAGCCAGAGCCGGCTCCTTCGCCAGCGAGTCACCCACCGGGAGGCTGGCCAGCGCCGCGAGGTCAGAGATGCCCTCGTCGACCGCGACCAGCGCGAAGCCGTGGGCCAGCGCATACCCCAACCTCGGCGGGCCCTTCGCCTCGCGAGAAAACGTCTTCACCACCACGCCGTCGACCGTGAGCTCCCCGGCGACTGAGGCTCCCAGCCGCCTCGTGGCGAGCGCGGCCAGCGACGCCTGGAGCTTCGACGGGTCTTTCACCGGGAGCGCCACGTACGCATGCCCGGTCACCTGCACCCCCACCCCCAGAGGCGCCTGGCCATCGAGGCCGAACTTCTCGAGGGCGGCAGCGCTCCGCACGTCGACGCCCAGCTCACCGACCAGGGCATCGACCAGCGCCCGAGGGTCTTGGAAGCCCTGGGTGGGCGCGAGGAAGGCCGCCACCTTGAGCTGCTCGAAGAGCACGAGCTTCTGCCCGAGCGAGGCGAGCTGGGGCACCACCACCACCCCAACGGCTCCACGGCCAAGCACCCGCTCGACCGCCCTCGGCTCAGGCGCCGGCCGCTCACCGCAGCGAGCGCAGCCCGCCAGCATCGCAATCACCAGGTACCACCCGAGCCGGCGTGTCATCGCACCTTCCCACCTTCATCGGGCAACGAGGCAGCCGACGAGAACTCCTCGGTCACCCGCATGAATTGCTCCATTTCTTTCACCGTCTCTTCGGTGGCCGTCACCTCGGCCGTCAGCGCGTCGAGTTGGTGGCTGACGAGCTGGGGGTCTCGAATGGCGATGGACTGCTCGTGGGTCAACAGGAGCGCGTCCTCGATGCTGGCGAGCTGGTGGCTGATGAGCTCGCGGCTCTCCTCGGCCTGGGCGTAGCGCTGCACCCGCTTCTTGAGGATCTCGGCCCGCCGCGCCTTCACCTCGCGCAGTCGCTCGCTGCGGTCGCTGGCCAGCTCGGCCTCCAGCGCCACCAGCTCGGCCTCGAGGCGCTGCCGGTCGGTCGTGCCGAGGAACTGTCGGTAGCCGTTGAGCGTCGACACCAGCCGCAAGAAGCTCGTCAGCAAGGCATCGAGGCGATGGGCGCTCGAAGCGGCCAGCACCCTGCCCCCTGGGAGCGTCTGGTAGCGCTCGAGGATGCCGTCGCGCAGCGCCTTGAGCGACTGGTAGTGCTCCCGCTGTGACGGCCCGAGCTCACCCACGAGGGTCTCGAGCTCATCGGGAGACGCCACCAGTGAGCCCGACTGGGCCTCGAAATTGGCCCGCACCCGCCGGCGAAAGCTGGGGAAGGTCGAGAGCAGCGTCAGGTACAGGGCCGAGGCCCCGGCGGCCGCCACCATCGGCAGCCAGTCTCCCGTCACCATCGAGGCGATGGTCCCGCCCAGCAGGGCGAAGAGGTTCGCCGGCATCACCAGCGCGGCGAGGAGGTAGTTGGGGGCGCGCGAGCTGGCCATAGGAGCGGGCTTCAGTGGCCCGCGGTGGCCGAGATGTACTTGAGGGCGGCCAGGTCTGCCACGTCTTCCGGCTGGGGTGCTTGGGGCGCATCGAACAGCTTGGTGTTGAGGGCGGCAGCGCTCTGGAACAGCTCGTGGAACGTGACCGGCGACTCCTCACCCAGCCCGAAGAAGGCGAGGTTGTCTTTCAGCGTCGCCGGCGGCGCGGCCGCGATGGCCTCCGACGGGTCGCCGAGCTGGGGCGCCACCGAGCCCAAGAGCCGGGCCGCTTCGGAGGTGTCTTTCAGCACGGCGGCGTTCGCGTCGAGCACCCCGCGGATCAGCCGGCGAATGCCATCGGGGTAGCGAGCCGCGAAGTCGCCCCGCGCCACCAGCACCGTGGCGACCAGGTGCGGCGCGTCGGCCGTCGAGGTGAGGATCGTCCCCCCCAGCTCGCGGGTCACCGGCCCCACGTCGCCCGAGTAGCCCGCCACCGCGTCGACCCGCGCCGACCTCAGGGCCTCCCCTGCCTCGAAAGCCGAGTCGAAGTTGACCAGCTCGACATCGCGAAGGGACAGCGAGCTGCGAGACAGGCTCCACAGCAGCACGTACCAGCTGGCGCTGCGCACCTCGACGCCGATGCGGCGGCTGAGCAACTGCCCGGTGGACGTCACCGGCGGCCGGGCAGCCACCACGTCTTGGCCGCGCGATCGCCCCAGGAGCAGCACCACCCGCGGGGCCGTGTCTCGCAAGAACGAGGCAGACATGGCGAGCGACGAGACCGGCATGGCGGCCAAATCGACGCCCCCGTTCTCGGCCCCCCGCACCAGAGCCTTTCGCAGCTCGTCCTCGCGGGTGTAGCGCTCGATCTTCACGTCGATGGCGTAGCCGGCGCGGAACAGCCCGACCCGCTCCGAGTCTCCGGCCGCCACCAGGAGCGGAGCCACCGCGCCCCGTGGCACCAGCCCAACCACCATGGGTCGCAAGGGTACTTTGACCAGGTCTTCCACCGGGGCCATCACTCCGGCGGGGAAGTCGCCCGCGGCCAACCTCGGCGACCGGCCCCGGAGCCGCTCCATCAGACGATCGACATACCCCAGCCGCTCGGCCGCGATGGACACGGTCGCCAGGGACACGAAGAACATGGCGATCAGCACCCGGCCGATGAAGAGCTGCCGCCTCAGACCGCGAACGCGTGCCATCGAAGCGCTACTTCACCTCGACCTTCTTGCCGATGGTCTTCTCGCCCTCGGGGCCGACCTCGGCGACCGGCGCGGGGCTCGAGAGGCCCATCTCCATCTTGAACTGCTTCACCAGCTCTTGGGCCTGGATCGCCTCGGCGTCCTCCTCGATCTTGAGGGCCTGGTGATCCACCGTCTCGAGGGCCATGGCCATGCGCGCCTCGTTCACCGCGGTCTGCTCCTCGACCTTCCGGAGCATCTCGTCGTGGGTCGCGTCGATGCCGGCGACCTCGAAGGACTCCATCGCGTCGGCCACCTTCGACTGCCACTTGGCTCGGCGGGCGTCGCGCAGCGCGGCGGTGGCCTCGGCCGTCTTGCGCTCCTTTTCGCGCATGAAGGCCTTCTTCACGTTGATGGCCTTGTCGTAGGCGCTCCGGGCCCCGGCGACCTGCTGCTCGTTGCGGGCCAGGGCCCCCCGTTCCATCTGCAGGCGGGTGGCGTACTGGGCCGCGAGGTCGTCACGACCGGCCTGGATCGCCGCCTTCACCTTGGCGGTGAGGTCTCCCACCTCGGTGCGGTACTTGCTGTTCTCCTTCTCGAGGAGCGTCACGTTCGCCCGCACCATGGCGATGGACTCGTTCATCTTGGGGACCTGATCGTTCATGTCCCTGATGTTCTGCTCGAGGATCAACTCGGGATCCTCGATGGTGCTGACAAAGAACCCGACGAAGCTGCGCATGGCGCGCCTGAACCGTTGCCACATGGGATGACGTTCTCCCGATAGAGGGCCCACTGAGGGCCGACGAAGTTCGCTGCTGACGACTGTACACCCTTTGCACGACGACCCAACATCTCTCGCGATTGCGTCGCCTGACCGTCAGAGTGAGGTCAGGAGTCGAGCCGCCTGGGTCGCGGCGGCCTGCCGCACTTTCCGCTCGTCCATGGTGAGGATGCGCCGATTGCTCACCACCACCGTCCCATCGACGATGACGTCGGTCACGTCACGAGACTGGGTCGCATACACCAGGGTCGACACCACGTCGTCGGACAGCGGCAGCGCGTGGGCACCCAGAACATCCACCAGCACCACGTCGGCTTTCATGCCCGGTGCCAAGGCCCCCACCTGCCCCTCCAGCCCCAGCGCCCTCGCACCGCCGAGGGTGGCCAGCTCGAGCACCTCCATGGGCTTCATCGCCGTCGGGCCAGAGCGGAGGTTGTGAATGAGGGCGGCCAGCCTGAGCTCGCTCCAGATGTCGAGGTTGTTGTTGCACGCCGCGCCATCGGCCCCCACTCCGACCGACACCCCCTGGGCCAACAGCTCGGGCACCTTGGCCACGCCCGAGGCGAGCTTGAGGTTCGCCCCTGGGCAGTGAGCGACCCGGGTCCCCGATTCGCGCAACAGCCGCTGCTCTCCGGCCGTCAGCCATACGCAGTGGGCCAGCGTGGTGCCGGGGCCGAGCCACCCGAGCTTCTCGAAGTACTCGAGGTAATCGAGGCCCGTCTTGGTGCGCACCGCGTCGCATTCGGCCTGGCTCTCGGCCGCGTGCGTGTGGAGCCGCACCCCGCGCTCCACCGCCAGCGCCTGGGTACGCCGCAGGAGCGTCTCGGTGCACGACAACACGAAGCGCGGCGCCAGAGCGTAGCGGAGCCGCCCACCCTCCTGCCCATGCCACGCGTCCAAGAGCCGGACACTCTCGCTCAACGAGCCCTCGGTCGTCTCTCTGAGTCGCTGGGGCACACCCTGCCCCGCGTCGATCATGCACTTGCCGCCGGTCAGGCGAATG
This sequence comes from Myxococcales bacterium, assembly GCA_003153055.1. The sequence continues at coordinate 7,056 of PMBV01000094.1, forward strand.
CCCGCGTCGCGCGCCGACTCGAAGACCTGCTCGTAGTGGTGCACGGAGCCCATGTCGAGGGCGGCCGTGGCGCCGCTCAACAGACACTCGAGGAAGGTGAGATCGGCCGATGCGCGCATCGAGGCCTGGTCGTGGGCCGCCTCGAAGGGCCAGATGCGCTCTCTGAGCCACTCCAACAGCTCGAGGCCGTCGGCGTGGTTGCGGCACAGCGTCTGGCAGGCGTGGAGGTGGCTGTGAATGAGGCCAGGGAGCACGACCTTGCCTCTGGCGTCGAGGAAGCGATGAACCCGGGGCCGACGCCCTTTCCTTGGCCCCACCTCGATGATGCGGTCGCCTTCGATGATCAGCTCGGCGTCGCGGAGCACGTCGCGAGACCCGTTCATCGTGACGATGGTGGCGTTGCCGATGACCAGTTCCACGAGGTGAGTGACTTTCACTCAGCTTCCTCTCCAGGTACATCTTTTCTTCCCAGGCACGCTACACTGCGGTTCCGTGCTGGCTCTGGCCATGACCCTCGTGCTTGCAATGGAGCTCCCCGGGGAGCCCGCGCCCTACGTGAAGCCGACCAGCTCGACCGAGCCCCGGTACATCGAGGTGCTCGAAGAGAACACCCACCTGGTGTACCCGGCGATCGCCGTGCTGGTGGTGACCCTCATCGCCCTGGGGGTCGTGTCGGCGTGGCGGAGTGGCGACATCGACGGCATCGAGAAGGCCGAGCTCAAGCGCACGCTCATCCGCGAGCTGCGGCGCGAGCTCCACGGTACCACTGCCGAGCAACTGGCCAAGGCGGTCGAGGCGCCCAACCTCAAGGTGCTCAAGCTGCTCGAAGAGATGCAGGCGCAAGGCCTCACCGAGTGCCGCACCGACACTCGCCGCGTCACCACCTGGCGCCTCAAGGGCCTGGTCTCATGAGCGCCTTGGGTCACCTCCTCAGCGGCCTCTTGGCCGCGGCCCCCACGCTGAGCTCAGAGACGGCGATTCGCTCGCTGCTCGACGAGCAAGCCGCGGCGTGGAACCGGGGCGATCTCGAGGGCTACCTGGGCGGCTATGAGAAGTCCGACGAGCTGACCTTCTTCGCTGGCGGCACCATCACCCGAGGGTGGCAGGCGACGCTCGATCGCTACCGGGCCCGCTACCAGAGCGGTGGCCGACGAATGGGCACCCTCACCTTCACCGACGTCACCGTCGAGGTGCTCGGCCCTGACGTCGCCATCGCCCGAGGGCGCTGGAAGCTCACGCTCGAGGGAGGCCGCGAGCCCAAGGGCCTCTTCACACTCGTGCTCCGAAAGCGCACCGAGGGCTGGCGCATCACCCACGATCACTCCTCTGCTGAGTAATCAAAGGTAGGGAGCACACCGATGGACGCCGAACGGTGACCACTCTGAGACTGCGTCAGTTGATGCATTGAGCGAGGCGTGAGGTACACTGCCCTCGCTTCGCCGACGTGATGGTGCACGACCGTGCAGAAGCCCAACAGGGGGCGATGTTGTCAGCCGAGAATCAGGGGCCTTACCCAAGCTTCGGTCGGTTCCGCTTGGTGCAGCGCCTCGCGGCTGGCGGAATGGCGCAGCTCTACCTCGCGGCCATCGACGGCCCCGACGGCTTCTCGAAGGCGTGCGTGGTGAAGACCATGCTGCCCGAGTTGTCGAGCAGCGCCGAGTTCAGCAGCATGTTCATCACCGAAGCCAAGGTGGCGGCGATGCTGAATCACCCGAACATCGTCGCGGTCTACGACTTCGGGAAACTCGGCGACCAGTACTTCCTCGCGCTCGAGTACGTCGAGGGCCGCTCGCTCCACGAGTTATTGCAGGCCGCCGCCCGTGCCCGCATCTCCCTGGGTCCACAGGTCGCGCTGGCGGTCGGCGCGGCGATGTGCGACGCGATGACGTACGTGGAGGAGTTCCAGACTCCCGACGGCACCCCGCTCAAGCTGGTGCACCGCGACCTGTCTCCGGGCAACGTCCTCATCTCGACCCGGGGAGTGGTGAAGCTGACCGACTTCGGCGTGGTGAAGGTCGGGTCGGCCACTGATCACACCGCGGTGGGCGTCATCAAGGGCAAGTACGACTACATGTCGCCGGAGCAGATCCACGCGATGCCGCTCGACCACCGCTCCGACATCTTCTCTCTGGGCATCGTGCTGTACGAGGCGGCCACCCAGCGGCGGCTGTTTCGACGCCCGACGGTGGCAGAGACAGTCTTGGCGGTGGGGTCGGCGGTGGTGCCGCCACCACGATCTTTCATGCCCGACTTCCCCGAAGATCTGGAGCGCGTGCTGCTCAAGGCCTTGGCGCAAGCGCCGGCTCATCGGTACCAGAGCTTCCGCGACCTGGGCGCCGAGCTCGAGCGCGTGCGGGCGAGCCGCGGCTGGGTCGCCGGGCCATCGACCCTCGCGTGCCTCTTGAGCTCCCTGTCGGGGCCTGCCCCCGGAGCCTTCGAGCCCGCGCTGGCGACCGGCAAGAGCGTCGGTCTGGCGGAGGCACGGGGCCTGGTGCCCCCGCTCGAGATCGATTCGGTCACCCCACCCAAGACAGAGGCAGCCCGTGCGCCGTGGGGCAAAGGGGAGTTCGCCCTGGGCGCCGTGGCCCTGATGCTCCTGGGGCTCATCACCTGGTTCCTCATCGAGTGAGGTCTATGGAGCCCAAGTCAATCCGCAGCGTCTTGTTGCTGGTCGTGTTGGCGCTCGGGGTCATCCTCGGCGTGGTGGTCGTCAAGCGCGCCACTCGCAAGGCCCCGGCAGCCCCCGTCGCCTCCACTGCCCCCGCGACCGAGCGGCCCGAGAATCACCCCGTCGGAGACAAGGCGTTGGTGCGGGTGCAGCGGGCCGGCGCCGTCACGGCCATCGAGAAGGGCGACTACGCCAGCGCGATCGCCACGCTGTCGGGCATCGTCAAGGGGGGCAACGGGCTGGGCGACGAGGTCGAGCTGCTCCGCGTCGCCAAGGAGCTCGAGGAAAAGTACCGCGAGCCCTCGCCCAAGGCGGTGGCCGCCAAGCCCGCGGCCGCGCCGGCGCCCCCGCCTACGCCTACGCCTACGCCCACCGCGAGCCCTGCGAAGCCGCCTCCACCCAAGAAACCGCCAGCCCGGCCCGTCGCCAAGGCCACGGCCGAACGACCGGAGCGGGCCGAGCCCACCACCGGGCTGCTCCTGGTGACGTCGGTGCCCACCGGGCTCTCGGTGGAGCTCGACGGCAAGCGGGCCGACAACACTCCGCTCAGGCGCCGTCTCGACGTGGGGCCTCACGAGGTGATCGTTCGCCGGAGTGACGGCCAGACCTTCAGGCGCCTCGTCACCGTGGAGGAGGACGGCATCGCCACCGTCGACGCCGACCTGGGCGAGCCTCCGCCGCCACCCGAGCCCAAGCCGACCCCACTCGAGACGGCACCGAAGCCCACGCCGCCTCCTCCCGAGGACCAACGAGCCGTGACCCCTCCACCAGCGACGGGCAGCCCGTCCGCCGCCGCGGCCCATGCTCCGGGCCTGGTCGGCGAGGTGCTGGTGCTCCAGGGCGGTTTGGTGGGTGACGTGTACATCGGAGGAGTCGCCTACGGGCCACCCCCGGTGCTGGCCAAGGGCATCACCGAGGGAGAGGCGACCGTCGAGCTGAGGAGCGACGGGAACGTCAAGCGACGGAAGGTGGTGACGGTCGAGGCGGGCCATCGGATCAACGTTCAGTTCCGGTAGCTCGAGCATCCACAGCATTTCGAGGAGACTTCATGCTGAGCGCGAGGGTAGGCATCGTCGTCGTTTCAGTCGCTCTGACAGCGAGCGCGTGGGCCCAGAGCCCCAAGGGGTCCGATCAGGCCGAGCTCGATCAGGCGCTGGTCGACCAGGAGCGCAACCGGGAAACGCGCATTGCCTCGGGCCAAGACGAGAGCCGGGCGCTGGCGGCGGCGAACATCACCACCGTCTCCTACGAGGCCATCGCCCAGCGGGGCTACCGCTCCCTGGCCGACCTCCTGCGAGACGTGGTGGGCGTCTACGTCATCGATGACAACGTGCTCCCGGCGGTGAGCGTCCGCGGCGTCTCGGGCGGCGTGCGCGCGGGGACCCGCATCGTCCGCATCATGATCAACGGCGTGGCGGTGAACTTCCGGCCCGACCTCACGGCCTTCATCGGCCCCGAGTTCATTCCCCTGACGATGGTGGAGCGGGTGGAGATCGCCCTGGGCCCCCTGTCGGCGCTCTACGGCGCCAACGCCTTCCTCGCCACCATCAACGTCGTCACCCGCACCCAGACCGGTGGCACGCTGGTGGCCGAGGGCACGCTGCGGGCCCACATGAACGGCTCGAACCTGGGCTACGGCGGCACGGTGGCTGGCGGCTACGAAGAGAAGTCGCACGCGCTGCTCATCGCCGTGAGCGCCGACCGCTTCGATCGCTCGGGGCTCACCATACAGCCCACCTTCTCGACCCAAGATGCCACGCGACCTCCGTACAGCGCCTTCCTCGGCAGATCGTCGCAGCACGACGTCGCCCAGCCGCTGTCGGTCTTCGCCCAGTATGCCGCCTGGAGTGACCAGCTGGGCCGGCTCAGCTTCCAGGGAGGGATCCAGCACCTCGACTCGATGGCCGAGTTCCAACTCGCCTCGGTGCTCACCCACCAGAGCCGGGTCGAGCTCGAGAATGACTTCGCCTCGCTGCGCTACGAGAAGCCGCTGGGCACCATCGCGGCCCTCGACGCCACCCTGGGTTGGTCGCGGGGCATACCCCTGGGCGACGAGAAGCTCTTCCTCACCGGCACCTCGAACTCGTATTACACCCGCAACTTCCGCGCCTGGGGCCTCGACGGGCAGTTCAACTTCTCGATCTCGCCGTTCGACACGGTGCTGCTGTCCCTCAAGGCCGGAATCGACTTCTCCCTCGACTTCGAGAGCGCGCTCTCGTTCACCGAGGTCATCCTCGCGCCCACCGCCGGCTCGGGCCAGACCGTGGGCACGCGCATCAACCCGGTCTTCCCCGGCAACGACCCCCAGAGCTTCATGATGTCTGACGTGGGCATCCCGCTGCAGCTCGTCTTCAGCCCCCAGAAGAGCGGGCCGTGGTCGCGGGTACGCCTCACGCTCAACGGCCGCCTCGACTTCTTCAACTACTTCCTCCCCCAGTATTCCTGGCGGGCCGGCCTCGCCTGGGCGCCCAACGATCAGCTGAGCATCAAGTTGGTGGGCGGGCGAGCCTTCCAGGCCCCCTCGGGCGTGATGCTGTTCGCCCAGCCCAACTTCGGCACCGCCAGCAACGTCAGCGGGAACCTGATTCGAACCAACCAGGAGCTGGTCGGCACTCCGAAGCTGAAGCCCCAGGTGGTCAACAGCGTCGAGCTGGTGGCCAGCGCGCAGATCGTTCGGCGGCTGGGCGTCGAGGCGTCGATCTTCGGCCAGGTGGTGGACGACCTCATTCAGTTCGCCCGTGCTGGCGCCGACTTCAAGGCCGTCAACCAGGGCCGGGTAGCGACCGCCGGGCTCGAGCTCTCGGCCAACCTCACCCTGGGCCGACTCGGCGTGTTCGCCCAGGGCAGCTTCCAGCGCACGCTCCTGGCCGAGAACCCCAACCTCATCATCGAGGCCGACCGCCCTGATCTCAGCCTCTCGCCCACCGCCTTCCCCAACGTGATGGGCGTGGCCGGCGTCAACGTGGCGGTGCCCGAGGCCTTCCTCAACTTCAACGCCCGCGTCCGCGGGGTCGGCCCCCGTGGCTCGACCCAGTCGAACTCGCTGCTGAACAACGGGCCTTACGAGCTGCCCGGCTATGTGCACGTGGACTTCTCCATCTCGACGGTGGGGCTCAACTTCCTCGGGGGCTCGCAGACCTCCTTCGCCTTCACCATGCGCAACGTACTCGACGTGCGCGAGTCCGAGCCGGCCTATGGCGGCTTCGACATTCCCGGGGCTGGCCGAACCATGATGCTCGAGCTCAAGCAGAGCTACTGAGGTGACGATGCGTACCGAACTCCAAGTGCACCGGACCCTGGCCCCAGCGCGGTCGATCACCGTCGCCCTGGCCCTCTCGCTGGGCCTCGCCTCTGGGTGCCAGCCCACGGCCAAGAACAAGAACACCATCGTGCTCGGGGCGATCCTCGACCGCACCGGCATCAACTCCGAGCTGTCCTGGGGCGACGCGATGATGCTGGCCGAGTCGCACGTCAACCTGGCGCTCGAAGAGGCCGGGTACAAAAACCTGGCCTTCCGCATACCCATCCGCGACTCGGCCGGCCTGGCCGACGCGGCGCTGCAGGAGGCCATCTCGCTGGTCAAGGTCGGGGTCAACGAGGGGCCAGCCAAGGCCCTGCTCCTGGCGACGTCTGACGAAGACCTCGCGGTGCACCGGCTCTATTACGACGCCGACACGAGCAACGATCTCTCGGTGCCCCTCATCTGCGCTTCGTGCACGTCGAGCTCGATCAACAGCCCGACCGTCTCGGTCCCCACCGACCTCGTGCAGCAGGCCGCCTGGCGCAACGGCGACAAGTGGAACTTCCGCGGCATCATGTCGACCAAGCTGGTGGCGAAGGTGCTCGCCTCACTGGTGGTCAAGAACGGCGACAGCAACCACGACGGCAAGGTGAAGGTCTCGGTCTATTACGTCGACGACTCCTTCGGCGGTGGAGCCAAGAAGGACCTCGACGCCGAGCTGAAGACCCAGCTCGACGGCGGCGCCCCCTACGTGCTCGAGGCCATCGCCCACCCACGCGACATCGACACCAACAGCTACCCCTGGGCCCAAGACGTCGGCAAGCTGATCGACACCCACAACGAGACGACCGGCACCACCGACGGGCTGCCCGACATGGTGGTCTCGGCCAACCTGGTGCTGCAAGAATCGGCCTACACCCGGGCGTACAAGGAGTCGGGATCCACCATTCCCACGCTGCACTTCCACACCTTTCGCGCGTCGTCGGCCCTGCGAGCCATCGCCCAGCTGGCCGAGGGGGAACAGGGCGTGAGCCACCTCTTGCTCGAAGACGACGACTCGGGGAACGTGTTCAAGCGCGACTACCAGCTCGCCTTCGGCACGCCCGTCGTCTACCGCGACGCCATCTACTACGACACGGCGATGACCTTGATGCTCGGCGCCCTCAAGGCCACCATTCCCCTCGATGACCCCACCCAGGTGACTGGCACGCAGATCCGCGACGCCATGGTGACCATGGCTCAAACCGCGAGCCAGGGCACCGTCGTTCGAACCGGAAAGGACGAGGTCGTCAAGGCCCTGACCGCGCTCCGCAAGGGGCTGCCCATCAACTACGAAGGAGCCTCCGGCCCGATGGATCTCGACGCCAACTTGAACGTGGTCGACAAGCTGGCCCGGTTTCAGGTGGTGAACGGCCTGTTCGAGGACATGGCCGTGTTCGACTGCGTGAAGGATCCGAGCTGTCCCAAGGTCAGCGGGCAGTGACGCGCCCTCAGCTCGGCAGGGCGAGCAGCCAGACCAAGACGAACAGCATCGCCAACGCCAGCGCGACGAGGCCCAGCTCGACAGGGCCGAGACGGGCGGCCGGCGCGGGCTTGGCTGAATTTCCGCTGGCGATCTCGGGCGGAGGCAGGGGGCCTTCGTCGGGCCCTGCAGGCATGAGCCCTGACGCGGTGCCGGCGTAGGCCCCGACGGCGACCCCTCCGGGGAACAACGCCTGAACCAAGGAGGCCAGCTCGCGGCTGCTCGACGTCCAGTTGCGCGACAGGCGAAACACATCGAGCGCCTGGCCCAACTCGGCGAAGGTCTGGAACCGATCCTCCCGCCGGAGCGAGAGTGCCTTGAGGAGGATCTTCTCGAACTGCGGCGGGAACGAAGGCAAGAACTCGGTGGGCGGACGGACCTGGGCGTGGGCCACGGCGGCGATGGTGTCGGCCAGGGAGCGCCGGCGGAACAGCGCCACGCCGGTGGCGACCTCGTACAGCACCACGCCCAGCGAGAAGATGTCGCTCCGGTGATCGATGGGCTCGGCGCGGATCTGCTCCGGCGACATGTAGGGATACTTGCCCTTCACCACTCCAGCCGCGGTCGCGCTCAGGTTGAGCTCGGTCTTCACGATGCCGAAGTCAGTCAGCTTCGCCACCCCGCCAGCCGAGATGAGAATGTTGCCCGTCGTCAGATCTCGATGCACCAGGTTGAGCGGCCGCCCGTCGGGCCCCTTGAGCGCCTGGGCATACCCCATGGCATCACACATCTGCGCGCCGATGGTGATGGCGAAGCGAGGCCCCAGCGTCATGCCGGCCCGGTACGCCTCCCGCAGCACCTGCTGGAGGCTGGCGCCCTTCACATACTCCATGGCCAAAAAGTACCGGCCACCCTCTCGACCGAAGTCGTAGACCTGCACGATGTTCGGGTGATGGAGCAGCGCCGCCACCTTGGCTTCGTCAACAAACATCTCGTTGAAGTCCGGCAACACCGCGAACTCGGGGAGAATCGTCTTCACCACGCATTGCTTGGAGAACCCATCGGGGCCGTCCAGCGAGGCGAGGTACAGCTGAGCCATGCCTCCCACCGCCAGGTGTTGCACCAGCCGATACTTCCCGAACATGCCCAGAGTCTCCAGCTCCGAAGGCTTGGGTTCTGGCGAGGCGCGAGTCTGGAATGGGACTGGGCTCTGGCCCAGAAGGACCTCCTCCCGCGTCTCGGCGAGGGGCTCCTTGGTGCGCGCGGGTCGGGTGGGCAGCGCCGGCGGCGAGCTCGACGACATCGAGAGCGGAGACACCGCCGCGTTGGACGGCGGAGGCGGCAGGCTCGGAACCCGCGCCACGCCAGCGCTCGAGCTCACCGAGCCGACCCCGGTGCTCGTCGGGCGCGGTGAGGCAGCTGGAAACAACCCAGGGTCCGTATCGGCAGCTCTGCTCGCCGTGTGCGAGAGCGCCCGCACCGGGGGCGCCCGACCTACCGCGGCCGACGGAGGGAGCCTCGCCCCCGTGCGATCAGCGAACGGCGACCCACCCGAGGTGTCTGGCCCTCTCGAGGTGACCGCCGAGAACGACCGGCGAATGCCAGACTTGGTCGCGGCCAGCTCGACGGCCGAGAGGTGCGGCTGGGTCATCGGGGCCGGATCCACCTCGATCTTCGGGTGGAGCGTGGAGGCCATCGAGCGGGCACCCGAGGGCTCGGCGGGAATGCCGGCCGTCAGCGTCGTACGCGTTGGCGGGCGCCCGACTCCGGTCGACCGAAGGCCCGGCACGCCGCGGCTCCCCGTCGACGCGTCAGCCGGCGAGGCGGGAGGCCCACCCGTCACCGCCACCGACGGCTCCTTCAGCGGAGGCACCGGAGAAATCGTCGACGGCGGCCGGAGGTTCTCGCCAGGCGGCACCAGGGCCGGCTCGATGGCGGTCGAAGGGAAATTCAGCTGCTCCCACGGCTCGGGAGCCAGCGGATCCTTGCCGCCGAGCGCGGCCAGCGGGTCCGGAGGCACCAGACTCGCGCCGAGGTCGTCTGATTCGAAGTCAACATCGTCGCTACCAGCCGCCCCTTTTTCTGCTTTCACTTGCCGCTCGTCAGGCATGTTAACTCAGAACCTCAATCGGGTCATGAAATCACATACACACGCCCACAACCGGAGAAGCAATAGTATACAGGAAGAACGCCGCCTTCGCAGCTCCGAAGGGGCCGACGGGCGACGATGTTGCGATCCCCCCCCCATCTCGTGCGATGGTACTGGAATGGACCGAGTGGCTGAAGTGGTAACTTGGGTCTTCATGGCCGCGAACATGGGCCGACTCTTCGCCTACGTGCCTCAGCTGCACGCGGCGGCCACCTGCCGAAATGGCGCGACCGGCGTGTCTCGAATGACATGGGGCTACTTCGGCATCGCACACATGGCGGGTGCGGTGTACGGGCGCCTGGTCGCCCACGACATGAAGATGGTGATTGTCTTCACATCGAACTTCATGGCCTGCAGCGCGGTGGTGGGGTTGGTGACGTGGAAGAAGCGAGCCCACGCCAAGCACCAGTTGGCAGTGCAGAGCGCGGCCGCCTCGCCGAAGACGTCACCCACGCGCCTCTCGACCGAGGAGGTCCTGGCCGCGGCGGCGCGGGCGGGCATGCCTCCGGCCCGTCAATCCAAACGCGGCATCGGGGGGTTCCCCCAGGCCTGAACAGCCACGTCACACCAGCTCGGACTTGGGCGCTCGCACCATGAGCTCGGTGACCGCCGCCCGCGGGCTCTTGCCTTCCCAGGCGATGCGGTAGATCTGCTCGCAGATGGGGAGCTCGACCCCCATCTTCACCGAGAGATCCTTGGCGCTCTTGGCTGTCTTCACGCCTTCGGCCACCTGTTTCATGTCTCGTAAGATATCGTCCATGGCCCTCCCGCGGCCCAATTGCATACCGACGGTTCGGTTCCGAGACAGCTCTCCTGTGCAGGTCAAGACCAGATCACCCATTCCGGCCAGACCAGACAAGGTGAGTGGGTTGCCTCCCATGCGCACGGCGATGCGGGAGATCTCGGCCAGGCCCCGGGTGATGATGGCGGCCCGCGAATTGTGGCCCAGCCCCATGCCATCGGAGACGCCCGCGGCGATGGCGATCACGTTCTTCAGCGCCCCACCGACCTGCACCCCCACCACGTCGGTCGAGGTGTAGGCCCGAAACACCTCGCTCGAGAACAGGCCCTGTACGAGCTTGGCTGTCTTCTCGAACCTCGAGGCCACCGTCACCACCGTGGGCAGGCGCAGCATCATCTCCTTGGCGAAGGAGGGCCCCGAGAGCACGGCGACGTTGGGAATGTACGCCTCGGGGAGGCACTGCTCGAGCACCTCGGTCATCGTGCACAACGTCTGGTTCTCGATGCCCTTGGCGATGGTGACGATGGGCACGTGATCGGGGAACACCGGGTGGGTCGCGGCGAGGAAGTCGCGAGTGGCCTGAGAAGGAATGGCCACCACCACGAGCTGGGCGCCCCGGGCGGCGTCCTCGACATCGGTGGTGCCCCTGATGTTGGGGGACAGCGGCAGCCCGGGGAGGTAGCTGGGGTTCTCGTGCCGCTCGGTGACGGCCTCGATGAGCCCTGCGTCTCGGCCCCACAGCACGACCTCGGCGAAGTTCCCCGACAGCACCTGAGCGATGGCGGTGCCGAAGCTCCCAGCGCCAAAAACCGCGGCCTTCTTCATGACGTGCGTCTCCTCACAGCGACGTGACCAACCCCACCGCCAGGCTCGGCATGGCGACCGCGTCGTCACGGCGCCCGTGAAACTCGAGCCCCACCTCTACCAAGAACGAGGTGGTGGCCGACAGGGGCAGCTCGGCGCCCCCTCGCACGCTGCCATTGTGCCCGATGATCAAGCGTGGAGGAACGCCGGCCAGGGGCGTGGTGGCGAAGGGCTCGGTGTCGATGGCCAACAGGTACCTGAGCTCGAGGAACGGGCGAACCGCCCGCGGGTGGGTGCCTTGGCGCGACACCACCAGGGCCGGCGAGAGGTTGACGTCGCGGCGGCCGGTGAGCCACCGCGCGCCTCCCCTCGCCTCCATGGCGGCAGGCACGGCGAAGAACATGGGCCCCGCCTCGAGCGTGGCGGCGAAGGCCCACCCACCCCAGCGGGCGAAGCACCACCGCGCGGTGAGGGTGGGTTGGTTGGCTACGAAGTACACGGTGTCGAAGCCGAGCCCCACGTCGAGCTCCGGCAGCAGGCCCAGCGAGAAACGCAAGGACACCAAGGGAAACCCGAGGCTCGCCAGCTCCCCGCGGGTCCACTGACCCAAGCTCGGCGCCCCGGCCATGCTCACGCGGTTGGGGAGCAACGGGGCTCTGGGGCGCCTCACGTACACCGCCCGCGGGCCGAGCAGCGGGATCGCCGGCGCATCGGGCGGCGGGGACAGCGCCTCGGGAACCTGAGCCGCCTCGGGGCTCGTGGCCCACTGGGTGAGCTGATGCTTGCTCGGGTCGATATAGGGAGCCCAGTCGAGGTCCGGGGCCGGCGCGGTGGCGACCTGAGCCACCAACACCAACACCTCGAGACTGGCCGAGCCCAGGGACAGCACCAGCCTACGCTAAGGCAACCAGGGCATGGCTTCACACCAAAAGGTCGGCCTCGGAACCGTTCGCTCGGGCCCAGGGTGTGCGATGGTGAGGCTCTGGTCCGCCGCATGGGCAACCCCGAAACCATCGAGTTCCTGTCGTTTCGGCGAACCTTCACGCTCCTCATCGTGTTGGTGGTGCTGCCCTCGGCGGGTCTGTCGGGCTTCGGGGTGGTCGCCATCATCAACGAGCGCGCCGCCGTGGAGAAACGCCTCGAGGCGGTCTGGGCCCGCCGCCTCGCCGTCGCGCAAGACGAGATCCGCCGCCAGCTCGACGCGCTGGTGAGCACGCCCACCTCGACAGGGTTGTTGCTCGAGCTTCGCCCCACCGAGCCGGGTGCCGGGCCGCTGCTGGTCTCGGAGGTGCCCTTCGTGGTGGAGCAGGGCCAGACCCGCACCGCTGACGCCCGGCTGGGGGCCTTCGTCGCGGGTCTCGGGCCGGAGCTGACCGCGGTCCCCGAGCGCCCGGTGGTGTTCTCCATCGCCTCGACCCAGGGCACGCTCCTGGTGGCCGCCATGCGTGACCGAGATCGCGTCGTCGGTTGTCAGCTCTCGATGCGAGCCGTGGAGGCAATGGTGGCCCGAGCCGGGGCGCTGGTGACGGCGGGCGACGCGGCCCGCCTGACCCTCGAGCCGGTGCAGCCAGAGGTGCCTCAGGGGCTCCTCGCCCGCTTCGTCTCCGGGGTGTCGGGGGTGCGCGACTCGGCCCTGGGCCCCCGGGAGCTGGCCAGCGTGACGATGCCCAGCCCCGTGCAGGACTTTCGACTGGTGGCCCACGCCCTGGGCGAAGACCCGGTGGCGCAGGCGTCGACCCGCAACCGCATTCTCTACGGGGTGCTCCTGGGAGTCTTCTACGTGGCCCTGGCCCTGGGCGTCATCTACACCGGGCGAACGCTCTACCGGGAGGCGCACGTCTCGCGGCTCAAGACCGACTTCGTCTCGCTGGTCAGCCACGAGCTGCGCACGCCCCTCACCTCCATTCGCATGTTCATCGAGATGCTGGCCACCGGGCGGGTCAAGGACGCCGAAGAGATGCAGACGGTGCTCGACATGCTGGCCAAGGAGACGACCCGCCTGTCGGGGATGATCGAGGCGGTGCTCGACTGGGCGCGCATCGAGAGCGGCCGCAAGCGCTACCACCTCGAGCCGGTGGCGGTCGACCAGGTGATGGAGGCGGCCGCGGGCTCCTTCCGGACGCTCCGGCGAGGGACCCCGATGGACTTCACCGTCGAGCAAGCGCCCTCGCTGCCGATGGTGCGGGTCGACGTCGACGCCTTCTCGGGGGCGCTCCTCAACCTGCTCCAGAACGCGTTCAAGTACACCGGCGAGCACAAGCACATCGTGTTGCGCGCCGTGAAGGACGACGGCGACGTCGTCTTCGAGGTGGAGGACAACGGCGTGGGCATTCCCCGGCGCGAGCTCAAGCGCGTCTTCGACCGCTTCTACCGCATCGACAACCTGCTCACCCGCGCGACCGAGGGTTCGGGCCTGGGCCTGTCGATCGCCCAGCGCATCGCCCAAGCGCACAACGGGCGAATCTCGGTGGACAGCACCGTCGGCCGAGGCAGTACGTTCCGCATCCACCTTCCCGCGGCCCACCCATGAGCGATGAGAAACGAACCATCTTGGTGGCCGAAGACGACCTGGCCATCCTCACTGGCCTGTCCATGAGCCTCAAGTACGAGGGCTTCGAGGTGCTGCAGGCCCAGGACGGCCGGGCCGCCCTGCAGAAGGCCATCGACGAGGAGCCCGACCTCATCGTGCTCGACATCATGATGCCGCTGATGAACGGCTTCGAGGTGCTCGAGGAGCTGCGCGCCCGGGGCAGCACCACGCCGGTGGTGGTGCTGTCGGCCAAGAGCCTCGAGCCAGACAAGATCATGGGCCTCAACCTGGGGGCCGACGACTACGTGGTGAAGCCCTTCGGGCTCCAGGAGCTCTTGGCCCGCATTCGGGCGGTGCTCCGGCGCCGCTACCGCGAAGAGGAGCCGGTGCGCTTCTCGGACACCGTGGTCGACCTGAGGTCCAAGACGGTGAGCCGGGCCGGCCAGCTCGTCGAGCTCACCGCGCAAGAGTTCAAGCTGCTCGCCCACTTCGTCACCCACGCGGGCCGCACCTTCAGCCGCGACGAGCTCCTCTCGGGGGCCTGGGGCTTCGGCTACGAGGGCACGGCTCGCACGGTGGACAACTTCGTCAGCCAGCTGCGGGCGAAGTTCGAGCCCGACCCCGATGAGCCACGCCACTTCAAGACGGTGCGCGGGCTGGGGTACCGATTCGACCCCTGAGGCTCAGGCTGCCCGGTCGCGGACGTACGCCACCAGCGAGTCGGGGAGCAGGAACCTCAAGACGGCATCGCCCAGCCGGAGCACGTCGGAGTCGCACAGGGCTCGGCACTGGCGTGGCCCGAGCGCGAGCCCGTTGAGCCAGGTGCCGTTGCGGCTCTCGGCGTCGGTGACCATCCACAGGTCGGTGCGCGCGTCGTGCTCGATCCACGCGTGAAAGCGGCTCACCGTCGAGTGCTCGATGACCAGGTCGCTGGTGGGAGCTCGGCCGACCGTCACCCCCGCGGGAAACGGGTTGGCCCCGACGGCCGCCTTCTCCACCAGGAACACCAGCGATTCGCCGCCCGGTCCTCCGTCCGTCGACGGCCCCACCTGCGTCAGCTCTCGAGGAACACGGTCGAGGCGCGGTGACTCCCACACGAGCGCAGGCGCGTTGAGTGACTGTCGGGTTTCCACCGGCGCCATCATGAGACGCCTCCAGAGGGCAGTGATGGGGAGCGGCACGTACGCCCACTGTAGCGCCCCGGCACCGGCCACGGTATGGGGCCCTCATGCACCGCCGCTACACCATTCACCGAGACGGGGACCTCTTGGTCGAGGAGCTCAGCCCCGACGGCAAGGTCCTCGACCCCGAGCCCGTCGCCCCGGAGGACCGGCTCCCGGTCGAGGTGACCATCCTCGCCCCCGACGACGTCGACTCCAAGGCCGCCATCATCGATCTGTTGGAGATGGCCCTGGGCGTGGAGTCAGATGAGGCCGAAGCCAGCGGGCTCAAGAAGAAGCCCCGTGGCGACGCGCTGAGCTGAGCTGACGCCCAAGAACCTCAGGCCGAAAGCTCAAGGCCGAAGACCGCCCCTCCACCCTCCCGGTTTCGCGCGAAGACCGAGCCACGGTGGGCCTCGGCGATGCGCTTGACGAGGGCGAGGCCCAGCCCGAGCCCGGTGTCTGACCCCCGCTCGCCGCGGGTGAACTTGCGGAACAGCGCGTCGGCGTCTCCCGAGATGCCTGGCCCGCGATCGAGCACCTCGAAGCGCACCGTGGCTCCGTCGCTCGTCACCTCGAGGGCCTCGACCCCGCCGGCGTGCTTCTTGGCGTTGTCGAACAGGTTGGCCAGCGCGCGGTGGAGCAAGGTGGGGTCGGCGTCGAGCGCGTCCGACGTGCCATCGATGCGCAGCAGCTCGGGCGAGAGCCCGGCCCGCTCGACGGCCTCGGTGCAGAGGTCACGCAGCGACAGCCTCCGGGGGGCGACCTGGCCGAACTCCACCCTGCTGCTGGCGAGCAGCTGGCCGACCAGCGCGTCCATCTCCATCACCTCGCGATCGAGGTCGTCGAAGGTCTTGTTGGTCGAGCCGGCCTCCCGGGCGATCTCCGAGATGATCCGCAGCCGGGCCAGCGGGGTGCGCATCTCGTGCGACACCGTGGCGAGGAGCTCTCGCTGGTCAATCACTTGCTTCTCGATGCGGGCCGCCATCTCGTTGACCGCCTCGGCCACCACGCCGATCTCGTCGGGCTGAGCGCAGGAGAGCTGGGCCCGCGCCTTCAGGTCGCCCGCGCCGATCTTCGTCACCACCTCGGTGAGCTCGTCGAGCGGGCGCGCCAGCCGAGCAGCGACCCGCCCCGAAGCGGCCCAGACCGCGAAGACCCCCAGGCCGATCACCAGGCCCCAGCGCCAGCCAGCCGCCGGGCTATGGGGCACGCACAGCCGGCCCGACCCCAGCGACACTCCGGCGCGGGTGACCGGAAACTCGAAGATGGGGTGGCGACAGGGCACGCCATCGCGGCTCAGAGGCTCCCCGCGCGCGTCGAGCAACTCGATGGCCCCGGCGAAGTCCACGGCGGTCTGTCGCGCGAAGCGTTCACGAGCCACCGGGTCGTCCCAATCTCGCTCGAACTGGCGGCCCACCCACCCCTGGACGTTCTCGTAGAACCGCCAGTGGGGCTCCTCCACCCGGCCGACCAGCACCATCACCGTGGCCACCAACACGCCGGTGGTGAGGAGGCCCCCCAGGAACCAGGCGAAGATTCGCCGCTTGAGCCGAGCGCGTACGTAGCGGCCCATGGGCCCCAAGGGGCGGCGCCAGGGCACGTGTCGGGAGTGGTGGAAGTGGTGCCGATGCACGGTCAATCTTTCGTCAACACGTAGCCGACCCCGCGCACCGTCTTGATGAGCTGGGGTGGGTCATCGCCGAGCTTCTGGCGCAGGTGGCTGATGTGAACGTCGACGGTCCGCTCGCCCACCACCACGTCGCCCCGCCCCGCCTCGGACAGCAGCGCGTCACGGGGAACGACCCTGCCCGCGCGGCGCATCAACGCCACCAAGATGTCGAACTCGATGCCGGTCAGATCAACCGGCTGACCACCGCGGCTGGCGACCCTCGCCGGAACATCGACCACGATGTCGCTGGTCGTGAGCGCCTCGCTCATGACCTCGGGCCTCGAGCGCCGCAGCACGGCCCTCAACCGGGCCAGCAGCTCCCGCGGGCTGAAGGGTTTGGCGACGTAGTCGTCGGCCCCCAACTCGAGGCCGACCACGCGATCGGTCTCGTCACCGCGGGCGGTGAGCATGATGACGGGGACGCTGCTCCCCTTGCCTCGGATGCGCTTCAGGACCTCGAGCCCGTCGAGGCCGGGCATCATCACGTCGAGCAGCACCGCGTCCCAGGCGCCCTGATCGAGCATCGTCAAGCCGCGGGTCCCGTCGGGGGCGTGCGCCAGGGTGACGCTGTTCTGCTCGAGGTAGGACCCGAGCAGCTCAGGGAGCCGGATGTCGTCATCAATGAGGAGCACGCGCGAGGCCATGGCCGTCCCGAAGGTTACGCTACAAACGAGTCACTCACGAGGCCTCGAGGCGGCACCGCGAAGTTCGGTGCCGCCCGACCTCGCGTCGTCACCGCCCGGCTGTCGCGGGAGGCGTGGCGGGCTGGGCCTGCACCACCTGTGGGCTGCTGGCGCCCGGCATGATGATGAAGACCTGGGACCCGGCCGCGGGAGGCGCGGCGGCCGGCTGCACCACCACCGTCTGGGGCTGCGGCGCAGGTGCAGGTGCCTCCGCCCCTGGGCGACCGTGCTCCCACTGGCGATCGCTCCAGGCCCCACAGTCGTGGTGATGGCGCAGGTGCCAGCTCGCACTGGCGAAGGCTCCGCCGTACCCGAAGACCACTCCCATTCCCAACAGCAACATCAACGCGCGTCGTCGCATATTCGATTCTCCTGGTTCTCGAGGAAGGGATTCAGAGGTTCACCGCGGGGCCACCGTGCGCATGCCGCCACCCGCCACAGCCGTGGTGACCATGACCGCAGCCGGAGCCATGACCACCGTGCATCGCCCTCGGGCCGTGCTCGATGAGCTCGGCGAGGCGCTTGCGCTGCTCCGGGCCCAGTGCCTCGTGCACCTTGGCCATGCCCTCACGGAGCGTCTTCTTGAGCTCCTCGAAGGTGGTCTGCTGACTGTCGAAGGCGTCGCCCACCGCCGCGCCGTCGAAGTGCTCGCCTTGCACCGCCCGGGCGAAGGCCGAGCGGCCGCTGCGCATCTGGTCTCGCGCCGCCCATGCCTTCTTTTCCACCTCGTCGATGACCTGCTCCAGCACCTTCTCCTGGCCCGGCGTGGTGTCGAGGTACTCGAAGAGGCGCCGAGTCATCCACCGGCGAGGGCCCCCGAAGCCTCGGCCGTAGCCGCCATGCCAACCACCCTTCCACACTCGAATGAGCCCGATGAGGCTCAAGGTTCCGATGACAAAGCCGAACATATGTCTCCTCCATGCAGTGGAGCCGTGATGGCTCCCGCTCGCCGGGGCGTGTTCGCCCTTGCGCAAGAGGACAGTAGGGAGCGATTGTGAAGGGTCAGGGAGCAGCCAGATGAAGAAGTGTGAAAGCAGGTTCGGCCATTCCAAGCGCTCAAGCCCCATGGCCGGCTGGGGCCTCGTCACGTGGCTCACCGCGCAGGCGGCGCTGGGCCAAGTGCCCGGCACGCCTCGCGAGCTCGTGAAGCCCGAGACGAACGGCCAGGTCCCCACGACGAGCGCGCCGCCACTGGTGCCGGCCGAGACGGCTCCCCCGCCCGCCTCGCTCGCACCGGGCGAGTCTTTCCCCGTGACGCCCGAGCCGACCGAGGTTCCCCCGGCGCCCCAGTTGCCTCCCGTCCCGGTGGTACCTCAGCGGGTCGCGAGCCCGCCGGTGCCACCCGAGGAGCCTGGGCGAGCGCTGCGCATCGGCATGTCACTTCTCATCGGAGGCGGGGCGGGGCTGGTCGTCGGCGTCGGGGGAGGTTTCGTGGGCGCCGCGGCGATTCGCAACGACGCCGTGCAGCCCATCGGCAACGTGTGGACAGGCGCCGCCATCGGCTTCTGCATCGCCGCGCCGGTGGGCGTGCTCCTCGCCGGGTGGCTGTTCGACGGAGATGGGGCCTGGTGGGCGACGGTGCTGGGAGACTTAGCGGGGCTCGCGGCCGGCGCCGCCGCCACGCTCTTCGGTGGGGTCGAAGGCATTCCGCTGCTCTTCGTGTTTCCGCTGGCGGGGTCGGTGCTGGGCTGCGAGTCTTCCTCGGGGGCGAGCCGCTCGCACCCGGCGCTCACTCCGGTCGCGACCATGGGTCCAGGTGGGGGCTCCATCGGGCTCGCAGGGGCCTTCTAAGCCTCGAGCACCTCAGGCCGACAGCGCCCGCGCATAGACCCGGGCGAGGTCCGCTGCCTCCCGCGCGATGCCGAAGCGCCCCCGAGCCTCCTCGGCTGCGTTCCGGCCGATGGACCACGCCTCCTCTGGTCTGTGCATGAGGCGGGTGAGCAGGTCCCTCAGGGCCACGACGTCGCGTGGCTCATACAGAAAGCCGGTGCGCCCATGCTCGATGAGGGTCGGCACGTGCGGCAGCCGGCTCGCCACCACGCAGCAGCCCGCCGCCATGCCCTCGATGAGCGTGAGCCCGAAAGACTCACCGTGGGAAGGGTTCACGAGTACCGAGAGCCCCTGGTACCACGGCACGACGTCGTGCTGTTCCCCCGGCAGGAGCAGCGCCCCCCGGGTCTCGCCTCGGAGCTGCGCGGCCCACCTCGCGTCGGGCCCCTGGGCGAGGCCGACCAGCGCCGCCCGCCACTCGGGGAAGGCGGGGAGCAGCGGGGCCACCGCCGTCACGAAGTCGCCCTGGCCCTTGGGCTCCCGAATGCGACCCACCACTCCGATGCCAAAACGCCCGCCTTGCCCCAGCCTCGACCAAGCGTCGTCGCGAGACCCGGTTGGCGGTCGAAAGCGCTCCAGGTCGACCCCATGGGGAATGACCGACGACGGGCGCTGCATCCACCCGGCGTTCTCGGGGTTCAAGGTGATGAGCTCGTCGGCCAAGCGAGCCAGGCGCTGGGTGTAGGCCGAGGGCCGGCGGCCTCCATGCCGGGTGAACACCACCTTGAGGTTCCGCCGGAGGAACCTGAGGAGCAGCCCCACGAGGAGCTCGTTATTGCGGTGGGCATGCCAGATGACCTTCTCGGTGCCAGCCCGACGCCAGACCTCGGCCAGCGTCACCCGTGGCAAGGCGTCACCGAGGAGCCGCCCGGTCCACCGGACCTCGGCGTGAGCGCCCAAAGGAGGAATGATGGCCGCCGTGTGCGTCGTCACGCCGGTGCGGTGATGATGGAAATGAGGGTGGACGACGAGGGCCACGGCCTCACCGCATACCCCAAGCCGAGGCGCTTGAGGCCCGCGTTCTGATGAGCTGCCCACCGTCGGGAGAACTGAGGTACACCTGGGCCCGAATGGACGAAAGGCTGGCCGCGAGGTCTCGACGGTGAGGGCCGTGTTGCAGCGGGTGCTGGAGGCCTCGGTGAAGGTGCACGACTCGGTCGTGGGCCGCATCGGGCCCGGGCTCCTGGTCTTCTTGGGAGTGGGCCGCGACGATCGCGAGGCCGACGTCGACTTCATGGTCGAGAAGATCTCCGGGCTGCGCATCTTCGAGGACCAGCAGGGCAAGATGAACCTCTCGCTCCTCGACACCTCGCGGGCGCTGTTGGCGGTGAGCCAGTTCACCCTCTACGCCGATACCCGCAAGGGCCGGCGGCCGAGCTTCGTCGACGCGATGCAGCCCGACCAGGCGCGCCGACTCTACGAGTTGTTCTGCGAGCGCGGCCAAGGCCTCGGCCTCACCGTGGAGCGGGGCGTCTTCGCCGCCGACATGAAGGTCGCCCTGGTCAACGACGGGCCAGTCACCATCTGCCTCGAGAGCCCCAGCGGCGCGGTGAGCCCGTGAGCCCGATTGGGGTCCGCCCGTGCTGAAGGTCGTCCCGCTCGGAGGGTTGGGTGAGGTGGGGCTCAACACCCTGGTGCTCGAGCACGCCGGCGAGCGGCTCCTGGTCGACTGCGGCCTGATGTTCCCCCGGGGAGACCAGCTCGGCGTCGACGTGGTCATCCCCGATTTCGGTTTCCTCACCTCGCAGCCCGAGGCGCTCAAGGGCATCGTGCTGACCCACGCCCACGAGGATCACCTGGGGGCCTTGCCCTGGCTCCTCCGCGAGCTGCAGGTGCCTGTCTACGGTACCGCCTTCACCCTCGCGCTGGCCCGCTACCGCCTCGAGGAGGTGGGGATCGCCGCCGACCTCCGCGAGATGGCCCCCGGCGACACGGTGACGGTGAGCGAGTACTTCCGCGTCGAGCCGGTGCGGGTGACCCACTCGGTGCCCGACGCCGTCGGTTTGGTGGTGCGCACGCCGTCGGCCACGCTGGTGCACTCCGGCGACTTCAAGCTCGACGGCATGCCGGTCGATGGCCAGCTCACCGACCTCGACCGCCTCGGAGAGGTCGCGGAAGAGGGCGTCGACGTGCTCTTGTCCGACTCCACCAACGCCGAGGTGCCTGGGTGGTCAGGCAGCGAGCGGCTGGTGCGGGACACCTTCGAGAAGCACCTCTCGGGGGCCAAGGGCCGGGTGATCATCACCATGTTCGGCTCGCACCTCCACCGGGCCCAGAGCGCCATCGAGCTGGCCAAGCGCCACGGCCGCAAGGTGCTGCTCCTGGGCCGGAGCCTCCAGCGCAACGTCGAGCTCGCTCAGTCGGTCGGCATCTTCGAGCGCTACCCAGACACGCTGGTGCCGTTCGAGGCCGCCCCCATGCTCCCTCCGGCCTCGCTCCTCATCGTCTGTACGGGCGCCCAGGCCGAGCCACGCAGCGCGCTGATGGGGCTCCTCAACCCGGATCCAGGCCCGCTGCGCATCGAGAAGGGCGACCTCGTCATCCTCTCCTCCCGCACCATTCCGGGAAACGAGCCGGCGGTCACCGAGCTCATCAACCGGCTCTTGGGCCGAGGTGCGAAGGTCGTCTACTCGGCCATCGAGCCGGGCATCCACGTCTCGGGGCACGGCTCGCAAGACGAGCAGCGCCGCATGCTCGAGGTCGTCCGCCCCCGGCACTTCGTCCCCGTGCACGGTGAGCTCCGGCACCTGCACCAGCACCTCGCCCTCGCGAGGGGGTTGGGCCTGAGCGACGAGCGGCTGTTCTTGATGACCGACGGAGACGTGGTCGGCTTCGACAAGGCCAGCGGCGCGACCCTGGGTCGAGTCACGTCGGGCAAGCGCCCCATGCGACGGGACGGCGTCGACACCATCAGCGAGGCGGTGCTGTCAGAACGTCGGAAGATCGCCGAGGCCGGGGCCGTCATCGCCGTCGTGGTGATGAAGCTCGGTGGCGATCGCGTCCTCTCGCCACCCACGCTCAGGGCACAGGGCCTCTCGCCCGAGGAAGTGGCGGCCATGCCCATGGCAGCGGAGAGCGCGGCGCTGGCGCTGACCTCGCTCTCCCCCGCGATGCGAGGCGACGACGAGCGGGTCCGTGAGGAGCTCGTGAAGGGCATTCGACGGGTCTACAAGCAACTGCTGGGGAGCCGGCCAGTGGTCGTGCCGATCGTCGCGCGAGTGTAGAGGGAGAGAGCGACAACTTGGTTGTCGCGATCAGGCGCCAATTTGCGACAGCGTGAGGGGTCACGAATCCGGCCATGACCCCACTCGACCGACCGGCGGTGGGGCTCCTGATGCTCGCTCGGAGCCCGAGCCCCGTCTCCCTGCCGGGCAGCAACGTCTGGAAGGCCAACCTCCAGGACATGGCGGACCGAGAAGCGCCTCGATGAGGGGCTGGCGGACGCCTGCCCGTCCTCATGGGCGAGCACATCCAGCCCCTCGACCAACGGCCAGGTGGGCGAGGGTCCCCGGCAACGTCACCAATGGTACCATTCGCGGCCTCGCGGCTTCGTTCAACCGTTGGTGCTGTTGCTGGCGACCCTGGCCCCTCAGTCCTTCAGTCGGGGACAATCACCTACCGTGCAACGGGCCTCAAGGCCGCTCGACAGCCGTGGTCATGCCTGAGGGGGGTCGGTACCGGTTGATGAGGTCCCGAGTGGCCAGCGCCGCGGCCCGGGCAGCCTGGGCGAAGCGCTCACCTCCATCGGCGTAGAGAATGGCTCGCGACGAGTTGATGATGAGCCCCGTCCCATCCGTCGTGCAGCCAGCGCGCACCGCCGCCTCCACGTCACCGCCCTGGGCGCCGATGCCCGGAGCCAGCACCGGGAGCTCTCCCACCAGCGCGCGAACCCTGGCCAATTCGTCGGGGAACGTGGCGCCCACCACCAGCCCAAGCTGACCGTTGGTGTTCCACGAGGTCGCCGCGAGGTGGGCGACCTGCTCGAAGAGCTTCTTCCCTCCGACGTCGAGGGCCTGCAGGTCGCTCCCCCCTCGGTTGGAGGTGCGGCACAGGAGAATCGTGCCTCGGTCACGGTACGCGAGGAACGGCTCGATGGAGTCGAAGCCGAGGTACGGGTTCACCGTCACCGCGTCGGCCCCGTAGCGCTCGAAGGCCTCTCGCGCGTAATGCTCGGCGGTCGAGCCGATGTCACCGCGCTTGGCGTCGAGAATGACCGGGACTCCCGGGTGGGCGGCGTGAATGTGCGCGATGAGGGCCTCGAGCTGGCCCTCGGCTCGCGACGACGCGAAATAGGCGATCTGCGGCTTGAACGCGCAGACGAGATCGGCAGTGGCGTCGACGATGGCCCGGCAGAACTCGAGGACGCCGTCGGGTCGGTCGCGCAGCGGCGCCGGCAACTTCGTGGGGTCGGGGTCGAAGCCGACGCACAAGAGGGAGTTCGCGCTGCGCCAGCGGTTCTTCAGGGTCGAGAGGAAAGTCACGGTGTCATCCTATGCGATGCGAGCTCGGAGGCCACGGCGCGCGCGGTCTCGAGGCCACTGAGGGCCGCGTGATCCGAGTGACTCCCGAGCGTCCAGTCTCCAGCCAAGTACGTGCCCAGCTCGGGCGTCCTGATGAGCTGAGACCTGGCGTCGAGGGGCGATCGCCCGACCGGCCAGATGGCCAGCGCCGCCGGGTGGTACGGGTAAATGTGGGTCGAGTGCACGTGACGGGCAAACCCCGGCCACAGCTTCTCGAGCTCGTCGAGGAGTGCCCGCTCCTTCTGATCGGCCGGCATCATGTGAAAGGCGGCGGCCTCGGCCTTGTAGACGAGGAGCCCGAAGATCTGCCGCGCCCCCGGAGGGAGCGGCCGCTGCTGAACCCCGTAGATGACGCCCAGGGGCCCATCGGTGAGCACCGGCGTCACGGCGACATCGCCCATCGTCCACAGCGGCGTGGCCTCCCGGTCGACGACGAAGTGCACCACCGTGTACCGACCGAACCCCAGTGACGAAATGGCCGCCCAGCGGTCTGCCGACAACGACGGCCTGAAGTCGATCTGGTGAAGTCGGGTGAACGGCACCGTGACGATCACCCGCTCGGCCTCGATGGTCTCGACGCGGCGGTCTTTGAGGTACGTCACCGCGACCCTGGCTTCCCCTCGCTCGTTCACCCACCGACGAATGGCGGTGACCCGGGCCGACAGCGTCTTCTCCGACGTCAGGTGCTGCGCGATGGCCTCCATGAGCCGCGAGTTGCCCCCTCGCACGTGGAAGTTTCTCGTCATGGGGTCGAAGAAGACGTGGAGCTCGAGCAGCCCCGAGAGGGCACTGAAGCCCCGGGCGCTCGCTCCCAGCTCGCACTCCAGCGTCAGCCGGAGCCACTCGGCAGGAACGTGAGGAAGGCTCGCCTCGAGCCACTGGGCGAAGGACTGGTCCTGCAGCGCCGCGACCCGCGGAGACCCGAGCCCCTGCGCCTTGGCCTCACCCTCCAGCTCACGGGCCAACGCCAGGAAGTCGTCGAGGGCCTGCTTCTCACTCGTGGTGAGGAAGGAGGCGAAGTAGTCGTCGGTGGTGCGCTGCACGAAGGGAATCAGCCGGCCATCGAGCATCACGCTCGAGTAGGCCGGTTCGGCTTCACCGTCGAGCTCGACCCCCAGCTCCCGAGCGATGTCCAACAGCGGGTTGCCCTCCCAGAGCTCCTGCAAGCCGAACTCGGCCTCGAGCCCCTGCTCGTAGTGCGCCGTCTGCACCCGCCCACCCCAGCTCTCCGACGCCTCGAGGACATGGGCTCGCACCCCGTGCTTCTCGAGCTCGTACGCAGCCGCCAGCCCGGCGATGCCGCCTCCCACCACCACCACGCGGGGAGCCGGGCCGGTCGGAGGTCCTTCGGGCCTCGCCATCGGTTCGGAGCGCGGCGCCTGGGCGCGCACGACACACCCGAGGCTCGAGAAGAGAAGCAAACACCAGACAACCTGTGGGGGAGCACCGCGAAAAACCAGCATCGACCGCGAATCAACGCGGAGTTGGCCTCCCCGTCAACGTCAGGTGTACGAGCGCCCCAGGTGCGCGAGCCAGGCCTCGCGGAAGGGCTCGGTGATGGTCTCGTCCTCCATGACCTCGTCGGCGAGTTGGTCGACCCAGGCAGCCACACGCTCGTCCACCGGCGCCGTCCGTGGCACGACGTGCTCGTCGGGGAGCTCGTCATGCCGTGGAGCGAACACCATCGGCAGCACGTCGAAGATGGGAGCCAGACGCGCTCGGCCTCCTGCGTCGAAGAGGAGCCCGTAATTGCCGAGGTGCGTGTCGGTGTTGCCGATGGCCGCCGAGAAGGCGTGCACGCGGTCGCAGGTCTCGGCGTCCGCCGCGGAGACGAGGCCCTCGACCTCGAGACGCCGCATCACTTCCGGCGCCGGTAGGGAGACATCACCCCATCGGTCCATGGCGAGCCAGAAGAGGGTCGCCGCCCCTGCGCGACCGCGGCCGCGAAACCGGTCATAGCGGTCGATGCGCAGCGTGGTGCGGCCACTCACGACGGCGATTTGAGAGTGCGATGCAGAGACACCACACGCCGTCAGCACCCGCGCACAGTGCGCCTCCATGCGAAGCAGGTCGCTCCACCGCACTCCCTGCGGCGAGGTCGGGGGAGGGCTGAACTTGAGCAGATACGCCCGGCCATCGGCGGCCGAGCCGAGGAGCTTGGGCCGCTCGCCTCCCAGCGAGGACGCCCCCCCAGTTGTCAGCGCATCGCGAAGTGTCTCCGCGAGCAAAACGCCGACCTCTCGCGCATCGAAGTGCCAGGCTTCGAACGCGCGGACGCTGTCGTCTCCGACGAGGAGATTTCCGGCCAGGTCCGCCCCAACCAAGGCGAGGGCCCGCAAGACGTCGCTCGCCTGCCAGAGCCGGGGGTCAGCAGGGAGCGCCAAGGACGGAATGCGCTGCGCGAGGCGGCGCCCGAGATACCCATCGGGGCACATGTCCCAGAATATCCACGGCAACTCCCCAGCGAGGCGGTGGTCGCCTGGCTCCAACAGCGGGAAGCCGGGCCGTTCGAGCACGAGTCGACGCTCCTCGTGGATCCACTCGCCGAGCCGTTCGACCCGGCCGTCCTCGCGCACGATGGAGATGGGGAGTGGCACGGCGGTCATTTTGGAAAGGGGACGGGCTTTGACACCACACTCTGACCTCAGCGTCCAGGCCGTCCTTCCTGACAGCCCGCTCGTCACTCGAAGTGAATCGCTCGATAGGCGCCCTGGGCGTCGAGGGAGGTGAGCCACACCTTGTGTGAGGCCTGGTGCTCCGATGGACCGAGGGAGAGGTTCACGCCGATGCCGATGTCGAGGTTCTTGATGCTCTCGAGCGCGGTCACGAGCGAGTCGGTCGTCAGGTCGCGGCCCGCCCGTCGGAGGCCCTCGATGAGCAGGTTCGCCGCGATGTAGCCCTCCAGCGAGATGAAGCCGGGCTTCTCCGAGGGTGCCGAGAGTGCCAGCGCCTGCTGGTATTGCATGATGGCGCTCGACCGCGAGGTCGGCAAGGGCACGATCTGCGTCACGATGACGCCCTCTGCGAAGCGCGGCCCCAGGAGCATCAGCTGCTCGGCAAGCTCGCTCGAGTTCACCCCCGAGATGGTCGCCAACGTGAGATCGAGGTTCTCCTCCTTCATCTTCTGGACGAAGCGCGCGGTCGCCTTGGAGGTCGAGGCCATCACGACGGCCCGGAGCTTGGGCGCGTTGGCCTTGATGACGCGCACGGCCTCCGCGACGTCGGTGGTGTTCCGCTTGTAACCGACACGGAGTACCTGACGGGGGTCGCGTTTGTACTTCCGCATCATGTAGGCGACGCCGTCGAAGCCAGCCTCGCCGTAGCTGTCGTTCTGGGCCAGCACGGCGATCTGGTCCGGCTTGATGCCCTTGACGTCGACGAGGTACTTCACCGCCGTTGCCATCTCTTCCCAGTAGCTCGCGCGGAAGTTGAAGACGAAGCGATCAGGTGGATCGTTCCGCAACAGGTCCGCTCCGCTGAAGGGCGCGTAGAAGAGCACGCCCTTCTCCAAGATATAGGGGAGCGAGACGGCGGCGGTGGGCGTGCCCACGTTGCCCACCACGGCGAAGACCTTCTGCTTTTCCACGAGCTGCCGCATGGCCACCTTGGTGCGCTCCGGCTCGTAGCCGTCGTCCAGGACCACCAGCTTGAGCTTCCGCCCGTTGACTCGGCCCGCTTTGTTCTGGGCGGCGAACGCGCTCTCGAAGCCGATCTGCATCTGTTGCCCATAGTCCTTGAGCGGCCCTGACAGCGCCGTGCTCATGCCGAAGAGCACCTCGTCAGCGGTGACTCCGTCCACCTCGGCGAAGGCGCTCGTCGCGGCGAGTCCGAGCGCGGCAGCGAGGAACAGGGCGATTCTCCGCGGCGACTGCACAGCATCGGCGAGCCTCATCGGGCGTTCCCCCATTACTCGAGCTTGATCGACTTGTAGGTACCATCTGGCTGCAATGCGGTGCCCCACACTTTGTGCGAGGCCTGGTGCTCCTCTGGCCCGAACGTCACGGCGACGCCGAGCCCCAGGTCGAGGTCGTGAATCTTCTCGAGGCCGGAGATCAACGACTCGGTGTCGAGGTCGCGCCCTGCTCGCTCCAGCCCCTCGATGAGGATCTTCCCAGCGATGAAGCCCTCGAACGCGACGAAGCCGGGCGCCTCGCCCCCCGCGTGCTTCGCCATCGCCGCCTGGCACTCGAGCGCCGCCGTCGAGCTGGCGTTCGGGTGCGGGACGATCTGCGTCACCAGGACATCCGTCGTGTAGCCCTTCCCAGCGCCGACGAGCCCTTCGGCGAGGGCGTTCGAGTTCACGGCCGACACGTTCGCGAAGATGAAGGCGGCACCGAGATCCTTCGTCTGCTCGATGAACTGAATGGCGGCCGGGGAGGTCGCGACCATCACCACCGCGCGCACTCGGGCCCGCTCCTTCTTGACGACTTCGAGGGCATCAGCGACGTCGGCGCTGTTGCGCCTGTACGTCATCTTCACCATCTGCGCGGGGTCGCCGCCCTGCTTCCGCACCTCCTCCTCGACGCCCAGGAGCCCTGCCTGCCCGAAGTCGTCGTCCTGATGGAAGACGGCAATCTGCGAGACAGGGACGCGCCGGACCTCGACGAGGTAGCGGACGGCGGTCGCGGTCTCCTCGGCGTAGCTGGGACGGAAGTTGAAGACGTAGCGATCGGGCGGGTGCTTGCGCAAGAAGGCACTCCCGCTGAGGGGGCCGAAGTAGACGACCTGCTTCTCCAGCGCGTAGGGGAGCGCGACGGCCGCGGTCGCCGACCCCACGTTGCCGACGATCGCCAGGACCTTCCGATTCTCGACGAGCTCCTGCATCACCTGGACCGTACGCGAGGGATCGTACCCGTCATCGAGCGCGACGAGCCGGATCGCGCGCCCATGGACGCCCCCAGCCTCGTTCTTCACCGCGAAGGCCACCTCGAAGCCCTTGCGCATCTCGCGGCCGAGCTCCTTGACCGACCCAGAGAAGGCGGAGGACATCCCGAAGACCACCTCGGCATCGGTGACTCCTCGCGAGTGCGAAGCGGTCGCCGAGGCGGCCTGAGCCGGGGGCGCGGTCACCGCCAACACCGGAGCCGATGGCTTCTGCTCGCTCGAGCGCGAGAACCTGAGAAGACCCGCGATGGCGCCCGCCGCGAGGGCCAGCGCCACGACTGCGATGAGGACGCGGCGCGAAGAGCCCGGGCCGCGGTCTGGATCCCGCGGCGCCGCGGTCGCCACGGCGAGAGAGCTGCTTGGCGCGCGCCCCACGGCGGACGGAGCCGTGGCATGGGTGGGGCCGAGACCGACCTTGGGCGCCGAGAGGAGACCGCGGACGTCGAACGTCAGCTCCAGATTGTATTGCGCATACTGCGGCCTCGCGAGGAACACGGCCTTTCCAGGGCCCTGGCACTTGTCCAGCAACTCGAGCGTCTGCGCGACCTGGCCGGAGAGCGCGTTTCGCACCTGCTCCATGGTCGCGAGCTTCCACGCCACGAGCGTCTCGCCAATCGGCGCGTGGGTCCGGTGGCACTCGGACATGACCTGCTGGTAGGAGTCCTCGTCGAGGTGCGCGTACTCTTTCAGGCGGTGCTTGAACGCGAGGGGGTTCTTCGAATTGGTGGCCCACGCGACCCGTCCCGACTGCAAGAAGACGTGGATTTCGGCCCCATCGCTCTCGCAGACGAATTCACCGCTCGCCTTCGCGTCACTCGAGCCGAGGAGCTGCGCCAGCGCGCTGTCTTTCACCTGAGAACCCCCGAAAGCCGATGGAATCGAGGCCGGCCACCCAGGAGCTCGAAGGCACCACCTCGTGGCTTTGCTGTCGCGATCTAACCCCGGCGGGTGCGAAACGCGCGACGATCGACAGCCCGCTGGGCCTCCGATTCAGGCTGTCATCCTCGACCCTCGGGAACGCCCATGCTACGGCCGCCCTCGCATGCTCGCCTTCGCCTCCTCCCTCGCCCTCATCATCGCCGCGGGGGGCGACGCCAGGCCCACGCTCCCGGTGCTCCCCAAGGAGCCGACCATCGACGGCCTCCTCAAAGATCTCAGCCCCGCCCAGACCTTCAAGCTGCCCCCCTCGGCCAAGGGCCCCTCGGCCGACCTCTCGGTCAAGGCCGCGTTTCGCAAAGACACGCTCTACCTCGGCGTCTCGGTCTCCGACGACGTCGTACTGCCGGAGGATCGCCTCGATCTCATCCTGTACTTCCCCGACTCTGGGCTCACCTCGAAGGGCGTGGTCTACCGCTTCGGCCCCGAGGGCAGCAGGCCGCCCCACCCTGAGCTCGGCGGAAAGCCGTGGGCCGAGGCCCTGGTGCGCGCCGCGACCAAGGCTTCGGCGAAGGGCTTCGACCTCGAGATCGCCGTTCCTGCCCGAGCCCTCCCCCGCTTTCAGGCCAAGAAACCCCTGCTCCTCAGCGTGTGCCTCGAATACGCCGACGTCGACCGCCCTGCCCAAGAGGCCTCGGCCCTGAGCACCTGCGTCTCGGGCGACATGCCCGCCGGCCCCGCCCGCCTGCCCGACGAGCTGAGAAGAAACCTCAAGCTCGAGGTGGCGACGGCTGACGTCGAAGGCCTCGAGGCCCGCGAGCACGGCTGGGTCGGCTATGCCCGCCTCCACTTTCCCCAGTGGGCCCAGGGAGACACCGCCCTCACCCCCACCTCGCTGGCCGAGCTCGTCGTGGGGAAAGACGCCGTCGACCCAGCCTCGGTGGGGCTCCCGCTCCCCCGCCAGCTCCTCCTGGCCGACAACCGGCCACTCTTCGTCGTGCTCACCGGCCGCGACCCGTACCAGCAGAAGGACACCTGCGAGGATCAACGCGAACTCCGCGTCGCTCTGTACGTGGTCGACGGAAGAGCCGCCTCACGGGTTCTCGAATGGCCGGCCGCGAACTGCAAGCTGGGCCGGGCCATGCGCTTCGAGCTGTCGGTCGACGGGAGCCTCACCATCGGCTACACCAACGGATCAACCGCCCACTTCGTCTGGAGCGGCGATCACTTCGAGCGCAGCGAGCTGGGCTGACGCGCGTTATTGGACCTTTCGAGCGAGTGCCCCGTGGCGAAGAAGCAGTCGAACAAGACCCTGTATATGATGACGCTGGGCTGCCCCAAGAACCGGGTGGACAGCGAGGTGATGCTGGGCACCCTCCAGCACTCCGGCTACCACCTGGTGCAAGAGCCAGAGGCCGCCGACGTCATCGTCGTCAACACCTGCGCCTTCCTCAAGTCTGCCGAGCAAGAATCGGTGGACAGCATCCTCGAGCTGGCGGAGCAGAAGAAGACGGGCCGCTGCAAGACGCTGGTGGTCACCGGCTGCCTGGTGCAGCGCCACCAAACCACGCTCGCCAAGGAGCTACCCGAGGTCGATCACTTCCTCGGCACCGGCGCCTACGTCCAGGTGGGTGACCTCCTGGCCGCCGAGGCCAGCCCCCGTCAGCTCATCGTCGACCCCGAGTACGTGCACGACGCCACGGTGCCCAGGGTCAACTCCATGCCCGGGTACACCGCCTACCTCAAGGTGGCCGAGGGCTGCGACAACCGCTGCGCGTTCTGCATCATTCCCAAGCTGAGGGGCGATCAGCGGAGCCGGCCCATCGCCGATCTCGTCGCCGAGGCCCAGCGCCTCGCCGAGTCGGGCGTCGTCGAGCTCAACCTGGTGGCGCAGGATCTCACCGCCTACGGCCACGATCTCCCCCATCGCCCCAAGCTCCACGAGCTCCTCGCCGAGTTGGTGCAGGTCGACGTGCGGTGGATTCGCCTGCACTACGCCTACCCCCGAACCTTCCCCGATGAGCTCATCGAGGTGATGGCCCGCGAGCCGAAGATCGCCCGGTACCTCGACATGCCGCTCCAGCACGCCTCCGACCGGCTGTTGCGCACCATGAAACGTGGCGGCGACTCGGCCTTCTTGAAGCGGCTGCTCAAAAAGCTCCGGGAGCGCGTCCCCGGCCTCACCTTGCGAACCTCGCTCATCGTGGGGCTCCCCACCGAGACCGAGGAAGACTTCGAGCTCCTCGAGGCCTTCGTCAAGGAGCAGCGCTTCGAGCGCCTCGGCGTCTTCCAGTATTCCGATGAGGAGGGCACCGCGTCCTTCGAGATGGAGCCCAAGGTGCCCAAGCGCACCATCGAGCGGCGGTGGCGCCAGCTCATGGCGACCCAGAAGCGCATCAGCCGTGAACAGAACCGGCAGCTCGTGGGCCAGCGACTCGAGGTCCTGGTCGAAGGTGAGAGCCCCGAGACCGAGCTGCTCCTGATGGGACGCCACCAAGGGCAAGCGCCGGAGATCGACGGGCAGGTGTACATCAACGACGGCACCGCCAGCCCAGGAGACCTCGTCACCGTCGAGGTCACCGAGGCCCACGACTACGACGTGGTCGGGCGCATCGTCACGGCAGACGCCGAGCAGCGGCCCCACCCGGCCCCCGCGGCCGAGAAGCTCGCCAAGCGGCGAACCTCCCTCGCTCCCCGGTAGCGCGTCAGCCCACGACGATTCTTCGGGCGACCTCCGAGAGCGGGAGCACCACCTCGGCGGCCCCCAGCTTGATGGCCTCCTTGGGCATGCCGAACACCACGCACGACGCCTCGTCTTGAGCGAAGGTGTGGCCCCCTGCCTCGCGAATCTCTCTGAGGCCCCTCGCCCCGTCGTCGCCCATACCGGTCAACAAAAACCCGGTCGCGTTGGGGCCGGCCTCCCGAGCCACGGAGCGGAACAGCACGTCGACGCTGGGGCAGTGGCGGTTGACCGGGGCCCCGATGGTCACCTCGGCGAAGTACTCCACCCCGCGGCGGATGATGGTGAGGTGTCGGCCGCCCGGAGCGATGAGCACCCGGCCTTGCATCACCCGCTCGCCCCCCTGGGCCTCGAGCACCTCGACCTCGCAGAGCCCGTCGAGGCGGTCGGCGAAGGCCTTGGTGAAGACCGGCGGCATGTGTTGCACCACCACCACCCCGGGCGATTTCTCAGGGAGCTGGCTGAGCACCATTTCGAGCGCGGTGGTGCCGCCGGTCGAGGTGCCGATGGCGACGATTCGATCCGTCGCCTTGGAGATTCGGATGATGGTCGAGGGCGAGAACGAGAGCGGAGGAGGCTGCGCGCCGGGCTTGAGCGCCCGCACGGTGGCTCCCGCGGCGGCCCGCACCGATCGAACGAGGTCCGCCACGCCAGTGGGTGACGCGGGGCCGCCAATGCCCAACTCTTGCTTGGCGAACACCGCCACCGCTCCCGCGGCGAAGGCCTCGGCCGTGACCGCCGCGCCGCGCTCGCTGGCCGAGGAGCAGATGATGACCGGCGTGGGGTGCTCGGCCATCAGCTTCTTGAGGAACTCCAGCCCGCCCATGCGGGGCATCTCGGCGTCCAGCAGGACCACGTCTGGCCAGCGTTTCTGCATCTTGGCGAGGGCGAAGATGGGGTCGATCGCCGTGTCGAGCACTTCGATGTCACTCGCGGTGCTCAGCGCCATCGACAGCGCTCTCCGGGCGACTGCGCTGTCGTCCACCACGAGAACGCTGATCATGGCCGCTTCACCCGGACACCTCCGTCCAGCGGGATCGAGGATCGGTGTAGCAAGGGCGCAGCCACCAGCGCCCCACCGTCCTTCCAGCTGCTTCGCACGGCCGCTGCTGGGTGCGCGGGAGCGACGAGGTCGCTGGGCACCCTGCCCGAGTGAAGGCGGACCAGCGCACGCTCGCAACCGGCTGATGTTACGCGCGCCTCAGCCGTGGACCGATCGAGGGCGTGCAATCATGGCCGACCGAGGGCGTAATCGAGCTCGGAGGTGACGATGGGCTTCATCGCATGGATCGTTCTCGGAGGATTGGCCGGCTGGGTGGCGAGCATGTTCGCTGGAACGAACGCTCGCATGGGGGCGGTGGCCAACGTGCTGGTGGGAATCTTGGGGGCCGTGGTGGGCGGGTGGATCTTCAGCTTCTTCGGAAGCCACGGCGTGACCGGCCTGAACGTCTACTCCTTCGCGGTGGCGCTGGTGGGCGCCTCCGTGGTGCTCTTCGTCTTCAAACGAATCGGCTGAGCCTCAGCCGACCTGTTCGGCGTAGGTCATCACCAGGAACAGCACGGTCGGGGTCGTGCCCGGGTTCCGGTAGATGTGAGGCCCGTCGGCCTCGAAGAGAATGGCGTCGCCGGTCCCCAGCGCGTGGGTCTGACCTCCGACGTCGATTTCCACCTGACCGACCGACACCACCAGGTTCTCGACCGTGCCAGCGGCATGCCCCTCGGCGTTCTCGGTTCCGTGGGGTGCCAGCGTCAGCTCGTAGAACTCGACCCGTCGAGGCTCGTCGAAGGGAAACAGTGCCCGAGAGGAAAACGAGCCATCGTGAGACAACAGCCGCTTGGCCTGCTCGGCGCGAAGGAGCTTCACCCCGGTCGATTGGCTGCTGGTGATCAACGCCGAGAACGGCACGTCGAGTGAGCGGGCGATCTTCCACAACACGTTGATGGTGGGCGCGCTCTGGCCGAGCTCGACCTGCCCCAGCATCGCCCGCGAGACGCCCGAAGCCTGCGACAACCGCTCGAGTGACAGGCCTCGCTCGGTGCGCAAGCGGCGGAGGTTCTTCCCCACGACCGGGGCGAGGTCGGCGCTGGTCTCCGCGGGGGCGAGCTCGGAGCTCTTCGGCTGGGGTGCGCCTGGTTTCTTCGGCTTGATGGAGCGGGCCATTGGCGCGCACTCTCGCAGGCGCCCGGTTCCGGTCAAGAACCTCGAGCGAGCGCCCGGGCCTCCCCTTCGGTCGCGATCCGCCTTGACAGACCCCGATCGTGTTTGACGTTGGGTTCAGCGGCGCGGAGAACAAACAGCCCGCGTCTGAACAAGGAGACAGAACATGACACTCATGCGCATCAATCGTTTTCCATTCTTCCGCGAGTTCGACGCCATCCTCCACGACTTCGGGGTGCCCACCGACGGTGAGACGGCCGAGCGCGCGCTGGTCCCCGCCGCCGACATCGTCGAGCAGGAGAAGGCCGTCGAGATTCGCCTCGACATGCCCGGCGTGACCCCCGAGGCCATCGAGGTACAGCTGGACGGTGACGTGCTGACCGTCAGCGCCGAGCGAAAGAACGAGAAGAAGGCCGAGGGCAAGGGCTGGATCCGCCAGGAGCGTTCGTGGGGCAAGTTCACCCGTTCGTTCACCCTGCCCAACACCATCGACGGTGCCAAGCCGGAGGCGACCTACAAGCAGGGCGTGCTGGTGGTGACGCTGCCCAAGAGGGAGGAAGTGCTGCCCAAGTCCTTCAAGGTGAAGGTTGAGGCGTAACGGCGCACCCGCCGAAGGCACCGGGGGCTCGTTCGAGGGCCCCTGCCCGGTGGCTCACGGGAAGTAGAGCACCCACGCGGCGATGGCCAGGAAGACGCCGATGGTGGCCTGGAGCGCGCGATCACCGAGGAGCACCTTCTCGGGAGCACCTCCGGCCCCGCGCCGGTGCACCAAGAAGAGGTAGCGAAACACCGCGTAGATGACACACGGCACGGTGAACTTGAGTCGATCGTTGCCCACGTGATCGATGGTCTCCTTCGAGACCGTGTACAGGCAGTACGCGAGGATCGTGGAGGCGGCGCTGATGCTCATCATCTGATCGAGCATGGCGAGCGAGTAGTCGGCCAGGTTGGTGCGGTGAGCCACGGCCGCTTCCTCCAGGCTGGAGATCTCGGCCCACCGCTTGGCGAACCCGAGGAACACCGCCAGCAGCAGCGTACAGAGGAACAGCCAGTTGGAGACCTCGACGTCGATGGCGACGGCGCCGGCCACCACGCGGAGAATGAAGCCCATCGCGATGGCCATCACGTCGAGAATCACCAGGCGCTTGAGCACCCAGGTGTAAGCGACCTGGAGCGCCAGGTACCCGAGCATCACCTCGACGAAGGGGAGCCCCACGAAGGCCCCCAGCCCCGCGGCGCCTGCCCACGCCAGGCCGAGGAGCGTCGCGGCGCCCGCGAAGGAGAGGTGGCCCGCGGCGATGGGGCGCTTCCGCTTCTCGGGGTGGAGTCGGTCTTTGTCGCGATCGATCCAGTCGTTGAAGATGTAGACGCCCGAAGCCAGCAGACTGAAGGCCATGGTCGCCATCAGCGCATGCACCAAGGCCTGCTGGGCCAGGGCACGCTTGGCGAACAGCAAGGGCGCCAGCAGCGCGCCGTTCTTCGGCCACTGGCGAACCCGCAACGCGCGAAACACCACCACTGGCAACGACGGTCGGGGGAGCTCAACCGCGCTCACGCTGGTACCCATGACATGAGCCGGAGTTCCTACCCTACCTCGGCGGGCCCGTCACTGGGCGATCAGCCCCCCACCAGCAGCGCCCGCACGGTCTCTTCACCTCGGAAGACGGAGGGCCGCCCGACCTCGGCCACCGGGCCGACGATCAGGCGGTCGAGCAGCTCGCGCACCGCGAACGACAGCGAGGGCTTGAGGTGCGCCACCGCCTCGGCCGTCTCGGGAAAGAGCCGCTCGACGACGCCGAGCACCACCCACAGCGCGCGCTCGGCGTTCCACGCGATGGCCCTGGCCTTGAGGTCGTCGGCCTTCAGCACCCGCGAATAGGGGCCACCCATCGCCGACGCCCCCAGCACCAGCTCACGAACGTCGACGAGCTCGAGCAGGGGTACGCCGAAACCCGCGCGGGCCATGAGCACGGCCTGAACCAGCAGCGCGTCTTCCAGGTCGAAGCGGTAGATCGAGGGCCCGTACGCACGCATGGGGAGACCGCGGGCGAGGAGCGATTGATCGAGCTCGGGCCTCGGCGCCAGCGCCCCGTGGAGAAAGACGGTGGTGCGGTGGTCGGTCAGGATCCGATCGGCCCGTGACGGATCCGTGCCAGCCGCGTCACGCTCGAACTCGCCCCGCCCCAGGTAGTTCGCGAACGGGTCGAGGTCCACCGAAGGCATGAAGCAGCGGAGATCGATGACCGGGCGAAAGCCGACGTGCGGGTAGAGGCTGTCGGCGAACGAGGCCGCGCCGACCAGCACCACCCGGCGACCCTCCAGGCCCCCGACGACCTGCTTGAAGTTGACCAGCTTCATCACGTTGTCGTTGGCCGTGCCCTGAAACAGCGCGAGCAGCCGGTCACGGGCCCACTCGGGCGCTCCACAGGGGCCCAGGCGGTACTCGAGGTTGTAGGCAGCCAACGGGGCCAGCCCCTGCCCGATGGACCAGTCGACGTACGCCTCCCAGGGGGCCTTGGACAAATCGACCCGCGGTGGGTCGAACGAGGCCAGCACACGAAACAGCTCGAGGAACGAGGTGGCCATGACAGGGCCGATATGCCGACCAGCCTCTGCCCGGGGCAAGCGAAAACGCGTGGTGGCCATCGCCATCGCCGTGTAGAGCCTCCCAAGAAATGCGCACGGCCGCCCTCCACTTCGCTCCGCCCCAGGGTCCGCTCCGCGCCGACGAGCTGTTCACCGCCGGCTTCGCGCACCACGGCGCCCGGCAGGTGCCCGGCGACTGGGCTCTGGCCATGCGCGCGGTCCTCGAGCACACCAGGGCCGAGCTGCTGCTGGTCGACCCGCCGCCCGACGCGGCCGAGCTCGAAGCCCTCGTCGAGCCCCTCCGGGCCGATCGCCTCGACGCCGCCCTCGCCCACCGGCGGCGCGTGCCCCCCTTGGATCGGGCCGTCAACCTGCTGGCGAGGCTGAGCCTGGGCCCCATCGCCACCGATGCGGCCAGCGTGGGCCGCGCCTTTCGCGTGGGACCGCTCAAGGCCGCGGTCGAGCTCGGAGCCTCGAGCGACCCCGAAGCCCTGCTCGCCTTGCGCGGGGGCCTCTACCGCTTCGGCGAGGCCCCGGTGTCCAGGGAGCGGGGGCGCCCACCGGCTGAGCGGGCTCGGCTGCTCGCCACCTGGGCCAGCCTGGCCAAGGCGCCGCCCCCCACCGAAGGCGACGGCCACGAGACCTTGCGGGCCCTCGAAGCGGCTGCCCCCAACTACAACGCCTGGCTGGCGAAGACCTTCGAGCCCTGGGCCGGCCAGCGAATTCTCGAGGTCGGCGCCGGCATCGGCACCATCACCGCTCACCTCGCCCAGGGGAGGGAGCTGGTCACCGCCCTCGAGGTCGAGGCGCCCTACATCGAGCGGCTCAAGAACCGGTTCCGCAACCAGGCGAACATCGAGCCCTTGCAGACCGACGTGAATCTGGCCGATTGGCAAGCCCTGGCCGCCCGCCGGTTCGACACCATCGTCTTGTCCAACGTGCTCGAGCACATCGAGGACGACGGCGCCGCGGTGCAGACCTTCGCGAAGATCCTCCCGCCCAAGGGTCGCCTCCTCATCTACGTCCCGGCACTGCCGGCACTGTTCGGGTCCCTCGACCAGGCCGTGGGCCACTACCGGCGCTACCTCCCGTCGTCGCTCACGGCGGCCCTGGAAGGCAACGGGTTCGAGCTCGCCCACCTCAGGTGGATGAACCTCCTGGGCATCCCCGGATGGGTGGTGAACGGGCGCGTGCTCGGCAAGCGGTCCTTGCCGCCGCTCCAGCTCAAGCTGTTCGACGCCGTCGCGCCGGCCCTGGCCAGGGTCGAGGCTCGGCTCCCGCTCCCGGTGGGCATGAACCTGTTCGCGGTGGCCAGTCGGCGCGAGCGGCCGTAGCTCCCACGGGTCAGTCGAAGACGACGGTCTTCCCCGAGTACACCAGCACGCGGTCGTCGAGGTGCGCCCGCACGGCCCGCGCCAGCACGGTCTTCTCGAGGTCGCGCCCCTTGCGAACCAGGTCCTCCACCGCGTCTCGGTGGGAGCAGCGAATGACGTCTTGATCGATGATCGGCCCCTCGTCGAGGGTCTCGGTGGCGTAGTGCGCGGTGGCGCCGATGAGCTTCACGCCCCGCTGGTGGGCCTGGTGGTAGGGCTTGCCGCCGACGAAGGCCGGGAGGAAGGAGTGGTGAATGTTGATGAGCCGCCCCTCGTACGCCCGAGTGAAGGGGGCTCCGATGATCTGCATGTAGCGAGCGAGGACGACGAGGTCGATGTGCCGCTCGGCCAGCATCGCCAGCTCGCGCTTCTCGGCCTCGTCCCGGGTCGCGGCGGTCTTGTGCGAGACCACGAACTCGATGCCGAACTGGGCCGCCACCGACTCGAGGTCCGGGTGGTTCGACACCACCAGGGGAATCTCGCACGAGAGCTCGCCGCTCTTGTGGCGCAGGAGCAAGTCGTACAGGCAGTGGTCGAACTTCGAGACGAACACCGCCATGCGCTTGGGCCGCTTGGAATACAGGAGCCGCGACTGCATATGGAAGCGCTCGGCCACCTCCTTGATGCCGCTCTCGAGCGTGTGTCGATCGGTCTTCAGCTCGGCGAGGTCGACGCGAATGCGCTGGAAGAACTGGCCCGCCTCGGTGTCGCTGTGCTGGTCGGCGTCGACGATGTTGCACCCGTGCCCGTACAGCAACTGCGCCAGGCCGGCGACGATGCCAGGCCGGTCGGGGCACGAGACGAGGAGCGTCGCGAGTTCAGGTGTCATGAGGGCCCGAGTTTAGCGCGTCCGGGGCGAGAGGGGCCCATCAGCGGGCCGGCCGCTTGAGGCCGAGCTTGCCCATTCGGTACACCACCGTGCGCCGCGGCACCCCGAGACGACTGGCCGCGGCGGTGACGTTCCACCGAGTTCGGGCCAGGGCCTCGAGCAACAGCTCGCGCTCCGCGGCCTTCATGGCGCCACGGAGATCCTCCGCTCCAGAGGACGTCGCCAGCCAGCTGGGCAGCGAATCGCGCCCTACCTCGTCGCGGACCGCCGCGCGGGCGGCCCGCAGCATCATGTTCTTGAGCTCGCGAACATCGCCCGGCCAGGTCCACGCCGACAACAGGGCCCGGGCGTCGGGGCCGAGGTGAAGCCGCGGGCGAGCGAGGGCGCCGCGGGCACGAGCGAGGAACGCCTCGGCCAAGGCAGGGATGTCACCGGGGCGTGCCCGCAGCGGAGGCACCGGCACCACCGCCTCGAAGCCAGGCACCGGCGCTCGGCTGGTCGCCAGCACCCGACCCCGTGGCCGCGACCGCAGCACCTCGGCCGAGGCGTCGGCCTCGTGCACCACGACCCAGCCCTCGACCCGGCGGAGCGCTCGCTCCACCTGGGGGGGGTCAAACCCGGGCACCTCCACGGCGGTGCGCCCGGCGGCCGACAGGAGGCGCCTGAGCAAGGTGCGCCGCCCGCTGCCCGGGGGACCCACCACGCACACCGAAGACGCGGTCTCGGCGAGCCCCTCCATCACCCCCATGAGGCGAACCATCACCGGGTCCTCCACCACGGGCTCGAGCTCGTCCACCGTCGGGCCAAGCAGACCCGCCCACAGAGCCCCCACGAGCGCCTCGGCGTCGAGCCCATGCTCCGTCGAGACCGCGGTGGCGACGCGGGCGCGAGGGCCCGCCAACCCAGGGAGGAGCGCGAAGAGCTGGGCCAGGCGGTCAGCCCCGGCGTCGAGGATGATGGCCACCAGCACGTCGGCAGCGAGCTCCCCCCACACGGCGACGACCCCCAGCCGGGCGACCTCCTCTACCACCCGCCGGGTGAGGGCAGCCCGGGCGGCGACGTTGAGCGACGGGGGCGCCACCGCGACCACGCTGACCGGTCGGCCCGGCCCGCCTCGGGCCACCTCGGTCGACAGACGGCTCATCACCTCCTCGAAGGAGGCCAGCCGGGGCCGCGTGGGAGGCCGTGTCGGCACCCCGCTGAGCACCAGCCGAGCGCTGCCCACGCGCACCTCGTCACCAGCCCTCAGGGTCGACCGCCCGGCGATCGGCACGTCGTTGACGACGACCTCCCGAGCCCCGGCAGTCACCTCGAGGAGCACCGCCTCGTCGCGCACCGAGAGCGAGAAGTGTCGCTCGGCGACCTCGGCTCCCAGGTCGATGGCCACCCCTCGGCCGCACCCCACCACCGATGGACGATGGCTCGACAGCTCAACGGGCCAGACCCGGCTCGGCGTCACCACCAGGACCGTCCACCGATTCATGGTACGCTTCTATGCCACAACCGCGCGGTGAATCATCGCGCCTCACCTTCCGTCTTCGAGACATGACTGGCTTCCTGCTCGCCACCCTCTTGAACCTCGCGCCTCCCCCGGCGCTCCCGCCGGTCGTCCTTCAGGGCCACGAGTCGAGAGACGCCGGCACCCAGCGTCCCCCGCCGACCAAGAAGAAGAAGAGGAAAGACGAAGGGAACCGCAGCGAAGAGGAGTGAGCCCTACCGGGGACCGAGGTCCGCCCGCAGGACCACCACCCCACCGCTGGGGACTCGCACCAGCACCCTGCGAGTCACCCCGAGCTTTCGGAGCCGCACCACGAAGACGGCGGTCCCGGCGGGGACCTCCACCGGATCGAGGGGTGTCACGCCGAGGCTCTTGCCCGCGTAGAAGACCTCGGCACCAGCCATCACCTTGATGATGACCTTCCCGGGCCGCGCCTTCTTGTGCCGCTGACGGCTCGTCTTCGATGAAGCCTCGAAGGGTCGGCGATCGGGGCCCAAGCCGGCGTCCGTGGGCTCCTCGTCACCGAGCTCCGCCTCGCCCCCGGCCTCCGCGAGCCGCTCTTCGACCTCGGCCCCCGCGTCAGCATCGGTCGCCAGCGCGGGAGTCCCTGCGTCAGCCAGGTTCTCAGGCCGAGGTGAGTTGGGCCCGGGGGCAGCCACGGTGGCCCGGGGCCCCGCGGCAGGGTGCCAGAGCGCGAACCCGACCCCGAGCGACGTCACGGCCACCACGCCAGCGCCGATCAACAGCCCAGACCTCAGGGACCAACGCCGGGGAGCCGCGGGCGGAGGGCTGTGCACCACGGGCAGCCCCGAGAGGGAGGGGGCGAACACGGCCGCGGAGAGGGCGCTCAGCGGTTGGGTGCCCCCGAGCGCCACCACGCTGCTCGACGGCTGGTCAGAAGGAGCCAGGGGGAGTACGGCCGGGTTGGCCTCGATGACGCTCCTCCCGTACAAGGTCTCGAGGAAGGCGACCACATCGCTGGACAGCACGGTCTGCCCCTGCGCCGTGAGCCACGACTCCAGGGCATCGCTCATCGCTCCGGCGGAGGCGAAGC
The DNA here is from genome assembly GCA_003153055.1 of Myxococcales bacterium. The sequence goes on from PMBV01000094.1 coordinate 48,515, forward strand.
GGTCTTTGGGCGCGGGCGCCATGGCCTTCACCAGGATGTCGTTGAGCCCCGCCGGCACTGCCGGATCGCGCCGGTAGGGCTTGCGCTCACTGGCCACCGCGTCACTGGTGGTGCTGGGCACGTTGGCGGGCCGGGTGAGCCTCAGCATCTCGTACAACACCACGCCGACTCCGTAGAGATCGGCCCGCCCGTCGACACGAGAGCCGCTCGCGGTCAGCTCGGGAGCCATGTAGCCCACCTTGCCCTTGGGCCGGCCCACCCGGGTGACGGCGCCGGTCATGGCCCGGGCGATGCCAAAGTCGACCAGCTTGACCAGCCCCGAGAAGGACACGAGCAGGTTCTCGGGCGTCACGTCACGGTGGAGGATACCCAACGGCCTGCCCCTCGAGTCGGTCAGGTGGTGGGCGTAGTCGAGACCCTGGAGCGCCTGCGACGCGAGCCGGGCCGCCACCGCTGGGGGCACCATGAGGCCTCGGCTGCGGTTGCGAGCCATGTCGAGCACGTCGCGCACCGAGCGGCCGTGCACGTACTCCATGGCCATGAACCAAGCCTCGCCCTCGCGCTCGAGGCCGAAGACCTGGGCGATGTTCGGGTGCTGGAGTTGGGCCGCCAGCTGGGCCTCGTTGAGGAACAGGTCGATGAAGCCTTGATCCTTCGCCAGGTGCCGCAAGACCCGCTTGACCACCACTGTCTTGGCGAAACCGGCCGGGCCCTCCTGGCGAGCGAGGAACACCTCCCCCATGCCGCCAGTCGACAGCAGCTTCATCAGTCGATACCGGCCGAGCACTTCAGGCATCGGGTCCTTGACCCTACACGAGTGGCCTACACGAGTGGGGCGAAGCGCACCGCTGCCTCGGCGATGGTGACGACGCTCCGCTCGGCCCCCAGCCAGGCGAAGAGCTCGGCGAGGCGTTGCATCTTCACCCGCACCGGAACCTTGAGGTCTCGCTGCTGACGGGCCAACGCCGGGGGGAGGCCGTCGCTCTCATCGAGGACGTCGACCGCGTGGAGCTCGAAGTTGAAGTGCTGCGCTCGCTTGAGGCTCTTGAAGGTCGACTCCACCAGGGCCCAAGGCATGGTGGTGGCGAAAGTGCCGATGAAGGGAACCCGGCTCAATGGTGCCACCGCCAACGGCAGCTCGACCAGCGGAGCGTCGCCGCGCTCATAGGGAGCCTCGACCGACGGCCGGTAGGGGACCACGGGGGCGAGCAGCACCTTGGGAGAATCGAGCACCGCGCGAGACGGTCGCCCGAGGAGACTCAGGGCCCCCATCACCGCCGCCTTGGCAAGGTAGTAGGGCGCGGCCGGGTAGGTCGATGAGTCGTAGGCATACCCCCTCGCGACCAGCGCGCGCAGGAGGGCGCTCGAGAGCGTGTAGCCCGGGGCCCGGAAACCAACCGGGCGCTGCCCGCAGCACGCCGTGATGGCCTTCTCGGCGCGCTCGAGATCATCGCCAATCGCCTCGAACGACGAGCGCGACAGGCCGTAGTCGTGGGCGTAGCTGTGGTTCGCCAACTCGATGCCCTGGGCGTGCGCGAGCTGGAGCGCGGCGGTCAGGGAGGGGGAGCCCAGCTCCTCGCCCACCACGAAGAAGGTGGCCGGCGCGGCGGAGGGCTTGAGCAGCTCGAGGAAGCGGGGAATGGCCTTGGTAGCCACCAGCTCGTTGGCACCGTCGCTCAAGACGGAGTCGGGCAGCCCGTGGATTCGACAGTAGTGCTTGAGCGGGTCGAGATCGACGGAGATGGACGCCAGAGGCTCCACGTCACGCGCCGCGCACGCGAATCACGTACACCAAGCGCGCCACGTTCTTGAGCACGTTGGGGACTCGCCTGAACAGGTGAATCGACGGTTGCCGCTTCTCCTGGAGCTGAATGGGAATCTCACGCACCTCGAGGCCCTCCCGCCAGGCGCGCACCACGAACTCGGAGGCGAACACGTCCATGTCGACCACGCACCGCGCGATGACCGGGACCAGGCGCTCGCGCCTGAAGGCCTTGAGCCCGTGGGTGTCGGTGCCTTTGAACCCGAGGGTCACCCGCAACAGGCCGTTGTGGAGCCGAGTGGCCACCCGGCGAATGATCGGCCGACGGTCCGACGCGCCGCGGGCCGCCTTCGAGCCGACGATGAGGTCAGCTTCGTGAGCCTCGAGCGGGGGAATGGCGGAGTCGTAGAAGGAGAGATCGCACAGGTCGATCTCGTCGCACACGACCAGCTCTCCCCGAGCGCGCTGGATACCCGACTTGAGCGCGGCCCCGTAGTTGGGCGTCTCGGAGTGGAACCAGCTCAGGTGGGGGTTCTTCGAGCACATCGCCGCGAGGATCTCTTGGGTTCGATCCCTCGAGCCGTTCTCGGCGAAGATGATCTCGTAGTCCCAACCCCGTGCCTCGAGCCCACTGGCGAGCTCGGTACCGGCCTGCTCGACGATGGACTCTTCGTTGTAGACGGGAATGACAATGGAGATGTGCGGCGCTGCCGGTTCCATGGAGCGTCGCGCACGTAGCATGGTCTGCTCGACGCGTCACGGACTGAGCGCGTTTGTCGCAACCCCTCTGAACAACACGCCAAAGTGGTGTCTCATGGGCGCGATTGGGTTAGGTTCGCTCACGTGGCTTCTCCGGTCGAAGGTGCCCCATGAAGGTCTCCTGTCCGTCGTGTCGCTCGACCCTCAACATCGACGACAAGAAGATCCCGGCCTCCGGGGCACGAATCAAGTGTCCAACTTGCCAGAACATCTTTCCGGTGAAGCCGGGGAGCTCGGCGCCCCTCGCCAGTCCGTCTTCGCGCACCGCGACCGTGCCGTTGCCGGGAGCCGCGGGGACCGCCCTGGTGCCCTTGCCTGGAGGGTCGCTCGACGAGCGCACTCGAGTCGGTCCGGCCGGCGCCGTGCCGCTCCCCGGAGCAGCAGGCCGAGCCGACGAGCGAACTGTGATCGCCCCGGCCACCTCCAGCGCGCCGCTCCCTCGGGCCGCGAGTGCCGACCGCGCCCGCACGGCCGCGGTGCCGCTCCCTGGGGCAAGTCAGCCAGAGGCGCGGTCCGGGGCCACCCAGCAGACAAGCAGCATCCCGCTGCCGGGCGCCTCCTTCGACGAAACACCGCCCCCTCGAGCGGCGAGCAAGCCAGTCCCGCTCCCAGGCAGCCCGGCTGACGAGGTGCACGCTCCATTTCGGAGTTCGCCCTCTGGCCAGCGATCCAAGACGGTCCCGCTCCCTGGCGCCGCGCTTGCCTCCGACTTCGAGGAGCCCGCCCCCTATCGCAGCTCGCCCTCTGGCCAGCGCTCCAAGACGGTTCCGCT
>PMBV01000094.1:51914-85950 GCA_003153055.1 Myxococcales bacterium
CTGCCCACCGACTTCGAAGAGCCCGCGCTCCCCCATCGCAGCTCGCCCTCTGGCCAGCGCTCCAAGACGGTCCCGCTCCCTGGCGCCGCGCTGCCCACCGACGGTCAGGAGCCCAGCTCGCCCTCCGGTGAGCGCCTCGATCCTTTCTCCGATGGGCTGGAGTTCGACATCTCGTCGCCCTCGCAGTCCTTCACGCTCCCACCTTCCCCGGCGTTCGACTTCGACCTGCCGCCGGCGAGCGACGCCGACGCTCCTCGACCACGTGAGTCGCCGCCAGCCGCCGAGGCCCCGGCGGCCTTCGACTTCTCGCCGGCGCCCAGCGAACCGGCTGCCCAGGCCTTCGACTTCTCCATTCCACACGAACAGCCCGAGCCTCCGGCCGCGGAGCCCCATCAGGAGCCGAGCTTCGACGACTCGCCCATGGGCTTCGGAGAAGTCGACCTCTCGGGTGGAGGCGGCGGCCAAGACCTCGAGTTTGACCCGACCCAGGGTTCAGCGGCGGGCCCCGACGATTTCGAGGCCGATCTGAGCAAGCCCATTCCCGCGGCGGCGACGGCGGCCGGCCCTGTCGATGGCCTCGAGATGCTGTCCTTCATCGACGAGACGGCCAAGGAGGCAGGGGTCCACCCGGCTCAGCCCTCGGGCGTGCGGCGCTTTCACGTCAAGCGGCGCAGCGGCAAGGTGTTCGGCCCCTTCGAAGAAGCGGTCATCGTCAAGATGCTGGAAGACGGCCAGCTGCTCGGCAACGAAGAGGTGTCGCCCGACGCCGAGACCTGGCAGCCAGTGGGCTCCGAGCCAGCGTTTCAGCCGGTCATCGCCCGGCTGATGGAGGGCCCCTCTCACGCGAGCACTCCCACGCCGGTGCCGGTCGCGGACGACAAGGCCCGCGGGCCCTCGATGGAGCGGCTCAAGCAGCTCTACGAAGGCCGCATGGCCGCGGTGGCGGTGGTGCAGAGCAAGGAGCCCGTCCCCTTCAAGAAGCGGCTCCCGTACATCGCCGCCGGGCTCGCGGCCTTCCTGGTCCTCGCGGCTGGCGCCTCCGTGGGGCTCACCACGCCCTACGGCTACTTCGGCCTCAAGCTCCTCTTCCCCGCCAAGGTGCGGGCCGACACCCGGGAGGCCGGCTACCTGGACACCGCGCGAAAGGGCCTCGCTGCCGACACCTGGAAGGGCCTCACCACGGCCAAGGAATCGGCCGCCCAGGCCCTGGCCATCAAAGAGTTCCCCGAGGCTCGAGCCGTCTGGTCGCAGGCGGTCTTCAGGCTGAAGCGCACGTACGGCAAGGCGTCAGACCAAGACCTCGCCCGGGCTCGCGAGGAGCTGCCCAACATCAAGCTCCTCGGCGAAAAGCACCTCGAGGTGCTCAAGGCCTTCGCCTCTGACGCGCTGACTCGCAACTCGCCCGACGAGGCGCTCGCCTTCATCGGCGACGCCCTGGCCCGGAATGCAGACGATCAAGAGTGCATGTTCTTGCGAGCCGAGGCGTACCTCCAGAAGAAGCAGCCGGCCCAGGCCAAAGGCGAGTACGAGCTGATTCTCAAGAAGAGCCCCACAGCGGCCCGCGCCCACCACGCGCTGGGGCTCCTCCACAAGGCCCAGAACGAGCCCGACCTGGCCGCGGCGCAGTTTTCCCAGGCGCTCGAAGCCGATGGTGCTCACCTCGCCTCGGCCATCGAGCTGGCCGAAATCGAGATCCTCGGGCGGCGAGACGCCACCAAGGGCGCGGCGTTGCTCGACACGGTGCTGACCGAGAAGGCCAAGGCGACCCTCGCGCCTTCCGAGGCCTCTCAGGCCCTGGCGCTTCAGGCCGAGACGCTCGCGATCGCGGGCAAGCTCACCGACGCGGTCACGCTCCTCGAGGCAGCCCTCAAGGCCGACGCCAGCAACGGCTTCACTCAGGCCCGGCTGGGGCGCCTGTACCTCCAGCTCCACGACCTCGAGCACGCCGTCCCTCTCTTGAAGAAGGCCTCCACGGCCAACCCCGAGAGCTTCGAGTACGCCGAGAGCTACCTGTCGGCCCTCATCGCCGTGGGACGCCTGGACGAAGCGCAGAAGGCCGTGCAGAGCGCCACCAGCCGCTTCCCCGGCAATGCCAAGCTGGCCTACCTCTCGGGCCGCGTGGCCGATGCCCTCGACAACCCCAAGGAGGCTGAGGCTTCGTACCGCCGAGCCATCGCGGCTGACCCGAAGAACGCTGACGCGTACCTCTATCTGGCGCGGCTCTACATGCGCTTCCGCCGGTTCCCCGAAGCCAAGCCCGAGCTCGAGGCAGGCCTGGAGCAAGCCCCGCAGAACGCCTCCCTGAGGGTCGGCATGGGCGAGCTGGCCTTCCACGAGCGAGATCTCGATCGCGCCGAGACCGAGCTCAAGGCGGCGGTGGAGCTCGACCAGGCCTCGGCCGAGGCCTACCTCGGGCTCTCGAGGGTGTCGCTGGAGCGCGGCAAGCTCGACGTCGCCGCGGCCCAGGTCGAGCGGGCGCTCGAAATCGACGCCCACATCCCCGGGGGCAAGCTGCAGCGGGGCCTCGTGTTGTGGAAGCTCGGGCGCCTCGACGAGGCAGTGGCGACGTTGGAGGAAGCGCAGCAGAACGACGCCTCGAACCTGCAGCTGAGGGTGACCCTCGCGGGTGTCGAGGTCGACCAGGGCGACTTCAAGAAGGCCCGCGAGGCGCTGGCCGCCGCGCTCGCGGTCGAGCCAGGGCACCCCGACGGCAACTTCTACCTGGCCCGGGTCGAGCTCGCCGAGCGGCACTACAGCCAGGCCTTGGAGGCGATGAAGCGCGCCCTCGAGTTCAACCCGAAGAGTCCTCCCTACCACTACTGGATGGGGCGGATCCTCAAGGACGCGCGCAAGGGTGATGACGCCCTGGCCGAGTGGAAGCGGGCCCTGGAGCTCGACGAGGGGTACGCCGATGCCCTCGAGGCGCTCGGGCAGGCCTACTTCGAGCGCAACGATCTCCAGAAGGCGGTGAAGAACTACCAGAAGGCCCTGGCGAGCGACCCCAGCCGCAACGCCGTGCAGGTGGCCATCGGCGACGTGCAGATGAAGCTCGACGACTGGGACGGCGCCATCGCCAGCTACACCAAGGCGCTCCGAAGCGACCCCGAGCTCACCGGGGTGTATTCGCAGCTCGGTCTGGCATGGGAAGAGAAGCACCAGCTCAAGAAGGCCATCGAGAGCTACACTCGAGCGGTGGAGAACGACCCCAACGCGGCCGATGCCTGGCGCCGGCTCGGCTGGCTCTACAAGGGCCAGGGAAAGAAGAGCGACGCCGCCCAGGCGTTCAAGCGGTACCTGGGGCTCCGGCCACAAGCCGAAGACAAGAAGCAGCTCGACGACGAGATCTACTTCCTCACCCAGTAGACAACGAAGTAACACTCCGTTCCAAAGGAAGGCCCCGGGACACGTGCTGGATCTCAAGGACGTCGCGAAGAACTTCGACTCGGTGGTGAGTCGGCTGGCCGCCCGCGGTGGGGCGTTGGATCTCACCCGCTTCAAGCAGCTCTTCGAGGAGCGCAAGCGGCTCTACGTCGAGCTCGAGTCGAACCAGGCGCAAAAGAACAAGGCCAGCCAGGAGATCAAGCTCGACATCTCGAAGCGCGAGGCGCTCGGGGCGATGGTGAAGACGCTCAACCAGGCCATCAAGGACCAGGAGGGGCGACTCAAGGGCGTGGAGGACGAGCTGTCACAGATGATGATGATGGTGCCCAACGTGCCCCATGACTCGGTGCCGGTGGGCCCCGACGAGACGGGAAACGTGGTGCAGCGCCAGTGGGGTGACAAGCCCAGCTTCCTCTTCACGCCCCGGCAGCACTTCGAATTGGGCGAGAAGCTGGGGTTGCTCGACTTCGAGCGCGCCGTGAAGGTGTCGGGCACCCGGTTCGGCTTCTCGAAGGGGGCCTTGGCTCAGCTCGAGCGCGCGCTGGTGTCGTTCATGATCGACGAGCACCGGCGACGAGGCTACGTCGAGCTCTTGCCACCGTACCTGGTGACCCGAGCGGCCATGACGGGCACCGGGCAGCTCCCCAAGTTCGAGGCCGATGCCTTCAAGACCTCGGGAGAGCGAGAGCTGTTCCTCATTCCCACCGCCGAGGTGCCGGTCACCAACTACCACGCCGACGAAATCCTCGAAGGGCCGCTCCCGGTCAAGTACTGCGCCTTCTCGCCCTGCTTCCGCTCGGAGGCGGGCTCGGCCGGCAAGGACACCCGCGGGCTCATTCGCATGCACCAGTTCCACAAGGTCGAACTGGTGCGCTTCACGCGGCCTGACACGGCCTTGGCTGAGCTCGAGGAGCTGACCCAGGACGCCGCGTCGATCCTCGAGAAGTTGGGGCTCCACCACCGGGTCACGCTGCTGTGCACCGGAGACATGGGCTTCTCGTCGCAGAAGACCTATGACATCGAGGTGTGGCTGCCCGGTCAGGACGCCTACCGCGAGATCTCGAGCTGCTCGTGCTTCGGCGACTTCCAGGCTCGGCGAGCGAAGATCCGCTTCCGCGCCAACCCCAAAGACAAGCCCCAGCTCGTGCATACCTTGAACGGCTCAGGGCTGGCGGTGGGGCGAACCGTGGTGGCCATCATGGAGAACTACCAGCGGGAGGACGGCTCGGTCGCGATTCCCGAGGTGTTGCGGCCGTACATGGGGGGCCTGTCGGAGATCGTCCGGGTGTGACGTCAGTGCCTCTGCCGTAAAAACGTGGTTGCAGTCAGTGGTGAGGTGAAGTATCCGCAGGCGCCTCTCGGGGGTCGGGGGCGTCGGTCACGTGGAGTCCAGGAGCAGTGGCCGAGTGGCTGAAGGCGGCGGTCTTGAAAACCGCAGATGCTTAACGGCATTCGTAGGTTCGAATCCTACCTGCTCCGTAGGCGTTGTTCTTTGACAGGAAGTTGAGAATTTCTTCGTGGAGAGATGGCCGAGAGGCTGAAGGCGCAGGTTTGCTAAACCTGTATACTCGTAAGGGTATCGAGGGTTCGAATCCCTCTCTCTCCGCACCGCGGTTAAAAGCTCCCTTAGCTCAGCTGGATAGAGCGTTGGACTACGAATCCAAAGGCCGGAGGTTCGAATCCTCCAGGGAGCGCACGTTACCGGTGCTTGACGTCGACGAGAGGTTCATGCGGGAGGCGTTGGCGTTGGCGGCCCAAGCCGCTGCGCTGGGTGAAGTGCCAGTGGGAGCAGTCGCGGTGAAGGACGGGGTGGTGGTGGGGCGAGGGCACAACCGGCGAGAGATCGACCGAGACCCCTTCGCCCACGCCGAGCTGCTCGCCATGCGCGAGGCAGCCCAGGTGCTGGGGGTGTGGCGGCTTTCCAAAGTGACGGTGTACGTGACGTTGGAGCCGTGCGCGATGTGCGCGGGGGCTATGGTTCAAGGGCGGGTGGAGCGGGTGGTGTTCGCAGCGGAAGATCCCAAGGCAGGAGCAGCCGGTTCGCTCTATGATCTCCTCGCTGAGCCGCGACACAACCACCGTGTGCCAGTCACCTCGGGAGTGCTGGCAGAGGAAAGCAGCGCACTGCTCAAAGGCTTCTTCCAATCGCTTCGGTCCCGGCGGGCAGACAAGTGAATAGGTCGTGGAGAGATGGCCGAGTGGTCGAAGGCACCTGACTCGAAATCAGGCATACCGGGAACGGTATCGTAGGTTCGAATCCTACTCTCTCCGTTGGCGCAGAATGGAGAGGTGGCCGAGTGGCTGAAGGCGCACGCCTGGAAAGCGTGTGGGTCCGAAAGGGCCTCGTGGGTTCGAATCCCACCCTCTCCGCTCGCTTCTCTCTGGCGAGCTTGGTAGGGAGCAGCTTCAAGATTTTATGGTCAGGGCAACGCGGGGCCGTGAACCCCGCCAGGTCCGGAAGGAAGCAACGGTAGCGTTACTTCGCGTGTGTCCTGGCCGTCATTTTCGAGCCCCTGGTACCTTCACGGTGCCGGGGGCTTTGAGTTTCTCTCGAACAGTTGACCGTGGCCGCGCACCTCCGAGAGGCGGAAGCCGGCCTGCTCGAAGGCGTGGTGGGCGATGCGGTCGCGCTCGGGCTCATTCCCACTCGACCAGTAGATGCCCCGGTTCACTCTCGGGTCGCGCATGGCCTCGACGAAGCACTGCTCGGTCGGAAAGTCGCATTGGCACCAGGGAATGTTGCGGCCCAAGAAGAAGAAGCCTCCGGTGCCCCAGATGCCCTCGTTGAGCATGACCAGGCCGGTGGCGAAGCGGCTGGCCACCACCTCGAGCTGGAACTGCTCCTTGCGATCAGGGTCCCACGGGCTGGGAAACACGAAGAAGGCGAGCCCGGCGAGGACGGCGGCTGCGAGGAGCCCTTTGACCGCCCGCGCCTCCCAGCGCCGCGCGACGAAGGCCACGAAGGCCGGAGTGCCAGCCACTGAAAGCAGCGCCAGGGTCGGGTAGATGAAGCGATCCTCCTTGTGAGGCGTGGCGCTGATGGCGAGGAAGTACCCCAGGCCCGCGACGAACAAGAGCCAGGCCCGGCTCGTCTTCTCGGTTCTCCAGGCGAAGAGGCCCAAGGCTCCCCACGGCGCGAGGAGGAGGCGCCCCAGGTACAGCCAGGGGGGCTGAGCCCCGAAGCGGGTGGCCGCTTGATCGGTCAGCACATTGAAGGTGACGTACGCGCGGAAGGAGTGGAACCAGTCGCCCCACGTGAATCGGTCGAGCGCGCCGAGGAGCCCCGCCATCACCAGCCCACCGAGCGTGGCGAAGGCGAAGGTGCGAAACCGCCGGGTGACGAGGAGCCAGAGCATCGCCGGTGCCACCACCGCTGCCGACCCATACCGCGTCACCACCGCCAGGCCGAGCAGGAGACCGCCCAAGACACTGGCGGCGTCTCGGCCCTCGGGGTCGTCGAGGCGCTCCAGGCCCCAGAGGATGAAGGCCACCGAGAACGACTCCGACATGGTGCGCCCGCCGAACCACACGACCGGCGCATAGAGCGCGGTGAGCCACAGGCACCACCGAGCCAGGCGCGCGCCGACCCGTCGCTCCGACAGGCGCCAGACGGCCCCGAGCATGGCGGCGTGGAGCAGGTACTGGGGCACCTCGAGCACCACCCTGCGCCCCAGCACGTCGTCGATGCCGACCGCGTGCGCGGCCCGGAGCAACCACGAGAAGAAGATGGGCACGGCCTGGTTGCGCAGGCCCACCCGCCATTCCCACGCCTGCACGCCGAAGCCGAAGGCTCGCTGAAGGGCCGGCTCGAGGGCCTGGAAGATCTCATCGGGGTGAAGACGGCCGAGCAGGACGACGGCATGGAGCGCCGCCGGGAGCGCGGCCACGAAGACCTCCAGCCACGGAGTGGGAGAGCGGTCTTGGGGGCTCCCGGGGGGCGTGCTCATGCGATGAAGTCGATGGTTAGCACGGCGCGAGGGCAGGTTCGTCGGCGAAGTCGAGGTCACCTCCGACACAGCGCGGAGCGAGTGGAACCGCCCTCCCCTCTCGTTGGTGCCAGCCCCAGGCACGTGTACGCTCCTGGTCGATCATGATCTGTCAGCACTGCGGCCGTGAGCACCCTGGCCGCCCGCAGAACTGCCTCATCACTGGTGAACCGATGACCCGCCCCGGGCCCATCGGGTCGCGCGTCGACCGCTACGAGGTTCAGCGCCTGCTGGGCACGGGCGGCTTCGGCACGGTGTACCGCGCTCGGCACGTGCACACCGAGGCCGTGGTCGCGCTCAAGCTGCTCAAGCGCACGCTCTCGGCCGACCCTCAGGTGATGGAGCGCTTCCTGCGGGAAGCCCGCGCCGCCGCGGCGGTGGGCGATGAGCACATCGTCGGCGTGCTCGACGCCGGGGTCTCCTCCGAAGGCCAGGGCTTTCTCGCCCTCGAGTACCTCGATGGAATGGACCTGAAGGAGCTCGCCGTGCGCGAGGGTCCCCTGCCCCCGATGCGCATCGGGCTCATCGCGCTCCAGGTGCTCGGGGCGCTCAAGGCCACGCACGCGAAGGGCATCATCCACCGCGACATGAAGCCGGCCAACGTCTTCATCCTGAGGCGCACCGACGAGCTGGGCGTGGAGCGCGACTTCGCCAAGGTGCTCGACTTCGGAATCTCGAGGATTCAGACCGAAGGCAGCGGGCTCACCATGATCGGCGTGGGCCTGGGCACCCCCACGTACATGGCCCCCGAGCAGTTCTTCGATGCCCGAGGGGTCGACGCCCGGGCCGACCTCTACTCGGTGGCGGCCATGCTCTATGAGCTGCTCGGCAACCGGCTCCCGTTCGACGCCGACAGCTACGCGGCCCTCGTGCTCAAGGTGCGCACCGAAGACCCCCTGGCCTTGCTCGAGCTCTCACCGCGGGTGTCGCGCTCGCTCGCCGAGGTGGTGATGCGCGGGCTCGCCAAGGAGCGCGAGCAGCGCTGGCAATCGGCCACGGACTTCGCCGACGCCCTGCGAGAGGCGCTCGACGGACACGGCCAAGAGCTCCTCACCCCACGCCGCTCCACGCCAAGCCCAGGACCCTCGGCGCGCCCGGCCACCCTCAGCGCTGAAGCGCCCGGCCGAATCTCGTTGAGCCTGCTCGAGGGCAACTCCTCACCCTCACAGGCTGAGGCCGACTCGGCGCGGCGTTTTACCGCCTATGCCTCGAAGGCCAGCCCCACCCAGGGCGGCATTCCGGCCAGCAGACGAGACCAGACGGTCCGCTGGGCCCTCATCGCGCTGGGGCTCATCTTCCTCGCTGGTGGGTGCTGCACCTGCGGTTTCCTCGCTCGCCGGGCTCACCAAGACGACGAGCCGATCATCGACCGCCAGTCGAACACCCCTACGCGCGCAAGGGTGGCGTCACGAGCACTGGCCGGTGGGTCGTCTCGAGTAGGGTCTGCACCAACCGCCACTGCTCCATCACCTGTGGGGCAATGACGAAGTCGTCGGCCTCCTCGAACTCGGGCACGTCGAGCGCGCCGATGACCAGCGCGTCGACCTCGAAGCGATCGGCCGCCGCCCTCAGCACCTCTCTGGGCTCGCCCTGGAGCACGTGGAGCACCACGTCACCGCTTTGACCGGTGCAGCTGAGCGGGAGGCACTGCATCATTCGCTTCTTGAGCGCGGCCTCGGCCTCGGGGGTGACGGCCGTCTCGGAGACGTGCACGACATGGAGGATGTGCCCCGGCCTCAAGAGCGACGCCGCCCAGGCGATGGCGCGGCTCCCCGACTCGGTGAGATCGCTGGCCACCAAGAGACGGTCCCAGGCAGGGCAGGTGCCGAGGTCAGGGACCGGGGTGGTGGCGGGAACGCACGCCACTGACGTCGAGGCGCGCATCAACAGCTTGTGCGATATGCTGCGGAGTCGATCGAGCGCCCGACGGCGGTGGTTCCCTATCAGCATCAGATCGGCCTTCTCGGTGGCCGCCACCTTGAGCAGCTGGTCAGCCACGTCTCCCACCGATGCCTCGACTCGCGCGGTCAACGTCACCTGAGGGGGCAACCCGCCGAGCTCCCGAGCCAGCTCCTTCTGCAGTTGCCGCACGAGCGCCGCGTCGCCTTCACCTGGCGCAGGAGGAGTCTGGTTCCGCTGCTGGTACTCGTCCGCGGCGACGTAGATCTGCGTGGCGACGACGTGAATGGGGCCGAACTCCGCCAGGCGTACCAGCCAGTCGCGGGCCACCGCCGAAGCGGCCGTTCGATCAAAGGCCAGCATCACCCTGAGGGGCGAATCGGGGCCCCACCGCACGAAGGGCCCTTCGTCACGCACCACTACCAAGGGCACATCGACCACCAGGGCACACCGGTCGAGCGCCGACGAGAGGAGCGCAGGCGCCGGCTTGCCCCCGCCGACCACCAGCACCCCTGCTTCCCGGTCGGCGCAGTACTTGGCCAACGCGACGTCGAGCTTGCCAGTGAGCACGTCGGCCTTCACCGTGAGGCCCTCAGCGGTCAGCCGCGCCACCTCGCCGTCGAGCAGGGCCTGCGAGTCATTGGGCGAGGGAGGCCCGCCGAAGAGCCCGCCGCTGGACGCGACGTGCACCAGGAGGAGACGCTCACCACGCAGCTTGGCAAGGGCGGCCGCGGCGGCCACTGCTCGTCGCCATTCACCGGAGAACCGAGTCGCGCAGACGACGGGCATAGTCGTACAAATCAATACCCTGTCCCAACAGAAGTCCAGCTCCGCGCACCTCCCGCAAACTCTGCTCTGAGGATCTGGAGCTGGCTCACTGGGCCGGGGCCCGCCAACGGGCTGCGAGCCATCGAGCATGCCTTGAGGGCGAGGGTTGGGGCGGGGCCCACCGACCGAGGCCGTCTGGCCAGCCCCTCGACCCGAGACCTCGGTGAGCGCACGTGAGGAACACCCGCCCGGGGCCTCCGACCCTCCCCGACCCCTGGCTCGAGCCATCCTCCCGCGCATCGCCACCGGCACGACCCTCGACGCGAGGTCCCTGGCTCGCAGGGGTGAGGGCCAAATGGAAGAGCAGCTTCCATCGAGGAGAGGGAGACCGACAACTTGGTTGTCGCGATCAGAGGCCAATTTGCGACAACCTGGTTGTCGCCCCGAAGAAGGGGCCACCCCTCACCACCCTCTGGTCGTGTTCCATGGGCTCTGCGAGGTCGCCACTTTCTCCGAGCGNNTCCGAGCGGGCAGGACGGTGCGAGCATGCCTTGAGGTGCGCGGGGCCCGGTGCCCACCGACACAGAGGCGGTCTGGCCAGCGCCTCGCCCCGAGACCGCGGTGACCACAGGGGCCACGAGCCCGGCCCTGCACCACTCGACCGACCGGCTGAGGGGCTCGTAGTGCTCGCCGGTGCCCCCCGCCTCGCTCGCAGAGCCAGAAGCCCCAGGGCAGCGGGAGATAGCCCCAACTCGAGAAGGGCGCTCTCTCGACGCCAGGTCCGTGGCTCGCGGGTATGGGACGAGGGAATTGCGCCCGATTGCGTGAGCCGAGAGCCTCGCGGAGTTGCTGGCGACGCCGGGACGTCGCGACCGCGACTTAGAACTCGAGGCCCAAGCCGAACATCACATGGAGGCTCGAGAGATTGAGTGGCTTCGGGTTGCTGGCCGGTTCGAACAGCACCATGTTCTGGAGGGTTCCCTCGGCGAAAATGTAGCTGTGGTTGACTCCCATGCTGGTGTCGAAGTCTCGCGCCAGGCGACGGTCGAGGAAGTCGAGGCAGAAGGCCAACCCGAGGGTTCCGGAGAGGCCCAGCTTGTACCCCTGCGCCTTGAGCCCGTCTGCCACCTCGATGTCGGGGCCCTTGGTCACCCACCAGGGCATGATGACGGGCCCACCCTTGAGGTACGGCACCAGGGGAATGTCATACTTGATGTTCAGCCAATCGAATCGGTACACCAGCAGCGCCTTGATCGGCACGATGTGGAGCGCGGTCGACTCCGACGAGGGTTGACCGGTGGCGACAACCACCCCCTTGCCGTACTTCTCGGCATAGCCAGCCGAGAGCCCAATGGCCAACGATCCGAACTTTTGGAAGAACTGGAAGTCGAGCTCTGCTTCGCCCAACCACATGAAGCCGGCCCCGAAGCTCTTCGCATAGGGACCAGTACCGGCGGAGTACCCCGAGTCGATGTTCGGGGTGTAAGGCGAGACCTTCGCCTCGAAATAGAAGGTCCGCGACGAGGCCCCTCGGACTTCATCACCGAGCGCCAGCGCAGGGCTCAACGCCAGTACCGCCCACAAGAGCTGGGTCGCCTTCATCGGGCGCTCCGCCGAGACAGAGCCCGGAGCAGGGCAATGGCAGCCAAGGGAACCAGGAACCCGATCAGGCCTCCGCGGTCGCTGGGGCTCTCGCCTGAAGAGTGCACGATGGCGCACCCATTGCCCTCTTCGGTGCTGCCCGCGTCGCGCAGGATGCCAAAGAAACCCTCGGTTTGGACGGGGGTACTGGGGTCCGACACGAGCTCATCGCTGACGTTGCCCGCCGCGTCATACCCCTTGATTCCAACTGAGTAGGTCACACCGTTGGTGAGGCCCTTGATGCGAAAGGAGCCGGACCCAGAGGAATTCGGAGTGCTCTCTGTCGAGGCTACGTCGGCTCCACCTGACCTGGCAGTCGCGAGGACCTTCACCGTGTCAGAGTTGCTCGTGTAGCTGCACGAGAGGGCCGAGTCCTCCGCAGAACAGGAGATCGAGGAAGGAACAGCGGGGGGCTGGGTGTCGTAGGTGATCTTGTAGTTCGCCTGAATCGTCTGGGACGTCGCCCCGACCGGATAGCTGATGCCAGCACAGACGTAGGCGGGCAGCGTGACTCCGGTTTGCCCGCAGCTCACGCCTCCGTCGGCCGAGCTGAAAATTGGGAGTGTTGAAAGAGGCACATCGAATGTGCCCGAGCGTGTGCCGAACCACGCCGTGTAAGGCACCGCTGTGAACGAGGGGTCACCAGCGTCTGGGCCACTTCCACACGTGCCAGCCGTCGCCCACAGGTTCATGGGGTTCTGGGAGATGGCCGTGCCGGTGTACGTCCACTGCAGGGTGATGGGGTTGGAGGAGCAACCATCGCCCTTGAAAGTGAAGCTGGTCGCGGCGGTCCCGTTTTGTACGAACGTGATCGTTTGGGCGAGCGCCCCCGTGGAGCAAGCCATCACCCCGAACCAGATTGCGAGCTTAGAAGACATGCCTGGCCCCCTCGTTCAAGTCCTGTTCCACCGCATCTGACGTTCAGGCCACCGGAATGACTGAGATTCTCAAGAGGATCGCCCTTCCCCTGGTGACAAATTGTCAGCGCTCGACGAGCTCGAGTACCAGCTCGGCGGCCGCATCGGCAGCGCGCAGGGCTCCGTCGACAGCCGCGACGAGCTGAACTCGCTCGCCCAGCGCCCGCACTCGGCCCACGTGCACCGTGGCATCGTCAGCGGTGAGCATGGGCATCGGGAAGACGTTGGTGTCTGGCTCGTCGAGCACCTTGAGCGATGACGACTGCCCGAGGGCCGCGCGCACCGCCTCGGCATCGGCGGGCCGCGAGAGGTGCACCGAGAAGACCAGGAGCATGCCGTGGTAAATGGGCACCAAGACGCTGGTGCAGGTGAGCGCCGGCAGCGACGCACCGGTCAAGATGCGCGCCGCCTCGACCAGCAGCGTCCGCTCCAGCTTCGACAGGCCCCCCTCCACCTCGCCAATGGCGGGAATCAGGTTGAAGGCCAACCGGTGAGGAAAGACTTCGACGTCTGGGTCCTTCCCGTTCATCAACTGGGCTGCCTGGCGAGACAGCCGCTCGACCCCCGTCGCACCGAAGAGGGCCGCGCCGCCCAGGAGCGTCACGTCGGCGAGGACGAGGCCGTACTTCTCTCGCAGCGGCTCGAGCACAGCCAGCGTGGCCAGTGTCGCCGGATTGGCCAGCGAGACGATGCGCCCAGAGAACGGCCGGTCGAGGATGCCGTCATTGATGCCCGGCGCCACCAGCGGCACCTTGGCATCGACCCGAAACGCTCCCGAGCAGTCCACCACCCAGGAGCCGCTCTGCTCGAGACGGGCACCCAGGCTCCGCGACACGTCGGTCGGGGTGGCCAACACCGCGGTGTTGACCCCTCGAAAGGCGTCGGGACCGACTGGCTCCACCGGGAGCAGCTCGTCGCCGTACTCCACCTCTTCTCCGGCACTGCGCTCGGACGCATAGAGGCGAAGCTGCTCCGGCTCTACGTCCTTGGCGGCCAGCGCGGCCACCACTTGCCGACCGAGCACTCCAGTGGCTCCAACGACCGCGATGGTAGGCTTCGTCATGGCTCGTCTTCCTTGAGGCGGGCCCTGGGCTCGACTCCGGGCAGCGGGGGAAACTTGGGGTTCTCTTCGGCGCCCGAGCCCCTGAGGTAGTGCGGCTCGAGGGCGAAGAGGGCCTGGGCATCGTAGCGGTCGGGCACCGTGGCCAGTCGAGCCAGCGCCACCGCCGAGGGCACCACCGGCCCGTCGAGGAGCTGCCGCGGGTCGACCCCGTGGGCCAAGAGCTGGGCGCGATAGTCGGGGAGCGCCGGCCCGATGGCTCGCGCCGCCGGGCGCTGCGAGAGCGCCTCGGCGAAGGCAGCCACCGTGAGCGATGTCTCCGGCGCCAGCGCCGTCACCACCCGCTCGGAGCTCCGCTGGTAGCGGCCCAGGTACAGCTCGCCCCGCTTGACGACCGCGGCGCAGAAGAGCTCGACCTCGAGGGGCCCTTCGAGGGCCAGCGCGGCGAGCGACGACACGCCCACCAGCGGTCGCTCCAAGGCGTAGGCGAGCCCCTTCAGCGTCGACAACCCGATGCGCAGCCCGGTGAAGCTGCCCGGGCCGAGGCCCACCACGAAGCCGCGGAGCTTCTCCAGGGCGACGCCGTGCAGCTTGAGACGCTCCTGAATGAGCCCGGGGAGCACGTCACTCTGCCGCTGGGGAGGACCGACGATGAGCTGATCGACCACCGCCTCGCCCTCCAGGAGGGCCATGGAGAGCGACAGGGTCGAGGTGTCGAGCGCCAGGAGCACCGCTACGCGCTTAGCGCAGGAGCCTCGTAATGTCGTTCTTGTTCGCCAGCACGAAGAGGAGCGCCAGCACCACCAGGCCGATGATGGTCGCGACCTCCCTCGCCCGGGCGGGGATCGGCCGGCGGCGGATGCCTTCCCACAGGGCCGTCAACAGGCCGAAGCCGTCGAGGACGGGAATCGGCAAGAGGTTCACCAGCCCGAGGTTCACCGACACCACCGCCATGGTCTTGAGGAACGTCTGGTAGCCCTCCTCCGCGCTCCGGGCCGCCAGCTGGGCCAAGAGAATGGGGCCTCCCACCGTGTCGAGCGGAATCTCTCGAGTGAAGAGCTTGCCCATCACCAGGGCGATGGCCCGCACTGACTCGGGCACGGCCTTGGCCGCGGCCGCCGCGGCGTCGAGCGGGCCCATGTGCACCAGCACCATGGAGGCCTCTGACACCTTGGCCAGCACCTCCCGTTCGGGCAAGTAGAAGGCCTGCCGCTGACGAACCCCGAGGTCGAACTCCTCGAGTGAGTCGGCCGTCGCGAGGGAGATCGCCGCCGACTTGATGGCTCCCGCGGGGGTTCGCCAGCTCAGCTCGATGGTCTTCGCCTCGGTGGCCTGAATCGCCTGATGCAACGTGAGCATCGAGGTGATGTCGGCCCCATTGACGGCCAGGAGCCGATCGCCAGCCTTCACGCCAGCCTTGGCCGCGGGCGAACCGGTGAGCACCGTCCACGAGTAGAGGTCAGCCGACTCGACCCCCAGCGCTCCGAGGCCCTGCCCGCTCTGCTTGTCGAGCTCCGCCGTCACCAGCCGGGGCACCACCACAGAGGCCCCATCGACGTTTTTGAGCTCGCTGCGAACGGCCACCACCTCGAGGCGGCCAGACCGCGCGCTCAACACCGCGATGAGGTCCAGCTCGTCGTGAATCGGCTGCCCGTCGATGGTGAGGATTCGGTCGAAGGTCTTGAGCCCCGCCAGAGCCGGGGGAGACCCCTCGGGCACTCCGACGATGGCCGGCCGGGTCACCGGAGAGATGCCGAGGAACCCTCGCTGACGCTTCTCGGAGGGGGTGGCCTTCACGCCTTTCCTCGGGGTCACCGAGAGGACCTGCTCGTGGCCACCGCGGTCGATGGTGATGGCCACCGGCCGGTCGAACACTCCGTCGAGGCTGGGGCCAATCTCGTCGAAGGCCTTGATCGCCTTGCCATCGATCTTGGTGATGACGTCGCCGGGCAGCATGCCGGCGCTCGCGGCTGGGTACCCGGCCTCCAGCGAACCGACCCGCGAGGCGACCGCTTGGTGATCTCCAACGAAGGCGAAGAAAAAAGCGAAGAAAGGGAACACCAGGTTGAACGCAGGCCCGGCGCTCAAGATGAGCACCCGCTTCCACCAGGGAGACCCCAGGAAGCTCCGGGAGACGTCGGATTCGTCGATCTCCTCGCCGGGGTTCTGCCCCGCCATGGCGACGAACCCGCCCAGAGGGAGCGCGGCGATTTGGTACTCCGTTTCACCCCGGCGAAAGCCGAACAACTTCGGCCCAAATCCGATGGAGAACTTCAGCACCTTCACGCCTGCCCACTTGGCCGCCAGGAAGTGCCCGGCCTCGTGCACCGTCACCAGCACGCCGAGGAAGATGACGAAATAGATGATGTTCTGAAGGGCACCCATTGAGGGCGAGGTTAACCCGCGTGGAGGCGGGTTTCATCCTCCGGGCTCACATCATCGCCCGCGGCGCCCGTCAGCCCACCAGCAGCGACCGACCGAACTGCACGTACAGCAGCACCATCGGGGCGTTGAAGATGAGGGCATCGATGCGATCCAACATGCCTCCGTGGCCCGGAATGATGCGCCCCGAGTCCTTCACCGAGTAAGCCCGCTTGAGCATCGACTCGCACAGATCGCCGGCCGGCCCCAAGACGCTCGCCAGGCCGCCCAGCACCAGACAATCGACGACGGTGAGGGAATGAAAGAAGAACTGCCGCTGGATAAAGAGGAACCCCACCGAGCCCACGATGCCCCCGGCGAAGCCCTCCCAGGTCTTGTTGGGGCTCACTTCGGGGTAGAGCCGGTGCTTGCCGAACAAGCGCCCGAAGAAGTACGCCGCCGTGTCGTTGCCCCAGGTGATCACCAGCGAGGCGACGACCCACCAGCCTCCATCGCCCACCTGCCGGAGCGCCGCCAGCGCGGTGAGGCCCCCGGACCCATAGACGAAAGCCGTCAAGAGGTGCGCCGTGCGCACGGGCGCCTCGGGGAGCGGCCCCTTCCAGAGGTGCCAGATCCACCCTGAGAAGAGGACCAGCCCGATGAGCCCCAGCGCCAGCTGGCTCGAGGTATTCGGGGCCACCACCGGCAAAAACGGCATCACCCCCGCAAGCGCCACCGTGAACCAGGCGACGGGCGAGAGCGACTTGAGCACGATGGAGAGGTACTCTTGGGTGCACGCTGCCGCGGCAAAGCCGAGGAGCCCGGCAGCCCAGTAGCCGCCCTGGTAGAGGAGCATGAGCACGACGGGCAACAGGACCAGCGCTGAACCGATTCTGATGACGAGGTTCCGGTTCTTGTCGGTCACGTTCCTGCCCTGCGAATGGGTGCCACGGGCGCCGTCCGAACTTGGGCCCCGGTCAGACCGAACCGGCGCTCTCGATCCTGGAAGCCGACCAGGCACTCCAGGAGCTGGCGGGCACGGAAGTCGGGCCACAAGGTTTCGGTGAAGAAGAGCTCGGCGTAGGCGCTCTGCCACAACAAGAAGTTGGACAGCCGTCGCTCTCCCGAGGTGCGAATGACGAGGTCCACCGGGGGGAGCCCGTGGGTCCACAGGAGCGAGTCGACCGTCGCCTCGCCGACGGAGGCGGGATCGAGCTGCCCGGCGTGGACCTTCTCGGCCACCCGCCGCGCCATCGCGACCAGCTCTTCCCGGCCTCCGTACGAGAGCGCCAACGTCAGCACCATCGAGCGGTTCTTCGCCGAGTCGGCCCTCAAGGCCTCGAGCGGCTCGCGCACGTACCGGGGCAGCTTGTCGAGCTCGCCGATGGCGTTGAGGCGAATGTCGTTGTCGAGGATCTCGGCGCGCTCCTTGAGGAGGTACTCACGCAGGAGATCCATGAGGCCCGCGACCTCGTCGGCTGGGCGCGACCAGTTCTGCGACGAGAAGGCGTACAAGGTGACGGCCTTGAGGCCCAGCCGCCGCCCGCACCGGGTGACGTCTTGCACCGAGGTGCTCCCTTCACGGTGGCCCTCGAGGCGGGGCAGCGAGCGCGACTCGGCCCAACGGCCGTTGCCGTCCATGATGATGCCGACGTGTTGAGGGAGGACCCGCGCGGTCACGCGAGCCTCAAATTCCGAGATCGATTCCATGTACGACTCCACGGCCGGCGGGGCACCCTACCCGAAAGGGCCGCCACGTCGAGGGGGAACTGGCATCGGGTGTCGCCATGGTGCCCGCACCATTGGTCGCCCATGACCTCCTCGGGCTCTAAAGGTCGCGGCGAGCCCTCGGGTGGGCGGAGAAGGCTCCCCACCGGCGAGCACAGAAGAGTGAAGGTGACTTGATCACGGAGTTTGACCCGGTGGCATGTGGGTTCCTAGCATCGACCTCCGTTCATGCCTCCGAAGGTGATCGGTCCATATCGCGTGCTGGAGACACTTGGCAGTGGAGGTGTCGGCACCGTCTACCGTGCCATCGATCGCCGCACCGGAGAGGTGGCCGCGCTGAAGCTCTTGTCCACCGGTCCAGCCTTGGACCCCAAGGCCGCACGGCGCCTGGCTCGAGAATTCGAGACGCTCCATACGCTCTCTCACCCCAACGTCGTGAAGGTCTACGACACCGGCGTGTACCAGGGGTACCCCTACCTGGCGATGGAGCTGGTCGATGGGTTGACGCTCCAGCACTACCTCTCGTTGGCCGACGAAGATCTCGCCAGCGACCAGGCGCTCCTGCGAGCCATCGAGCTGCACCGGCGCATCAGCCATGGACCCGCGCCCGAAGACAAGGACGGGGGAGACGAGGCGGGCCTCGACGACGATGACGGCCCGGTGTTCAACCTCTCGACCTTCGGCGAAGAGTCTCCCAGCGACGACGACTACTCGAGCCCCAAGGCATGGGAGACTGGCCCTGACCGAGTGCGGGCGCTGGCCGATCTGGTCGACGAGCCTGACACGAACTCCACGACCTCGGGCGACGACACGCTCCCATTCCAGCCCCCCTCGCGGGCTGAGGCGCGGCCGCCAGCACACATCTTGACCGAAGCCGAGCTCGACACGCTCAATCGCCCGGAGCGCGTCGGCCGCCTGAAGGACGCCATGCTCCAGCTGTGCGAGGCCCTCGCCTACATTCACAGCTACGGGCTCATTCACAGAGATCTCAAGCCCTCCAACGTGATGGTGGACGAAGACCGAACGGTGCGGCTCATGGATTTCGGGCTCGCCAAGTACATCTCGGATGATGCCGCGGTGACGGCCGACGGGCGGCTGGTGGGCACCTTCCGCTACATGGCTCCGGAGCAGATTCTGGGAGAGAACCTCGACGGCCGCACGGACCTCTACTCGCTGGGCGTCATCCTCTATGAGCTGCTCGCGGGCCGCCCCCCCTTCGAAGCGAAGACGCCCTACGAGCTGTGGCAGAAGGTGCTCGAGACCGATGCGCCGCCCATCGCCTACTTGAACTCCGACAGCGACCGGGTGTTGTCGAGGGTCGCCCACCGGCTCATTCGGAAGGAGCCGGCAGATCGCCTGCAGACCGCCGAAGAGGTGTACGAGGCCCTCATCGAATGAAGCACGTGCTGACCATCGAAGCCTCTGACGCTGGGGCGCGCATCGATCGCCTCGTGGGCGCCCGGCTCTCGCTCTCGCGCGCCACGCTCAAGGACCTCTTCGAGCGCCACGCCGTCAGGGTCAACGGCCGCTGGGCCAAGAAGGGCGACACGCTCGAGCCCGGGCAGGTGGTGGAGGTCGATCACGAAGAGGTCCCGCGGGGCGTTCAGGCCGACGCCTCCCTGGGCCTCACCGTGCTGTACGAGGACGCAGCACTGGTCTTCGTCGACAAGCCGGCCAAAGTCCCCTGCCACCCCTTGAAGCCCAACGAGTCGGGCACCGTGGCCAACGCGCTGGTGGCCCGGTACCCGGAGCTGGCGACGGTGGGCGAAGATCCGCGCGAGGGAGGCCTCTGCCACCGGCTCGATGTGGAGACCTCCGGGGTTCTTCTGGCCGCTCGAACCCGCGAGGCCCATCAGGCCATGCGGGCTGCCTTCGGCCGCGAGGGAGAGATCGACAAGCGGTACCTGGCGCTGGTGTCGGGCCCCCTGTCTGACGAGGGCGTCATCGAGCTCGCCTTGGCGCACGCGGGGGACCACGTGCGACCGGCGACGTCGGCGGAAGGGCGTCCGGCGCGCTCCGAGTTCAAGGTGCTGGCCCGTCGAGGCCCGTTCGCGCTGGTGGAGGTGCACCTGGTGACTGGCGTCTTGCACCAGGTTCGCGCCCACCTCGCGGCCATTGGCGCCCCCATCGTCGGCGATGCGCTGTACGACGGCCCACCCGAAGAGGGCCTCTCTCGTTTCTTCCTCCACGCCGCGTCCCTCGAGGTGACCCACCCCGAGACGAACCGGCGGCTCTCGGTGCGCTCGCCCTTGCCCGCGGAGCTTTCGGCGGTGCTCGATCGGCGAATCCCTGGGGCGAGCACGACGCCAGCGCTGGCCCTCAGGCCCGCGGTCGACCTTCCTCCTGCTCATCTTGTCTCGTAGGTTGTGCCCTACGAGGTGATCCGCGGGAACGGCGGCGTGGCGCGGCTGGTCAGGCTTCCACACGAGCCTGGTAGCGCGGCCCCGGGAGGGTGCGGGTGCCGAGGTAGGGGCGATCGGGGAAGCGAGCGACCGAGGCCTCGAGGAACTGGCCCAGGTTCGTCTTCTCGTGAGAGTCCATGCCCGCCCCTGTCTGAGTTGGCCAACCCGTAGCGCCCCGGGACGGCGCTGTCACGCTCCAGCTGCGGGTTCGACGCCGTCGCCCGAGGGGCTGAACCGGCCGCTCCTACCCAGCGCCGAGGAGCGCTCGGGCGAGCACGATGGTGATGCCCATCAGGCTCTCTCCGGCCACGAGCCCCGAGGCGATGGGCACCAGCCCAGCCTGGCCGAAGCGTGGCCACCGCCATCGAACGAGCGCCGCCACCGCGGCCCCGGCGAACATCGCCAGCGAGAACGAGCCGGGGGTCACCATCGCAATGCCCAGCCCAGAGGGCGACGGAATCCATCGGCGCCAGCGAGCAGGCACGAACGTCTCCAGCACCGGCAACGCCACGCCCAGCGCACCACCCAGGGCGATGGCCCACCGCACCGTCGGAGACAGCCCCTCCAGCCCCTGGGTCAGCGCCCTGGAGACGCTGGCCCACACCAAGACCGAGGGCGCGGGGAACTCCTCCGAGCCCAGCACATCCGCCGTCGGGACGAGGAGGTTGAAAGCCGGCACCAGCACCAAGGCCCCGACGAGCAGGCCCAGGAGCTGGGCGTACACCTGCTGTCGCGGGCTCGCCCCCAAGAGGTGACCGGTCTTGAGGTCGCCGAGCAAGTCCGCCGCATGCAGCCCCACCCCAGTGGTGACGTTGGCGCTCATGATGTTGGCGGTGAGGTTGGCCGGGAGCACCACGCCGAACACCAGCTGGGTCAGCGGGCCCATGGCTTTGGTCGGGGTGACGTCGGTCTCGCCCGTCACCCGCGCGGCGATCACTCCCACCGCGAGAGAGAGCGGAATGGCCAGGAGCCCAGCCCACAGGGGAATGCCGAACAGGTGCCACATCAGCCCGACCATGATCGGCGAGAGCACTCCGAACCCCGCCACGAACCACCACAGCGGGGCCTCGTCGTCGCCCTCGCGTCCGTCACGGCGGCGGCGCTCCCAGGCACCTCGGAGATCCATCACCCCCCGAGGGATGCCTCGCAGCTGGGGGAGGAACGACACGACGCCCGAGCTCGCCAGCAGCGCCGCTCCGGGCCAGAGGGTGAGCTCGACGATGCTCTTGAAGTCCACCGCGCGAATGGCGCCCGCCTCGACCAAGGCCGGGGCGAGCACCCCATAGGTGAGCACGGCACCCACGAGCATCGACGAAGCGGTGCGGAGCCCCATGAGCGCCCCACCGCCCAACAACACGAGGCTCAGATCGAACCCGAGGGACCAGGCCGCCAGCGGGTGCCCGTGGAGCGCGAAGGGGAGCGTCAACCGCGCGGGAGGCCGGGGCCAGCGCCCGGGCCCCTCGCGCCACGCAGTGAAGAGCGCCGCCACCAGGCCAGCACCGAGCAGCCGCCGCGCGGTGGGTGAGCCGGAGCCCACGTGCAGGGAGCGGATCGTCTCGGCCGTGGCGACGCTCTGAGGAAAGGGCAGCTGTTCTCGATCGATGAGCTGGCGCTTCAGGGGAATGGCCGCGAAGACCCCCAGGGCCGCGATGACGGCGAACCACGCGAACATCGCGAACCCACCCGGGCGAGCGCCGGTCAACACCAGGAGCGCAGGGAGCGCCGCCATGTTGCCGCCACCGGTCATCCACGCCCCAGCCGAGGCCACCGTCGCCACCGCGTTGTTCTCCAGGGGCGAGAGCTCGCGAGTGAAGAGCCCCAGAAGGCGCAGCGCTCGAAACGCCACGAAGGCCACCACCGTCGCGGTGATGGTGACGCCGATGCTCCAGCCCGTCTTGAGGACGACGTAGAGGTTCGACAGGCACAGGCCGCCCCCGAGCAGGAGCCCCATCACCGCGGCCCGGAGGCTGAGCTGCGGAGCCCCCCGGTGCGCGCCCGACACCCGACGCGCCCCCGGGGCCTGGGTCACGCCGCCAGGTCTTTCGCCAACGCCATCGAGGCGATGGTGCCGTCGGACACCGCGGTCGTCATCTGCCGGTAGCGCTTCGACACCACGTCACCCGCTGCGAAGACGCCGGGCACGCTGGTGCGCATGTCCTCGTCGACCACCACGTAGCCCCACTTGTCCAGCGCCAGCACGCCCTCGAGCCCATCGAGGTTCGGCCGCATGCCGGCGAAGATGAAGACACCGTCGCAGTCCAGCGTGCGGAGGGTGCGGGTCTTGAGATCCTCCACCACCACCGCGTCGACGCCCTTGCCGCTCTTCGAGATGAACTCCCGTGGCTCGTGCTCGAAGACGAACTCGATCTTCTTCTCGGCGAAGGCCAGCTCCTGGGCGTGCTTGTTGGCCTGCAGGGTGCCGAACTGGTGCACGATGGTGATCTTCGCGGCGAACCGGGCGATGAAGAGCGACTCCTCGATGGCCGAGTTCCCGCCCCCGATGACGATGACGTGCTTGCCTTCGAAGTACTTGGCGTCGCACGTGGCACAGTACGAGATGCCCTTGCCCTTGAATTCCTGCTCGCCCTTGACGCCGATGGGGCGTGGAGAGGAGCCAGTGGCGACGATGACGCGCTGGGCGCGGATCGTCTCGAAGCCGTCCAGCTCGACGGTCTTCTCGCGGAGATCCACCCCCGTCACCTCGGCGGCGAGGCGGGGCACCACGCCCGCGGCCTTGGCGTGCTCCACCATGTAATGGGCCAGCATGTGTCCAGGCTGCGGCTGGGGGAAGCCGGGGAAGTTCGACACCTGGTGGGTGATGGCCAGGTTCCCCCCGCCCAGCCCGAGGTCGACCATCACGGTCTTGAGCTTGGCCTGGGCGCAGTAAATGCCCGCGGTGATGCCCGCCGGCCCTCCTCCCAGAATCAACACGTCGGCTTCGGTACGCACCGGCTTGGTGGTGGCGGTGATGGCCTGGGCACGCGTGGGCCCGACGAGGGCGTTCAACCCTTGAACCAGCGCCGACCGCTTGATGCCACCGGTCAGCCGGGTACCGACCTCTTTCCCTCCCTGAAAGAAGAGCACCGTGGGCGAGCCCCTCACCGAGAGGCTGTCGGCCAACGCGCGGTTCTCCTGGCGGAAGACCTTCACGAACGTGACGTCACGGCCGTACTGGGCGGCGAGCGCCTCGTACTTGGGAGCCAGCGCCTCGCACGGCGGGCACTCGCTCGAATAGAAGTCGACGACCACGGCCTTCTCCGACGCGAGGACCTTGGAAAAGGCGCTCGCGTCGATCTCCTGAATCAACTCCGACATATTCTCACCTCATGTGACAACGACGATTCACGACCCGAGCTGGTCTCGCCCGTAGACGGCGCAACCGAGGCCCAAGAGCTCTCTCACTGGCCTGCAATCAGGAGCGCCGACTCGACCTGCCTGGTTCTTCGACACGGCCCCACAGCCGCCACCACAGGCGAGCTGGTTGGCACAACCTCGGCAGCCCTCCATCGACTGCACGTCACGGCGGCTCCATTCGCCGACCCGCTCGAGATCGAGCGAGCGCGTGGGAAAGAAGCTCCCGATGGCCTCGCCGGCCGCGCCCACGTTGGCGGTGCACGGGTAGATGGTGCCGGTGGCGTCGAAGGCAAACTCGGTCTTGGTCGCCGGGCACGAATCGAACAGCGGGTCGGGCAACCGGCCCTCGTCGAAGAGGAACCGGGCCACCGAGAAGGCGGGGCGATAGAAGCGGAGGATCTCGGGGTCCGCGTCGATGAGAGCCTTGAGATCCTCGTACAGCGACAACCGGGAGTAGAGCCGGGTGTTGTTGGTCTGGCAGTGGTGCAGCTCGTAGTTGCGCCCCAGCTGGGTCTTGAACTTCGGGTGGCCAGCCCAGCCCCGGTCGATGGCGAAGTGCGCCAGGCCAGCGAAGTCGGCGATGTTCTCCTTGTCGACGACCGTGCGGAGATTCACCGGGAGCCCGGCCTCGAGACAGGCGTCGACCCCTGCCACCACTCGATCGAACGTCGTGCCCCCGCCCTTGAGCCCGCGCCGGCGGTCATGAACCTCGCGGGTCCCGTCGAGCGTCACCTGCACCTCGCGGATGCGCCCCTTCGACAGCAGGGGAACGAACCCCGCCAGGGTGTAGCCGTTGGTCACCACCGCGAGATCCAGCCCGCGAGCCGCGGTGCCTTCCACCATGCGCTCCACGGTGCGCCGGCTCCGTGGCGTCTCGAGCAGCGGCTCTCCACCGAAGAGCGTCACGTACTTTTTCCGGGTGGCGAAGGTGTCGTCGACGTAGCTGAAGAAGGCGTCGAGCACCGCGTCGGGGTCATGCCCCTTCGTGGGCGCGTACTCGTCTTGGAAACAGTACGAGCAGCCGAAGTTGCACGCGTACGAGGCCACGTAGAACAGCTGCACCTCGTCGGTCGCCCGCCCAGCGAGGAACGCCTGGTAGGCTGCCTGGTACCGACGCTGCTCTTCGTCTGGCTCGACGAGGTAGCCCTTCTGGGCCAGCTCGGCCTCGTTGAACAGCTCTCCCTTGGAGAGTCGTTCGCCGTCGGAAGCGGCCAGCAGATCGGCCTGGCCGCTCAACAGATTCACCAGAAGCCAGCGGTCACTGCCGGCGACCCGAGTGAGGAGATTGTGTTTCGATAGCTCCATGAAGGTCTCCTCGAATGGAGCCGCCGGACGTGCCGGTCGATTCCGACGGTGTACTAGTCGTGGCAGCCGGCGACGTTCTTCGAAACCTTGGCGCAGCACTGGGCCACCACGGCACAGCAAGCGGGAGCCGACGTGTTCTTCTTGATGAGTGATTGCATGTGTTGTTCACCTCGTCGCGTGGTTGTTCCGTGACCCCTCGAACGCGCCCGAGGGACGGATTGGTCGTTGACCAGAGAGTGTGAATTTCGCGAGGCGCGCGTGACCCCTGTCGTAGGGCTCGCTCTCGTCCGTCACCGCCACCTCGACGAGCCCAGCTCCAGCCACGTGCCCGAGGGAGGCCTCGCGAGGCTCCGCTCCAGCCCAGCACTCGGCCACCGCGACGGGGTCGTTCCGGTACTGCTCGGCGATGGGCTCCACCGCGAAGATGTCACTCACGATGAAGCGCCCACCAGGCTTGAGAACCCGGGCGATCTCCGCCCAGACGCGAGCCTTGTCGGTGGCGTGGTTCAGGGCGCAGTTCGACACCACCCAGTCGGCCACGGCATCGGGCAGCGCCAGCGCCTCGAGCGCGGAGTGAACGAAGGTGACGTTCTCGACACCCCCGGAGGCCGCCGCGGCCCGAGCCACCTCGAGCATCGCCGGGGTGAGGTCGACTCCGTAGACGTGCCCCCCTGGGCCGACCAGACGGGCCAGCGCCAGGGCATCTCGACCTCGACCGCACCCGAGGTCGATGCACACCTGCCCCAGCTGGGCCTGGCACCCGCGGGCGGCCGAGCCACAGGAGAGGTTCGACTTGGTCTCGGCCAGAGCCGTGTACCGGTTCTGAATTGCCACGGCAGCCTGTCGTTCCACGTGTCGTTCCACGGAGTTTTCGAGCCGGAGGAGAGCAGATCGGATTCATCGGACCTCCCCGATGAGTAGGGAACCTTTCACCCAAACATAAGTCTCAGAGGTGAGGTATGCCCCCTCCAACGAGCCACCAGCGGTATGCCTGCGCCACCTGCGGCACCGCAGCGTCGTTCCGGGGCGATTGCTCCCGCATGCCCCAGGGGTGTCCGACCCTGACCCACGCCGAGCTCACGGGCGATGCGTCTCCCTACCTGGAACCTGGGAGGGCGGAGATCATGAAGGCCGCCGACGCCACGCCCTTCACCCCTGACCGGCGGCTGAGGAACCGGGTCGAGGAGCTGGTGCACTTCGCCCAGGCCAGGGGACTCGACCGCATCGGCGTGGCCTTCTGCGTGTCGATGACCAAGGAGGCCCAGGCGCTGGGCCGCCTGCTGGAGGCTGAAGGGCTGGCCACCGAGCTCGTCTGCTGCCGGGTGGGCGCCATCGACTACGAGAAGGTCGGGCTGACCAAGGCGCACCCCGAAAAGTTCGCCGCTACGTGCAACCCCGTCGCCCAGGCCAAGCTGCTCAACGAGGCCCAGGTGAAGCTGGTGGTGCAGATGGGGTTGTGCCTGGGGCACGACCTCATTCTCCAGGAAGAGTCGCTCGCGCCCGTCACCACCCTGGTGGTCAAGGACCGGGCGTTCGATCATCATCCCATCACTGCCCTTCGCGGGGCGCGCGGCGAAGGAGTGACGAAGTGACCAGCTCAGCGACGACCGAGGTCCCGACCTTGCTGGAGGAGGCCATCGACCCCGAGGTCGCCGTACTCCGCGCCTACGCCGACGCCGCCACCGGGGCCCGCGGCCTGTGCTGTCCCGTGAGCTACGACCCCAAGCTCCTCGAGGCCATTCCCCCCGAGGTGCTGGAGCGCGACTACGGCTGCGGCGACCCGACCCCATGGCTCGAGGAGGGAGAGACGGTGCTCGACCTCGGCGCAGGCGGTGGCAAGGGCGTCTTCCTGGCGGCGCAGGTCGTCGGCGCGAAGGGCCGTGTCATCGGCGTCGACATGAATGACGAGATGCTGGCCCTGGCGCGGCGCTCGGCCCCGGTGTTCGCCCAGCGAGTGGGCTACGACAACGTCACCTTCCTCAAGGCCCGCATTCAGGATCTCGGGCTCGATCTCGAGAAGGTCGACGCGCAGCTGGCGCGGAGCCCCGTGCGCACCTCGAGCGAGCTCGCCCACCTCGAGGCCGAGCTGGCCCGGCTGCGGCAGACCGAGCCTCTGGTGAGGGACGCCAGCGTCGACGTCGTGGTGAGCGACTGCGTGTTGAACCTGGTTCGGTCGGCGGACAAGGCAGCCCTCTTCCGGGAGATCCACCGGGTGTTGAAGAAGGGCGGGCGCGCGGTCATCTCGGACATCGTCAGCGACGAGGAGGTGCCTGGGCACCTGCAGGCCGACCCAGCGCTGTGGACGGGCTGCATCTCGGGCGCCATGCGCGAGCAGGCCTTCCTCCGAGCCTTCGAGGAGGCGGGCTTCTACGGCATCGAGCTGCTCACCCGAGACGCCAAGCCCTGGCGCACCGTGGAGGGCATCGAATTTCGCAGCGTCACCGTGAGGGCCTTCAAGGGCAAAGAGGGTCCCTGTTTCGATCACCACCAGGCCGTCATCTACCGAGGCCCGTTCTCGGAGGTGCGGGACGACGACGGCCATCGCCTGGTGCGGGGCGAGCGCGTGGCGGTGTGCGCCAAGACCTTCGGCCTTTACGCCCAGGCGCCCTACCGCTCGCACTTCGAGCTGGTCGAGCCCTTGGTGCCGGTCGCGCCCGAGACCGCCAAGCCTTTCCCCTGCGGCGCCGACATGCTGGTGCGGCACCCGAAACAGACCAAAGGTGAGGAGTACGCGCTCACCTCCGAGGCGGCCCCGGTGTGCTCGGGCCCTGGCTGCTGCTGAACACCGCTCAGGCCCCGGTCGACGCCCGGAGCGCGGTGAGCTTGATGCCCAGTCGGGTGACGCCTCGGTACTCGTCGAGTTGGAGCCGAAAGGCGAGATCCATCGGGCCTTGGGCGAGCGAAAGCAGTGGGGCCTGGCGGAACCCGATGGCGTCGAGCGACGGGGCACTCTCGAGCACGAGCTTCAGGTGCCCGGGCTCACCCTCCTTCTTGTTGTCGATGACCCGCGGCGCAGCCTGCTGCCCCTCGAGGGCCAAGAGCGGCTCGGCGTTGCCCATGCCGAAGGGCCCCAGCGCCCGGAGCGCCAGGTACGTTTGCTCGTCGAGCTCACCGGGTGACACCAGAGCGTCGATGCGCAGGCGAGGCACGAGATCATCTTCGGTGAGGCGCGCGGAGGCGACCTTGTCGAAGTCGGCCGCGAAGGCAGGGAGCCGCTCAGGGTCGATGGACAGACCGGCGGCCGCCTTGTGACCTCCGAACCGCTTGAGCGCGCCGCTGCACGCCTTGATGGCGTCATACAGGTGGAAGCCCTCGATGCTGCGGGCTGAGCCTTTGCCCATGCCCTCGTGAACCCCGACCAGGATGGTTGGGCGATAGAAGCGCTCCACTACCCGCGACGCCACGATGCCCACCACCCCCGGGTGCCAGGTGGGTGCCCAGAGGACGAGCCCCTTCGCGCCTCGCCCGACGGCCGCTCCGGCCTGCTCGACGGCCTCGTTCAAGATGACCTTCTCGATCTCCTGGCGCTCGGCGTTGGCCTCGTCAAGGGCCTTGGCCAGCGGGGTCGCCGTCGCCTCGTCGGTCGCGAGCAGACACCGAAGCCCGATGGACGCGTCGTCGAGCCGGCCGGCGGCGTTGATGCGGGGGCCAAGCCGAAAGCCGACGTGCGAGGCCGTCACCTCTCCGAAGACACCGGCGACGGCCTTGAGCGCGCGGACTCCCGGTCGCCGTCCCGCGGTCAGCTCGGCGAGCCCGTGGCGCACCAAGATGCGGTTGGCTCCGGTGAGGGGCACCACGTCAGCCACCGTGGCGAGCGCAACGAGGTCGAGGTGCTGCTTCAGGTTGGGCTCGCGCTTGTCCGAGAAATAGCCCCGGTCTCGAAGCACCTTCCTCAGACCCATGCAGAGGTTGAAGGTGACGCCGCCAGCGCAGAGCCACTTGGTCGGGTAGTCACAACCTGGCTGCAGGGGGTTCAGCACTGCCAGGGCCGGCGGCATCGTCTCGGGCACCGCGTGGTGGTCGACGACGATGACCTCGAGGCCCAGCTCGCCGGCTCGGGCGATCTCCGCGTGAGCAGTGATGCCACAGTCGAGGGTCACCAGTAGTCGGGCGCCCGACTCGGCGATCTTCTCGATGGCCGGAAGGTTGAGCCCGTAGCCCTCGCCCAGCCGGTGCGGAATGTACGTCTTCACCACCAGGCCGAGTTGCCCGAGGAAAGTCGTGAGGAGCGCGGTGGAGCTGACGCCGTCGACGTCGTAGTCGCCGTAGAGCGTGACCGGGTGATGCTCGATCACCGCGAGCGCCAGGCGATCGACGGCGGCCCTGAGCCCCTTCATCGAGAACGGGTCGGGCAGATCGGTCAGGGCGTCGGAGAGAAACCGCTGCGCCAGCTCGGGCGTCTCGTGACCTCGGCTCACCAGCACCCGAGCCGCCACGGGATGCAACCCGAGCGCCTTGGAGAGGGTTCCGGCGGCCTCGTCAACGGTGCCCGAGGGGGCCTTCCTTCGCTCGTCGACTCGGTCCTGCGGGAGGATCCACTTCACGCGCAGGGGCGTACCACACGGGCCCGACATGGCCGATGGGTTCCAATCAATTCCAGGGAGTTGGGGGTGGCCTGCCTCGGCTCGTGCTTGTGACGCGTCGGCCATGGGCGAGGCGCATGGGCCGTCTCTCAAAATGGGCCTTGATGCGGGAGCGTGACTTCGGGTCGTGGGATCCCGTGCGAGCATCACCAGCCCCTCGGCCGGTCGGTAGCGTCCCCGACTGAAGGCCTGAGGGCCAGGTCTCCAGCAATAGCACCAATGGTTACATCTGCCGCGAGGCTCGGGCTCGCGCGAGATGGCAGCGTGTGCGTTCGGGGGCGTTCTGACATCACCTGACGCGCACGCTCTCGTGCCCCACGAATCTTGCGGCGAACCGCGAATGGTACCATTGGTGACGTCGCTGGAGACCCTCGCCCCTCGCCCCACGGCCTCGCAGGCCGGACGGCACGAGGAGCCGTCCTCGATGTGGCGAAGCCCGTGAGGGCCATCGACTCGAGATCGAGGGGCTGGTCGCAGGAGGCACGGCGAAGGACACCCCAGTCGCCCTCTCGCCCTTGGGCTGGGCTCTTCCTGCTCGCCGCGATGGGCACTGGACGGGCCGATCGCTCGCCTGCGAATCTGCCTCCCATGAGAGCGGCGCGCATCGGAGCCATCGTCGTCATCGGCGCGCTGATGCTCGTGGCGCACCACTCCGGGCTGCTCGATGATCTCGGCGAGCCGGCGCGCCTCCAGCACCTCTTGCTCGACCTCGGCTGGTGGGGCTACCTCGCCTTCATCGCCGCCTACACCCTGCTCCAGCCGTTCGGAGTTCCAGGCACGGTCTTCGTCTTCGCCGCGCCGCTCGTCTGGCCCTGGCCTGTCGCCTTCGGGCTCTCGATGGTCGGAACCTGCGCGGCAAGCGTGGTGGGCTTCTCCTTTTCCCGCTTCATCGCCCGAGACTGGGTGGCGGCCCGCTTGCCCCACCGGTTCAACGCCTGGAACGACGCCCTCGCCCAGCGCGCCTTCACGACGGTGTTTCTCCTGCGCCTCGTCTTCTGGATGCCCCAAGTGCTGCACGCCTTCTTCGGGCTCTCGAAGGTCGGGTTCTGGACCCACCTCTGGGGGTCGGCGGCGGGCTACGTGCTGCCGCTGTTGGTGGTGAGCTACTTTGGCCGGGCCGGAGTGGAGGCGCTGCTTCGCGCCCCGGAGTCGTTCTGGGCGTGGCTCGGCGTCGGCCTCCTCATCGCGGCGGGCCTGGTATGGCTGGTGAGCAGGCGACGGTCGCTCAGCGGAGTTGCTCGACGATCGGCGCTCCCTCAACCCGCCCCTCGAGCGAGACGGAGATGACACCGAGGAGCCACACCTGGGCAAAGACGTGCTCGAGCGTCGCGTCGCGACCGGCGATGGTCATCGTCGCCCAGGCCTCGCAGCCCTCCCCCACCCGCCGGGCCTCGAAGGTGAGCGGCCGTTCGGGCAACGCGCGAATCGCCACCCTGACTTTGCCGCCGTCGGGTCGACGCTCGATGACGCGCTGGGGCCCGAGCCCTATCAACGGGCGCTCGGCGTCGAGCAGACCCTCGGTCTCGTGGGCTCCCCGCTCACGCATCTGCCAGTAGACGCGCACCGGCTCCTCACCCTGGAGGGCGCAGGTGCGATCGAGCGACAGGCCGTAGACGACCTGGTTTCGATTGAGGCTCTTATCGATGACGAAGACCGGCGTGACCGGGCCGTCGGAAACCTCCGTGGCTCCACCGGCCCCCAGGCTCACCAGGACGACCATCAGCGCGTTCCTCATCGGGTTGGCACCCTGCCCCGCCTCGATGGCTGCCCGGTGACGCTGGCGTTCCTGTGTGGCGAATTCGGAGCGACCTCCATGGAACAAATCTGTCCACCAACCGGCTCGCGCGCAGCCCTCCCGAGGTGCGACGGAGCCTCACCTGTTCGCTCGCCGCGCAAGTGTGCGATTCGCCGTCTGGCTCTTTAGGTGGATCACCCGGCAGATTCAGCCGGGCGGCGCTCAGACGACTCGATTCCTCGGCTCGTGGCGCACGAAGGCCTCGAGGTTGTCGATCAACTGGTCGGCCAGAATCTGCATCGCCTGCTCCGACGCCCACGCCACGTGAGGGGTCACGATGAAGTTCGGTAGGTCGAGCTCGAGCAGGGGATTGCCTTGACGGGGCGGCTCCTTCGACAAGACATCGAAGCCCGCTCCGGCGATCCACCCTTCGCGCAGGGCTCTGGCCAGCGCCTCCTCGTCGACCAGGCCCCCTCGAGCGGTGTTGATCAGCACCGCGTCGCGCTTCATCGACCTGAGCTCGGCCTCGCCAATCAGGCCACGGGTCTCAGCCGTCAAGGGACAGTGGAGCGACACCACGTCGGCCTCCGTGAGGACTTGGCGCAAGCCCACATAGCCTTCGCGGACCGTGGTGGCGGACGCGTGCTCGGCCCACAGGACGCGCATGCCGAAGGCCGTCGCCAGGTTCGCCACGGCTCGGCCCAGCACCCCACGCCCGATGAGCCCCATGGTCGAGCCCCGGAGATCGCGGATCGGGTGGTCGAAGAAGCAGAAGAAGGTGGCCCGCTGCCAGCGGCCAGCGGCGACGTCGGCGCGGTACTCCAGCAGCCGGCGCTTGAGCGCGAGGACCAGCATCATCACCTGCTCGGGAACCGCGCCCGAGGCATAGCCCTGAATGTTCGCCACCGCGAGGCCATGGGCCCGGCAATGCGCCAGGTCGATGTTGTCGGTGCCGGTGGCCGCGCAGGCGATCATCTTGAGGTTCGGCAGACGAGCGAGCACGGCGCCCTCCAGCCGCACCTTGTTGGTCACCGCGATGGTCGCGTCACGGAGCCGCGCCTCGACGTCTTCGGGGCCCGTCACGCCGAAGTCGACCCAGGTATGGGGAAAGCCCGGCGCCCGCAGGTGAGCGCGAACGGAGTCACGATCCAAGAAGACGATGTGTTCCATCGCCGCAACGCTACGACGGGGCCCGGCCGATTCCGAGCGCGCCGGCGGCCTACTCGGCTTCCAGCCCGGAGCCCGAGGGGTCAGCCAGCAGACGGAGCAGATCCTCCGGTCGCTCGAGCAGGTACCTCGCCTTGGCCCCGACGAGCTCTTCCTTCGACCGAAACCCCCACAGGGCCCCGATGCCGATCATCCCCGCGGCGTTGGCCGTTCGCATGTCGATGGGCGTGTCTCCCACGAAGCCGATGTGCCGTGGGCTGACCGCGAGTGCCCGGCCCAACTCCCAGGCAGCGGTGGGATCAGGCTTGCGGGGCACTCCGTCACGCTCGCCTCGCACATCGACGAAGGCCCAGCGACCGAAGCACAGCGTCACCAAGTGCCGGGTGAACTCGTCGCGCTTGTTCGACAGCACGGCCATCGGCTTGCCCGCCTTCATCACCCCGTCGAGCATGGCCTCGATGCCAGGGTACGGCGTCGAGCGGCGATGCGCCATGCGGTCATACGACTGGCGGTAGCCCTCGAGCAGCACCTTCACGTCGACGGGGAGCGCGTCCGACTCCAGGCGCCAGTCTCGCCCCTGTGCCGCCCGCACGGCTCGCCGAACCAGCACCTCGGCGCCTTCACCCACCAGGTCCTTGTAGAGCTCCATCGGCAGCGCCGGGAGCCCGTGGGTGACCAGCACCTCGTTGGTGGCCTCGCCGATGTCTCCCAGAGAATCGGCCAAGGTCCCGTCGAGATCGAAGATGAGCGCGTCGATGGAGGTGGGCACGGTTTCCTTCAGGCTTCGGCCGGGAGCTGCTCGCCCAGGGTCAGGTTGAGGACGACGGCCTCGCGGACGAGCTTCCGCAGCACCTCGGTCTTGAGCTCCTCGAGCGACGACAGCTTGAGGATCCGCTCCTCGCCGAAGCCTCGCAGCTCACCCGACGAGGGCAACGACCCGCCCCGGAGGAAGCGAACCAGCACCTCTCGCTCCTTGGGCTCGATGCGGGCGAACACGCCGCGGGCAAAATACGACGGACGTTCGTGCTCGAGAAACTCGAGGGCCTCGGGGGCGCTGTCGAGCAGAATGGCTCGGAGCCGCGTCACCATCGGCTGGAGCGGTGTCGGCAGCCGCGCCAGGTAACCCTTCACCTCGGCGGCCTCGAGCGC
Organism: Myxococcales bacterium; assembly: GCA_003153055.1. The sequence goes on from PMBV01000094.1 coordinate 85,351, forward strand.
GCGATCGAGCGCCGGGCTGTGAATGGTCCGGGGGGCGCCGGAGCGCTTGGCGGCGGCCTTCGGGGTGGGCGCTCGCTGACGACGGCCTTGACGGGCCGGTGATGCCTTGGGCTTCGCGGCGCTCTTCGTCTTGAGCTTCACGCCCGGGTTGACGGGTTTCCTCTTCGTCGTGCGTTTCGAAGAGCCCATGACGGCGCCACCGTACCTCAAGCGCCCTCGCGGCGGGGCGCGATTCAAAAGTCGAGGTCGGTGGCGAACGCCCGGGGCTCAGAACTGCTGGGCTTCGGTCGAGTCGTGGAGCGCCGCCGTCGAAGCCAGGCCCGAGGAGATGACCTCGGTGACCTGGTCGAAGTAGCCGGTGCCCACCTCACGTTGGTGGCGAGTCGCGGTATAGCCGTCCTTCTCGGCGGCGAGCTCGGCCTGCTGCAGCGTGCTGTAGGCGGTCATGCCCTGCTCGCGGTAGCGCGAGGCCAGCTCGAACATCGAGTGATTGAGGGAATGGAAGCCCGCCAAGGTGACGAACTGGAACTTGTACCCCAGGGCCCCCAGCTCGATCTGGAACCGGGCGATGGTGGCGTCGTCGAGGTTCTTCTTCCAGTT
>PMBV01000519.1:0-6154 GCA_003153055.1 Myxococcales bacterium
ACGATGAAACTGGAGGCAGTCTGACAGTTCTTCAGAAGGACATGAGTACCGACAATGGCTTGGCCATGAACGGACTCATGACCAATGGTCTGCTGACCAATGGCATGAACCTCAACGGGCTCAACTTGAACGGGCAGTACAGGAACGGCCTCAACCTGAACGGCAAGTACGCCAACGGCATGTACACGAACGGGTACTACACCAACGGGTACTACAGCAACGGCTACTACACGAACGGCCTCAACCTGAACGGCCTCAACCTGAACGGCATGAGCACGAACGGGAAGTACCCGAACGGCTACTACAACAACGGCATGTTCCCGAACGGCGTGTACAACAACGGCTACTACCTCAACGGCGTGTACTCCAACGGCATCGCCGCCAACGGCCTTTTCCCCAACGGCCTCAGCCTGAACGGCCTCGACCCGGTGGCCAGCGACTACACCATGAAGTACATGGTCAAGTGCTCGTGGCCGGCCGGCCAGACGATGTCGGTGACCGTGAACGGCCAAGCCTACAGCTGGGCCGGCGCCATGGGCCTCGGCACGCACTTCGGCACGGATCAGCTCACCCAGTCGGAGCGGAATCTCGTGTCGGCCTGCATGATGGCAGAGACCAACTCCGCCGGCAACCACGTCTTGATCTCGATGCGCGGCAATCCGTCGTCGCTGGCTGCTGACCAGAACGAGGTTGCCACCTTCAAGTACAGGGAAGGTTACTTCTTCGGCGACATCTTCGACGAGGTTGCCTCCACGACGCTGGTCGCCTCGAACGCCTACATGGGCTTCGGTATCGCCAACGGCCGCGCCTGTGGGTACGCCCTTGGACCGTGCCCCGGCCCGTGCGGATTCACCAGTGTCTGCGCCGACTCCAGCTGGAACGACTGCATCCTGGCTCAACACGGCAGCACGTCCTTCACCTACGGCGGCAAGACCTACGAGGGCGTCGAGGTCTTCCAGCAGCAAGAGCCGTATTGGGCTGGGGCCTGCGCTCCGGGCGGCGCCTATCCCAACCAGCCGGTCTGCTCTACGACGAACTAGGCAACGCGTAGCCCTCGGCAGCCCTTCTCGTAGCGCCCTCTCCTGATTCCTTCGCCCGCCACCTCGTTGCCCGAGGCGGCGGGCTGTTTTTGTTTCGGGGCGTAGTGTTGCGAACATGGCCAGGTCGCCTGCCGCCTCAAGCGTTCCATGCGCGACCGTCGGCAGCCTCCGATCTCGCTCTCGTCCGGGATTCTCGTGAAGGCGATCCTCAGGGGCGCCAGCTTCCCGGCGTCATGGGTAGCGCCGTAGTGAACCATCTCCTTGCCGTACCTCTCGTTCACCGCGTCAAGGGCTCGTGTCAGCCGCCCCCGGCGGGGATCGTCGAACAGCGACGGCATGTGCACCGCGTCGGGAACGAGCCCCGACAGGACTACACCCACGGCGTATGGATTCCCGCGGGGTAACCCCTCATCAGCGGTGGTCCCGGGTGACGGTCTGCCGGTCAGGTGCCCCCTCGATCCGCGCTGCGAGGGCGGGGTAGAAAGGCCCCTCGGCGCTCTCACCAGCTCCGAGGGGCCGGGGGGCTGGCGCTGGTGAGGGGCCTGGCGGCGAGGTGAGGTCGGATGAGGTCAGTCAGTCGTCGAGCGGAGCGCCGACGACCTCGTGCGGGGCGCGGTAGGTCTTGCCGGTGAAGCGGAGGATGGTGGCGCGGTCGACGAGCCGGTCGACGGTGGCGACGGCCATCGCCTCCGACGGGAAGAGGTCCTGCCACTTGGTGAAGCCGGTGTGGGCGGTGAGGACGATGCTGGCCTGGCCGTAGCGGGCGGCGACGACGCGGTAGAGGTAGCCGGTGGCACGGGCGTCGAGGGGCTCGTGGGCAAACTCATCGAGCAGGAGGAGCTGGGGCTTGGCGTAGCGACGCAGGGCGCGCTTGAAGGTCCCGTCGATGTGGGAGGCGTGGATCTCCTCGATCATCTCGGCGGTGTTGACCGACAGGGTGGAGTAGCCGGCGAGGCAGGCGGCGTGGGCGAGGGCCTTGGCGACGCGGGTCTTGCCGAGGCCGGGCTTGCCGAGGCAGAGGACGTTGCGCCGCTCCTCGACGAAGCGGCAGTTGAGCAGCTCCTTGACGACGCGGGCCTCGAGCTGGGGCCGGTCCTCGAAGTTGAATCCCTCGAGACCCTGCACGACGCCGAGGCGGGACCGACGGAGGCTGCGCTTGAGGCGCCGGCTGCGACGGGCGACGATCTCGGCGCGCAGCAGCGCGAGGGCGAAGTCGGTGAAGGAGCAGCCTTCCTTCTCGGCGCGGGCGAGGATCTCCGGGAGGGCCTCGGCGAGGGCGGTGAGGTCGAGGTCGAGGGCGAGTTGGCGGATCTCCTCGGTCGGGTCGGGCGCGGGCGGACGGCGCGTACTACGCGCCATGAGGGCCCTCGTCGTCGTCGCGGGGCGGTCGTGGCGTCGGTGGCGCACCGTCGAGGGAGGCGAAGCTGCCGAGCGAGGCGGGCTCGACCTCGCCGAGCACGGTGGGGCCGATGCCACCGAGGGGGCGGAGCGGCTCCTCGGCGAGGGGGTGGTCGCGCTCGAGCATGCGCTCGATGGCCTTGGCGTCGAAGCGGCGGGCCTCCTGTGCCCGGCTGGCCGCCTGGCGGAAGGCCTCCTCGCCGAAACGGTCGGCGAGGCGGATGAGCGCCCGGATGTGGATGGGCGCGAGCGCCTTGACGCGGAGCTGGAGGCCGGCGACGAGCGGGCCGAGGTCGGGGAATCGCCGACGGAAGGCTTCGTCGAGCCGGTCGCCCGTGGGCGCGCCGCGTGGGCGGCGAGGCAGGGTGGCATAGTGGGTCTGGTCGATCATGGTCTTCCCTTTGTGCTCGGCCTCGACGTAGCGGCGCGAGAAGGCGACGCGGCCGAGCGGGTCGAGGATCTCGAAGTGGTGGCCATAGAGGCGCACGGCGACGTTGGTATCCGCCAGTCCCGACGGGACGGTGTAGCGGGTGCTGAGAATGGAGAGGGTCGAATCGGTATCCACGAGGCGGGTATCCTCCTCGTAGACGGGGAAGCGCTCCTGCGGGAGCCGGATGAGCAGGGCGTGCTCCTCGGCCCACGCCTCGTTGGGCACGCGACGGGTGGTGCCGTGGACGCGGAGATTGCCCGCCTCGGGGGTATGGTCGAGCCAGACGTGCAGGCGGGCGTCGAGGTCTTCCCATGATTCGAAGGCCGCGCCCTTGAGGAAGTCGTCCCACAGGAGGCGGAAGCTCTTCTCCTTCTTACCCTTGCGATCGGGGTCGCGGATGCGGCAGGCGAAGGGGTGGGGGCCGTAGTGGGCGGTGAAGTCGGTGAATCGCTGGTGCCAGAGGACGTCGCCGTGCTCGAGGCGACCGAGGACGGCGGTCGCCATGTTGTCGAGGACGAGGTCGGCGGCAGAGCCGTCGAAGTACTCGAAGGAGGAGGCCAGGCCCTCGAGCAGCGAGGACTGGCGCTCGTCGCGGAAGCAGCGCACGAAGAGCTTGCGCGAGAAGCACAGCAGGCAGCCGAAGGCGTGAATGCGAGTGGGTCGCCCGCCAATCGGGACGGTATAGGGCGACCAGTCAATCTGCATCTCCTTCCCGGGGCCGGTCTCGAAGCGGCGCTTGACCTTGGGCTTCGGCGGCAGGGCGAGCGTCGCCCGCAGCCGGTGGACGTGGCTGGCCAGGATGGTCCGGCCACCCTGGTATCCGAGGGCGCGGATCTCGCGCAGGATGCGGCTGGAGGTCAGTCCCTTCCCGACGCGCTCCGCGATCGCCTCCGCGTAGGGCAGGAGCTTGCTCGGCTGTCGGGGCGGGCCCTGCGAGAGGCACCCGGCATCCGCCAGGATGCGGCGGATGATCTTGCGCGACACCTCCATCCGGTCGCGGATCTTGCGCGTCCCGTAGCCGTCCCGGTGGAGCTGGAGGACTCCCTGGCGGATCTCCTCGGCGATCTCGGTCGGGTCCTCGGTCGGTGGTTCCTCGTCGGTCATGGGTGGCCTCCTTGGGTAGGGCGTCGGCGGTGTCGTGCAGCTCGGTGACGGCGCCGAGGTAGAGCGCCTCGAGACGGCGTCGCTCGGGCGGAGCGAGGTCCTCGGGCAGGGTGAAGGTGGCGAGGTCGCGCAAGCTGGCGCGGATGCGCTCGAGGCGGGCCTCCAGCTCGGCGGCGCGGGGCGAGACGGTCGGCTGCGGGCGGCGCGGCCTGACGGCGGCGAGCGGGTCGGCGAGGAGGGCGGCGCGGTCGACCGCGTCGGCGATGCGGTAGGCCTCGACGAGGACGAGGGCTTCGCGGACACCGAGACCATGGCGGGCGATAGCCGCGAGCAGCTCGTCCTGCTCGCCCGGCTCGCAGGCGCACAGCGCGTGCGCGAGCGAGGGTCCGATGGCCCGCTCGGCGAGCTTCCGCTCCGCCGTCTTCGACAGGCGCGTGCCGATGCGCAGCCGGGAGGTCACCCACTCACGACGGTGGCCGAGGAGGCGCCCGATGGCCTGCGGCCCGAGGCTCTCCTCGCGGCGCAGCGAGACCACCACCCGGGCCTCGTCGAGCGCGGTGATCGTGCGCGGCGGCGCGTTGGCCACCAGCAGGAGCCGCTTGTGCTCGCTGGCCCGGCCGGGGCGCTCGATGACCGCCGGCACCTCGGTGAAGCCGGCGTCCCGCCAGCGCTCGAAGCGCCGAAACCCGTCGACGACCTCGAAGAAGTCGTCCGGCGCCGGCACGACCCGGATCGGCAGGTCGGCCAGCTCCGGGCGGTGAGCGCGGCCGGCGCTCGCCCGCAGCGCCGCGTAGCTCGTGCGGATCTGCTCGACGGTCAGGAAGCAGAAGCTGCCCGGAGCACGGGCAGGGGCCGGCGTGAAGGTCTGTGCGGTCTCGCTGCTCAGCATGAAGGTCCCTCGGTCGTGGGCGCGGCGGGGAGCGGACGATGGGCGACGACGCGCAGCCGGGTCTGGCCCTGCCACTCGGCGTGCTCGACCTTGACCACGAGGCGGGCGCCGACGAGCTGCTCGGGGGCGATGTCGTCGCCGGGGCGAGGGCAGAGGCCGCAGGCGCGGTAGAGGTCCACCAGGCGCCGACGGGAGACGCCGAGGCCGCGAGGGCTCGCCCCCTCGAGCACGAAGTACTCGGCCACCCGGTCGTGGCCGGCCGGCACCCCGTCGAGGACATGGACGACCAGCACCATGCGGTTGCCGGTGGCGCTCCGCCGCAGCCGGGCGCTGGCGACTGTGCTCGCGTACACGCCCGGGTCGGGGAGTTGCTCGCGCAGGTCCGCCTCCTCGAAGAACGCGCTTCGGGACATGGCCTCCTCCTCGTCGGCGGGGCCGGCCATCCTCCCGGCCGCCGGATGCTCCCAGATAGCGCCAGACGAGCGGCCACTTGGGGTGGGATCGTCGCTGGCCGGCGCGCTACATCACGCGCACCCCCCGCGCCAGGGCGTGCAGCGCCGCCGCCAGGCTGGCCAGCCGACGTCCCGGCACGACCTCGTGCTCGATGGCCCAGGCGACCACCAGATCCAGGCAGGTGGCCTGCGCGGGCAGCGAGCGGGGCGCGGCGGCGCCGAGGACGTCGAGCAGCGCCAGCGCGGTCGCCGCCAGACGAGCGCGCCACCGACGAGCCGTCCGCCCGGACACCGGCGGCGCGGCCTCGGCCTCGGCTGGCCCCAGCACCACCGCCTCCACCACCGCCCACGGGCAGCGCAGGAAGCGAGCCAGGAACTCGGGCACGACCCGCCAGCTCGCCGAGCACACCACGCAGACGAAGCGAAGGAGCACCAGGACGCCGCCCCGGCCGTCGCCGCGCTCACGGCGATCGAGGACGTGGAGACGGAAGTGGTCGCAGCCCGGGCAAAACGGGGGCCGGTAGCAGTCAGCGTCGCGCAGGCGGCGCTCGTGCTCCGCCCGGTCGAGGACATCCGGGGCGATCACCGTCCCGCCCTTCTGGCTGGACGGCGAACGGCAGCATAGGCATTCTGTGCGAGGCGGAGGAGGGGGTCGGCGTCGGCTCAAGGTGGCCTCCGAAGTGGCAACGACGAAGTGCCACCACCTCCTCCGCCTTTCCCACTTCCTGGCCGGCCGGCAGCGGGGACCACCGACAGCGGGGACCACCGTCAGCCGGAACCACCGTCAGTGGGAACCACCGTCAGCCGGAACCAGCCGTCCGGAGACCACCGTCACTGAAGG
>PMBV01000519.1:6193-6463 GCA_003153055.1 Myxococcales bacterium
TGCACTTGGCAAGTAGGCGCATTCTCACCGGTTTGGCGCGGGCTCGTCTAGCGGAGGACTCGCCAGACCGGGGAGCATGGTTCGGCAGGTTCCGCGCCTCGACGCTGGCAAGGAGTTGTATAACATCGGCGTGGCCGGTCGCGGCATGATCTTCACCATCGGGTACGAGGGGCGCTCCGTGGACGAGTTTGTCGAGACCCTGCGGAGGGAGCGTGTCAGCCGAGTGATCGACGTACGTGCCCTGCCGCTGTCCCGCCGCCGGGGTTTCTC
>PMBV01000375.1 GCA_003153055.1 Myxococcales bacterium
GTAGTACTCCATGAAGCCGAAGGTGATGGCGAGCACCGCGATGATGCCCACCACCGAGTGCATGGCCATGATGGTGCCGTTCTGGACCCAGGGCGCCACCAGGTAGCCCTCGGAGATGAACACCAGGAAGAAGCCGGTCGAGATGCTGGTCCAGATGCGGGCGTTGCCGAGACTGAAGGAGAGGCTGATGAGGCCGGCCAGCAGCCAGAGGAGGACCCGCGCGACGTCGAAGATGCTCATGGGGTGGTGCTGGGAGGAAGCTGACGGTGGACCTCAACGCGGAGGCGCTCGATCAGGTCTCTGGTCTTGGATGGCCCGGCGACCAGCTTGGCGCTCCGCTCGACTCCCGAGAGCACGCCCTCGACCGCCGCGGGCTCGAGGAGGCAGTGGGGGCCACCACGGCCTGCGAGCTCCTTCGCCACTAGGCTCTTGCCCAGGCCACCGAGGACCTCAGCGGCGATGGTCTTGAGAGACTCCTCGAGGGCCGACAGCCGGGCCGCTGAGCGCAGGCGCTGGGCCTCTTCGGCGTCGCCCTCGTGGACCCGCACCGCGGCGCCCCAAATCTTGTCGAGGTTGACCACCTCGAGGAGGTCGTAGCTCTGCAGTTGCTCCACCGGGCGGCTCACCAGCACGTCCATCTTCGCGCCCGGGAGGTTGGCGATTTTCTGTGACTCGGCGGCGGTGTTCTCCATCACCTCGGAGCCGTCGTGGAAGAAGCCGAAGCCCGCGCCGTCCCTGTAGAAGACGAGGGTGGTGCGCGTCGGGGTGTAGACGCGAATGCAGCCGTTGAAGCGCTGGGCCTTCAGCTTGGCCGTCAGTGACCGCACGTCCATCAGCTTGATCTCCTGCCCACGGAGCAGCGTGTCGCCATGGAGGAGCCCGCTGAGCGACCTGGTGAGCTCGCCGGACAGCCGATACACGTCGATGATGCCATCTTCGCTCGCCACCCACTGGCACAGCTCGGTGAGGCCCTCGAGCCCCGAGACGCGCTGCTCACCTCGGGAGGCCACCAAGGCAATGAGCCGCCCCGCCTCGAACAGCAACACCGTCGTCGAGCGGGCGAAGGCGTATTGGGCGTAGCCGGTGAAGCTCGAGGCGGCGAGCCGGGAGAGAAACTGAGGCACTGTCTCCTTGGACGCGGGCAGGCCGGTGACGACTGGCGAACCCTTGGGGAGAGAGACCATTTCTGCCTTCCGAACGGGGTCAGGAGAACCGCGATGAACGCCCTAATACCCTACTCGAGCTCAGAAGTGAGGTTCGTTGACAGGCCCTCGGGCGGAGTGCTGGGCTGGTTGACGTGGAGGTGGGCGATGGGGTGGTTCCGCTGGGGCAGCATGGTCGCCGGGGTCTTGCCGGACGCGTGCGTGGCCTGTGACGAGGTGCTCTCTGATGGCCAGCGGTCTCTGTGTGAGGGGTGCCTCGCGCTGACCCTCGAGGTGGCTGGGCCGTCGTGCGGCCGGTGCGGAGAGCCGGGGGCGTTCCATGCGGGGCTGTGCCCACGCTGTCGGGTGAGCCCGCCGCCGTTCCGCTCGGCTTGGGCGCCGTTCGAGCACGAGGGGGCGGTGGCCCGCGCGATTCATCGCTTCAAGTACGAGGACCGGTCCGACCTGAGCCGGCCGCTCGCGGGGCTGGTGGCGACGGGGCAGCGGAAGGTGGGAGGAACGCTGGTGCCGGTGCCTCTCCATGAGGCGCGGTTCCGGCAGCGTCGGTACGACCAGGCGGCGCTGCTGGCCGTGGCGTTGGGGCGGCTGTGGCGACAGCCGGTGGCGCTGGAGTGGCTCGAGCGGGTGAGGCACACCACCCGGCAAGTGGGGCTCGATGAGGCGGGCCGGGAGGCCAACGTGGCTGGGGCCTTTCGAGCGCCGAGGGTCGAGGGTGCGGTGGTGTTGGTCGACGATGTCTTCACGACTGGAGCGACGGCCCGGGAGGCGACGAAGGTGTTGCTCGAGGCCGGTGCCTCCGAGGTGAGGGTCATCACCGTCGCTCGGGCGCGAAGAGAGAACCTGGCCCGGGCGCCGTATCGCCTTAGGGCACCTCGTCGATGAGCACCGGAGCGAATCCCGCCGCGTCGCACGACACCAACACGTATTTCACCTCTCCGTGGACTCCGACGAACCCAGCCGCGATGCCTGGCCCGTGCAGATGCCCGTAGACGCACACCGACGGCTTCCAAGCTTCGAGCGTCCTCGAAAACGCCGTCTCGAGCCCGTTGGCATAGAGCGGAGGGAAGTGCACCGCGACAATTCGCCGCTTCGGCGCACTCGCTCCGGCTTCACGCCGCTTGGCATCATCGATGGACAACTGGAGCCGGTTCGTCTCGCGGAGAATGTAGTCGGGCTTCTGCTCCGCGTCGCCCAGCTCTCCGCCAGGCATCGCCGGGGCCTCGGGCGCGGTCCACAGCCGTGAGCCCGCGATGATCCACGGCCCCACCTCCACCGCGCAGTTCTGAATGAAACCCACGAATGACGAATACGGCGCGAACAGCTGGCGGAGCTTGGTGCTGCTGTCGCCCCACCAGAAGTCGTGGTTCCCGCGGAGCAGCACCTTCTTCCCCGGCCGGGCGTCGAGCCAGGCCAAATCGCCCTGCACCTCGGCCGGCCGCGTGGCCCAGCTGATGTCTCCCGCGACGATGACGACGTCGTCGGGACGCACGGCCTCGTCCCAGGCCTGGCGCAGGGGCTCGGGGTGCTTCGCCCAGCCAAAGCGCTCCATGTCCTTCTGGCGCACCGACGGCAGGTGTGGATCTCCCAACGCGAACAACCGCATGCCCGCGTCCTCCACTACCGAGCGACTGGCCGCAAGCATATTTCCGGTCAGAACGGGCAGGTGTCAAACCATCGAGAAACGTCCAGGCCCCACCCACCCCGGCCGCGAGCTGGGCTAAAGCATTGGCCGTGACCGGCGCGCGTCTCGTGCTCGGAGGCCGATTCGAGCTGATCCGCCACCTGGGGGGAGGCGGCATGTCCGAGGTGTACCTCGCGGAGCAGCTCTCCCTCGGCCGGCTCGTGGCCCTCAAGGTGCTCAAGCGCCACCTGGGCTCCCAGTGGGTGATGAACGAGCGGTTCCGGCGCGAGGCCAAGCTCCTCTCGTCTGTGGACCACCCCGCGGTCGTCCGCGTCATCGACTTCGAGTGCAACGCGACCGACGGCACCGTGCTGGTGCTCGAATACGCCGAGGGCGCCACCCTCGAGCAGTCTCTCGCCGATGGCCCCTTCGCACCCGAACGGGCCTTGCCGGTGTTCCGCCAACTCGCCGAGGGCCTCGCCGTCATCCACGACCGCGGCATCATTCACCGCGACATCAAGCCGCAGAACGTGGTGTTGTCGCCGACGTCCTCGGGAGACCAGGCGCGGTTGCTCGACTTCGGCATCGCGCGGCTCATCGAGCTCCACGAGGCCCGCCCGGGCGCCACACCTCCGCCCACCGAGACCCTCAGCACCATCGGCCAGGCCGTGGGCACCCCCGCCTACGTGGCTCCGGAGCAGGCCATGGCCTCGGCCGTGTCCACCCGCACCGACGTGTACGCCTTCGGGGTCCTGGCCTACCGCACGCTCGTGGGACGACTGCCCTTCCTCGGGCCCGAGACGATGGACTTCCTCAAGCAGCACGTCGAGATGCCGCCGCCTCCACTCCTCTCGGTGGCGCCCCAGCTCGCCCCATGGCCCGCCCTCGTCAAGCTGGTCGACGCCTGCCTATCCAAGTCTCCCGAAGCCAGGCCCCGCGACGGGCGCGCCGTGGTCGAGGCCCTCGAAGCCGCCGCCCCACCCAGCCAGATTCCCCTCACGACGCAGACCCGGCGGGTGCTGAGCGCCGTCACCACCCGCACCCTCGATGCCGTGCAAGGCGGCGCCAAGACGGTGGGCCAGCGCACGTGGGAAGGCGCCCGCCACATGGGCCGGGTGGCGCTTCGCCTCGACCGCCGAACCCGCTGGAGCCTCCTCTGCACGGCCCTGGCTGTGAGCCTCATACCCGTCGCCTGGGCTGCCTGGCCGCGGACCCCGGAAGAAGACGCGCTGGCGCTGCTCGAGAAGGGCGACGCGGAAGACGCCTTGCAGGTGGTCGACGCGGCCCTCCCTCGCTTCCCCAACGACGTGCCTCGGCTGTTGCCCCTCAAGGTCGCCGCGTTGCACCAGCTCGGCCGCTTCGAGGAGGCTCGCGAGGTGGTGCGGGCGACTCCGTACCAAGCCCTCTTCACCGCCCCACGGCCGTTGCTCGAGACGCTCGCCGAGGCCTCGGCCGACTTCGAGCTCGACCCCGAGCTCAACTCCTGGCTTCACCTCATCCCCGCGCGCGAGCTCGACTCCGTCTTCGTCCAACTCGCCAAAGGCCCGCTGTCGCGCAAGCAGTGGGGGGCGCTGCGGTGGCTCGACGGCTCCGGCCGCGCCAGCGACCTCGACTTGGTCTCCCGGTATGTGGCGACGCTCTCGTCTCCGACGTGCACCGTGCGCGCCCGGGCAGCCCGCCGCCTGGGTGAGCTGGGCGACAAGAAGGCCATCAGCGCCCTGCGAGAGCTCAGCGAAACCCCCAAGGACGACGGCCCGGGAGGAACCGTGGGGTGCGGGCAGGACGACGCCGCCGATGCCATCCGGCGGCTCAAGAAGCGCGGGCCCGAGTGAGGCGCGGCTTCCGAGTGGAAAACTGGACGTGCTGCAGGCCTGTGCCACCGTGTGTCGCATGACGCGACGCCAGACGATTCGACGTTCGATTCGGCTTCCGCTGTCTCTGGGTCGCCGACTTCCGGCCCTCTCCGCCGACGTGTCCCGCGGGGGCTTCCAGGCCGAGCTGCCCCAGGTGTTCCTCCCCGGCTCTCGGGTGCACGGGTACTTCCTGGTGGGTGAGGGAGAGGTGCCGTTCTCGGGCACGGTTGCGTGGGCCGAGCCCGGCAACCCCCAGCTCTCGGTCTTCAGCCGCCTGGGCGTTCGCTTTGACTCGGTGCCCGAAGGACTCAAGCCCCTCTTTGCTCAGGTGGACCGCCGCCCGAGGCGGCTCAAGGCCCGCGCCAAGAAGTAGGCGCCGGTGGCACGCGCACCCCGACGGCGCTCGAACCTTTCCCCGTGGACCCTGGTGGGCACCGTGGGGCTCGCCGGAGCGCTGGCCCTCATTCTCTACCTGTCGGTGACGAGCCTTCCCTACCTCGCCGTGTCTCCGGCGAGCGACCCCGTCTTCGGAGCGCTCAATGGGTGCGTGCTGGCGGTGCTGAGGGAGCGAACTGGCTTCGCCGTCAGCCGCGACGGGGCTCGCTTGGCCGCCTGGGCTCCGGATCGGTTGGTGGAGTGCGGGCCTGGGGACCAGCGGCCACGGCGCACCTGGCGGGCCCCGGGCATCACCGCGGGCGCCTATGACGGCACGGGTGTCCTCTGGGTGGCGCAGCAGTCCTCCGACACCGACACCCCCAGCCTGTGGCTCCTCCGCGCGGAGGGCGAGCCGACCAAGGTGGCGTCACTCGAAGTTCAAGCGCTCACGGGGACCGGGCGTGGAGTCGTGGTGCTCGAGCCCTCGGGACAGGTCACCGCCATTCGGCCAGACGGAGATGTCGAGGGGAGCGCCCGGTTGCCCGGTCGCGACGTGCGCGGGGCAGCCCTCTCGACCTCCGGTGACGGAGCACGCGTCAGCATCGTCGTGCATGGCGGCGTGTATGTCTTGTCAGACAGGGCTGAGCTCGTGCGGGCCGAGGCGCCGTGCACGATTGGTCTGCTGTGGTGGCTCGAGGGACACCACGCTCGCCTCGGGTGTCTGCCGGAGGCCTCGCTCTGGCTCACGATTGATTTGGACACGGGACGGGCGGAGACGGCCGAGGAGCGGCGGCGGGTCCCCTCGTCACGCGTGGGTCAGGCGGGGTTGTGGGTTCAGCCGTGTGATGTGCTGCCGTGTACCGCGCCGGCGCCGTAGTCACCATGCCCGGGCTCGGATGCGGTCGACGGGGACGGATTTCGGGAGCTCGGGGACGGACGCGGGGTCGGGTTCGCGTGCGTGCCCGGGCCGGGCCCGGAGACGACCGACGGGGGACGGCAACCCGAAGACGGGCGCGGCCGTCGACCTTTGGTCTCGTGCCGCATCCTTATGAGGTCAGAGCACCCCAGAAGACACGGTCGCTGCCGCAGCCCGATCGACTAGGTAACTGGTGTGAACGCCGACTGCGCCCGAACCAGAGACGCGAGCCGCGCGAGGAAGAGGCCCGCGGGAATACTTCTCGGCATATCAAGGACCTCTGACGACGCCCGCGACCGAGGCGCATTTCACACCAGTCACCTCGGGCTGTTCTCTGGAGTGTGCACATGCGCGGGTCGGAATGACCCGTTTCGCGACCTGTCGGGCTCTATCTGGTCGAGACAGAGCATTGGAGTTGCGGCGTGCCGTTCGGATTCGCAGAGGCGGTGGTGGCGGAACGTGGAGCTGGGACGCCGCGAGGTGACCGGTGAGCCTGCGAATCGGGGTCGGTACGAGCGCCGACATCGATGACCTGGTCGCCGCCTCCGAGGTGATCCGTCAGGCCCGGACGAGCCTGGGCGTGCCGCCCAAGGCCGCCCTGCTCTATCTCAGCACCAGTTACGACGCCGTCGCGGTGGTCGAAGCCGTGCACTCCAACCTGGGGGGGCTGCCCCTCATCGGGTGCACGACGGGCGGGTTGATGACCGGCGGTGGAGCCCACGAGGATGACGCGGTGATGCTCGTCCTCCTCGGAGGCGACATCGCCTGCACCGCGCACCTCGCTCATGACATCGCCCGCGACACGTACGCGCGGGCACACCTGCTCGCCAAGGAGGCCATGACCGCGACACCCGAGGTCCGCATGGTGCTGCTCCATCCGGAGGCGCTGGGAGTCGACGGCGGCGCGGTCGTGCGAGGGGTGCAGGACGCCGCGCACGGGGTCATGGTGGCGGGCGGCTGTGCTGGGGAGCTCTCGGGCCGAGGCATCCCACGGCAGTTCTTCGGCCGGGAGGTCCTCCAGGGAGCGCTGCCACTGCTTGCCATCGGTGGTGACTTCTCGGTCGCCAGCGGTCGCGGCGGCGGCTGGCAACCAGTCGGCCGGCGCTACCGCGTCACCAAGGTCGAGGGCCGCGCCGTGCTGGAGCTGAACGACCTCCCCGTCCTCGAGGTGCTCAAGGACTACGCGCTGACCACGGGCATCGAGACGCTGGTCGACACCCCGTTCGCCGTGTTCGACCGACCCGGGAGCTCGGAGTACTGCCTCCGCGGCGTCGAGCGCGCCGACGCGACCCGCGGGGCGCTCCTCTTCCTGTCGGGAATCCCTCTGGGCGCCGAGCTCCAGGCCACCCTGGCCAGCGTCGGAGACGTCCTCGACGGCGCGACCCTGTCGGCGGCGACGGCGATGCGCGAGTTCTCCGGGGGCGAGCCGAGTGGCGCGCTGGTCTTCTCCTGCACCGCGCGCAAGTGGATCCTCGCCTCACGGGTGGTCGACGAGGCGGCCCGCGTCGCCGCCCAGCTCGCCGGCCCGACGGGGACGCCGATTCAGCTGGCCGGGCTGTACAACCACGGAGAGATCGGCCCGCTCACAACGGATGGGCCGGCATTTCTGCACAACCAAACCTGCGTCACCATCGTGTTTGGAACCAGGAGATGAGCCGAGAGTCCGACCCACAGGAGCAGCAACGCCACGCTCGGCTCCTCGAGCGGCGCCTCCTCCGCGAGACCGAGCGAGCGCTCATTCTCGAGACCTCGAGCCGACGGTACGCCGCGGTCGCCGCGCGCGTCAGGGCCGAGCTGGAGGCCGAGCTCGAAGCCCGCGGGCACTTCCTCGCGGTGATGAGCCACGAGCTCCGCACTCCCATCCACGGCGTACTCGGAGTGCTCGAGCTGCTCAAGGCGACCAACCCCACCCCGGAGCAGGCCGAGCTCGTCGCGACGGCCCAAGACGCGAGCACGTCGCTCTTGGCCATCATCAACGACATCCTCGACTTCTCGAAGTTCGAGTCCGGGAACCTGTCGCTCGAGCTCGTCTCCTTCGACCCCACGGAGGTACTCGACAGGGTAGCCGGGACGGCCGGGGCGCGCGCCACCGTCGGCGGCTTGCGGCTGTACCTCGAGCCAGGCGAATCGCTCCCTCAGAGCATCCTGGGTGACCCCGTGAGGTTCAGGCAAATCGCCGACAACCTTCTCGCCAACGCCATCAAATTCACCCCCCGCGGCGGTGAGGTGAGCATGCGGTCCGGCTGGGAGGCCGGCCGGCTCTGGCTGGAGGTCGCCGACACCGGCATCGGAATCGCCGAGGAGAAGCTCGACCTCATCTTCGAGCCATATACCCAGGCGGACCGCTCCACGACCCGGCACTTCGGGGGTACGGGGTTGGGGCTGGCCATCTGCCGATCGCTGGCGCGGACGATGGGGGGTGACGTGGCGGTCACCAGCACCCTAGGCCTGGGCTCGATGTTCCGCGTCGAGGTGAGCATGCCCGTGGTGGAGCCCGCCACCGCGAAGCCCCTCGGGGCCGAGGCCGCCGTGGCCCTGAGCGACCCCAGGGAGCAGGCGATCGCCGAGCGGGCACTGCGACAACTGGGAGTCCGAACGCGGCCCTGGGTGCCAGGGCTCTCTATCCCGGTGGTCTCCGATGCGGTGCTCGAGCCCCACGGGCGCGCCGAGCAGCTCTGGCTGGTGGTCGACGCGGGGGCGACGACTGGCGAACCGCACGGTCAGGTCCTGGTCCGTCCGTTGCGGCGCTCGAGCCTCCGACGCATCGTTGAGGGGGCCCTCCAGCGAGCGCCCTTGGCCTCGTCGCTCGGCCGTCGGGTGCTGGTTGCCGACGACAACCCACTCAACCAGCGGTTGGTTCAGCGGCTGCTCCGGCGGCTGGGGTGTCACCTCGAGTCGGTGAGCACCGGCCTCGATGCGCTGACCGCGGCCTCGAAGACGTCATGGGACCTCATCCTCATGGACGTCCAGATGCCAAAGATGTCTGGACTCGAGGCCACCCGGCAGATCCGCCGGTTGCCGCCCCCCTTTGGACAGACGCGCATCGTCGGGCTTACCGCCGCGGCGTTCCCCGAGGAGATCGCCCACTGCATCCAGGCGGGGATGGACTCGGTGCTCGCCAAGCCTTTCAAGCTCGAGGACCTCGAGGCAGTCGTGCGAGGCTGACGTGGCGCCTCAGGTCGCCGAGCGGCGTGTCGCGAGCACCAGCACACTGCGCCACGGCCCCGGCGTGCCGGTGAGGCGGCGCTCATCGCCGGCCTGCGCGCCATCGCGAAGGACCTCGACGACGAAGCCCACCTGCTCGAGGCGCGCGCGAAGCTCGGCCTCTCGGTAGGTCACCTTCCCCGCCCCGTAGTACCGGTCGACGGCCGAGGAAACCGCGGGCGCCTGGGCCCCCTCGCCATAACAATGAATCTGAAAGGCGAAGCGGCCACCCGGCACGAGGACCCGCCCGGCCTCCTCGAGATACCGCCAGGTGCCCTCACGAGTGACGTGCTGGAAGACCAGAAAGGAGGCCACCAGGTCCACCGAGCCGGCGGCCAAGGCACCCAGAGCTCCGTCGGTGAGCTCGAGCGTCACGTTGGGGGTCCCGGCGAGCCATCTCCGCGCATGGCCCAGCATCTCGTCCGAGATGTCGAAGGCGGTGATGTGCTTCACCTTGGGTGCCAGCGCCTTCTCGATGCGGCCCATCCCACAGCCGATGGTGGCCACCCGCAGCTCGGGGCGGAGCGGCACGAGGTGCTCGATGGCCCGGGCCGCCTCGACCCCTGACACCTCGAACTCCTCCAGCGAGTGCGACTCGTTGTCGATGTGGAACAGGGCCCGCTCGGCGTTGCCCATGGACAGGTAGTTCCACACCAGGCGCATCTCCCGGTCGGTGGATTGCTCGGTCTGCACCAGCACCAACTTCTTCTCGAGGTCAGCGGTGAGCCGGCGGAGGGCGTCCTGGGTGGGGCCGTCAGGGACGAGCTCCTCGACCGCCTTCGGCTGGCGAAAAGCCTCGAGGATGCGGGCCTGCGCCGCGCTCACCGGGAAGCTCAAGTCGGCTCCGTTGGACACGTCGACCAGGCCGTCGGGACGAGGTCGAAACGTGACGGACGCGGCCAGCTGAAACCGGGAGGGCATCGCTGCCCGCAGCATCGAGCAAACTCGCACCCAGCGCTAGAACCTGCCCCGCGACAAGGGGCGATCCCGCTGGTGGGCCTCCTACTTCGCCGCGACGCGCACGGCGATTCGCCGGTTCTGCGCCCGACACTCCTCGGTGTCGTTGGCGGCGCACACCGGGTGCTCGGGCCCGTAGCCCTCGGGGCTGAGGCGGGCGGCGGCGGCTCCGAGACCCGTGAGGGCCTTCACCACCGCCTTCGCGCGATCCAACGACAGCTTCTTGTTCGCCGCCGCGGCGCCCTGGTTGTCGGTGTACCCGCCGATCTTCAGCTTCACCTTGGGGAAGGCCTTCAGAATCTCAGCCAGGTTCGCGAGCTGGTCCTTCGACTTCTCGGCCTCGAGCTCGGCGCTGCCGGTCTTGAACTGGAGCCGATCGAAGTTGAACCAGGTCGTCTTGTCGACCGGCTTGGTCTTGTCTTCGATGAACGCCACCAACTGGGCCTCCAAGCCCGTCGAGGCTCCCTTGACGACGTAGCCAGACGCCAAGGGGTGGCTGTAGTCGGAGGCCGCCTCACCGGGCACCTTGCTCTTGGCCCCCGGGCCGGCGGCCTCGGCGGTAGCCACCTCACCCGACAGCTCCTTCAGCGAGCTGGCTTGGGCGGCGACCTTCGTGGTCAACGCGTCTTTCTGCTCGGCGAGCAGCGAGGAGACCTTCTTGGCGTCTCCGCCCTTGGTCGCCTGGTCGATGCGACCGGGCAGCCCGTCGACCTCGGCCTTCAGTTCCTGCACCGTGGCGTGGTTCGCCGTCACCTTTCCGAGCAGCTCCGCCGAGGTCTCGGCCGGGAGCTTCTGCGCTCGCTCGACCAGGGCCTGACTCCCAGTCATCAGCTCGCCAACCTGAGGGCTGAGCTCCGAGGCGAGACCGGTGGCTTCCTTGGTGTACTTGCTGAGGTCCGCGCAACCAATGAGGCACACCGCGGCGACGGCTCCAAACACGATCGAGAATCGCATCATTCGCGTACGTCTCCTTTGCTTGGACGACTGGAAGCGACTGAGCCCCCCCGAGAATCAAGGCTCGCGGTCTGGGTCATCGCCCATTCCGCCGCTCGCTTCAAGGGACACGCGGCGTCAGCGACCGACGCGTTGGGTCCAGCCCTGGGTCGCGGGAAACGACAGCACCCCCGAGGTGATGGCTCCCATGACTGGTCTGGTCCATACCGTCACGTGCAAGGCCCCGCCCACACGGCCAGCGCCAGAGCAAGCCAGGGGAGCCACGGCCTCGAGCGCGTCACCCCAGCAGGCGAGCCGCCGACGAGTAGCCCCACCACGTGCCGATGACGAGCGACACCACCCCAGCCACCGCCAGGAGCCCCGAGGCGATGCGTGGGGCTCGGGCCACCCGGCTCAGGGGGACTCCGGCCAGCCCAGTCAGCGCGCCCATGCCCACCACGCTGCCCGCGGCGAACAGAGCGATGTACGCCAGCCGGGCCCCGAAGGTAGGCAGCTTGGCCAGCACCAGTGCGGTGAGGGCGCCGCTCCCGGCCAGCCCATGCACCACGCCCACCAGCAACGGGCGAGTGGCGAACGTCATGCGCCTCAAGTGGAGGTGTGCCGGCGGCGCGGGGTGTGAATGCGCGAGGCCTCCATGGCTGTGCTCGACGGCCTCACCGCGCCCGCCCTCCTTCGCGGCCTGCCGCAGCGCCCGCACCCCGAGGAGCAGAATCATCACCGCCACCAACAGCTCGAAGCTCTGCTCCAGCCGGGGAGGCATCTCGGCCTCGAGGAGCGCCAAGGAGCCTCCCACCACGAAGAGCGAGAGCGAGTGGCCCAGCCCCCACATCGCGCCGACCAGGAGCCCTGCCTTGGCGCTCTTCTGCTCCGAAGCGAGGGTGGAGACGGCCGCGAGGTGGTCGGGTTCGAGCGCGTGACGCATTCCCAGCGCGACGCCAAGCAGTGAGGGCAACCAGGGCGTCATGGCGTCTCCTTACGACGATGCAGGCGAAACCCTAGCCGACGCCGAGCGCCGACACGACCCCGAGCCGCGGTCGAGACTCCTCGCGTGTCGATCCAACGCGTTGCCATGCTCCCCCGGAGGATAACCCGCGGTGCGGAGCCGGGAACGCTTTTCCCCTCGGGCCTCACTGCAACGCCAAGCCCAGCCACCACGCCGTCACCGCGAGCGCCGCGACCAGCATCAACACCAAGGTGAGCACTACCAGGGTCGCCCACTTCCGAGGGGGCTTGGGCATCGGCGCCCCCATGACGGTCGCGCCCACCGCTCCACGGTCTCTGGGCTGAGCCTGATGGAGCCTTCGGGCCGACGGCCTCGCAGGCTCGGTGGGGACCTCGACCCTGGGAGGAAACGGAGGCCCGTCGGCGTCGGGCGGCGGCCGGAGCGGCTCCTGGCGCACCATCGTGTCCGACAGGCCGGCCCCTTGAGGGCGAGGCATCTCGGTCGTCGGGCTCAGGGCCACGGGCGGGAGGAGCCGGGGCTCGGGCCAGCGCGCTTCGTCGACGGGCAAGGACCCCAGCGCGGCCACGAAATCGGCCATGGTGGAAAAGCGCTCGTCGGGCTCCTTGGCGCAGGCGCGGGCGAGGAAGGCGTCGACCGTGGCGGCGTCGGCGGGGTCGAAGTCGCCGGCCACGCTCCGCAGCGCGGCGAGGGGCTCCTGCACCTGCTTCAAGAGAATATGGGAGACGTTCTTCCCCGCGAAGGCCGGGGTGCCGGTCAACATCTCGAAGACGACGAGCCCCAGCGCGTAGCCGTCGGTGCGACCGTCGAGCTCGGTGTCGCGCACCTGCTCGGGAGCCATGTAGCGGGGCGTGCCCGCGAGGGCGCCGGCCACCGTCAGCCGAACGCCTCCAGCCCGCAAGAGCCGGGCGATGCCGAAGTCGAGCACCTTCACGTGAGGCCCCGAGAGGTCGCGGCGGATGCGAATGTTCTCGGGCTTGATGTCTCGATGCACGATGTGCCGCGCGTGGGCGAAGGAGAGCACCTCGGCCACCTTGAGGGCGATGTCCTTGGCTTCGCCGAAGCGCAGGCGCCCTTCTTCCTTGAGGAGGTCGCGCAGGTCCTTCCCCTCGACGTATTCGAAGACGAGGTAGAGGTGCCCCACGTCGTCGCGCCCCACGTCGAGGAGCTGGGCCGCTCCCGGGTGCTTCACCTCGAGGCTCACCTTCGCCTCGCGGAGGAAACGGGCCACCCGGTGAGGGTCTTCGTTGGGCTCGGGGTCGAGGAACTTCACCGCCACCTGGTTGCCCACTCCCAGGTGCTCGGCGAGGAACACCAGGCCCATGCCTCCCGAGCCCAGCCGCGAGATGAGCCGGTAGCGCCCGGCGACGACCTGGTCGGGCAGCGGGACCTTGATGGTGTCGTCCGGCACTGCCTCGTCACTCCAGCCGGAAGCGGCGGATAACCGCCTGGAGCTCCTCGGAGAGGTTGTTGAGCTCCTGGGTGGCCGCGGTCATCTGGGAGACCGCCTGGGTCTGCTCGACGATGACACGGGTGACGGCCTCGGTGGCCTTGGCGTTCTGCCGCGCCACGCTGGAGATTTCGGTGATGGCCTGCACCATCGCCTCGCTCCCCTTCTCCTGCTCCTTGGCCGACTCGGAGATCTGCGCCACCTTCTCGGCCCCGGCCCGCGCCGAGTCTGAGATGTTGCCCATCGAGCGCACGATGGTGGTGATGTCTTCGCGGCCCTGGGCGAGCTCCTCGATGCCTTCCTTCATCGCCGAGACGACCTGCACCGACTGCTGCGAGATGTCCCGCGCCAGCCTCGAGATGGCCTCGGCGGATCGCCCCGCGCTGTCGGCCAGCTTGCGCACCTCATCGGCCAC
>PMBV01000542.1 GCA_003153055.1 Myxococcales bacterium
GTGGCGGCGAAGAAGGACATGATCAACGACTACACCTCGGTGGTCTCGGAGGCCGGGCTCTTGCCGGTGGTCGTCGACGTCGATGCCTTCGCGGTGCAGAACTGCTTCTCCGAGAACTACGAGCTGCCGGCCAACGAGACGGTGGTGCTGATCAACGCCGGAGCGGCGGTGGTCAACATCAACATCATCACCGGTGGGGTGACCACGTTCACCCGCGACGTCACCATCGGCGGCAACCAGTTCACCGAAGAGATCCAGAAGCAACTCAACGTCTCGTATGAGGAGGCCGAGGCGCTGAAGGTCGGAGGAGGGCGCGCCGACGCCGACGCGGTGGTTCCCCAAGAGGTCGAGAAGGTGATGGGGCAGGTCGCCGAGCAGGTCGCTGGCGAGATCCAGCGGTCCCTCGACTTCTACGCCGGCACCGCCGCCGACTCGACCTTCTCTCGGGTCTACCTCTCGGGCGGCACGGCCAAGGTCCCGGCCCTGTTCAAGACCATCGAGACCCGCGTGGGAGTTCCGGTGGAGATCATGAACCCGTTCAAGAAGATCGAGATCGACAACCGTCGGTTCGACCCCGCCTTCATCATGGACGTCGCTCCCCAGGCGGCGGTGGCGGTCGGGTTGGCGTTACGGAAACCTGGCGACAAGCAGGGCTGAAAGGAGGAACGAATTCGATGATGATTCGCATAAACCTCCTGCCCGTCCGGCAGGTCAAGAAGCGGGAAGCCGGGCGCCAGCTCCTGGTCGCGATGGCCGGGTTCGTGGCGATCGCTCTCTTGGGCAACGGCTACTGGTACTACGCCACCTCGTCGGAACGAGACCGACACCAACAGCAGCTCCGCGACACCCAGGCGCGCATCGATCAGCTGAAGAAGGTGATCGGCGAGGTCGACAACCTGAACAAGCGCCGGGCCGAGGTACAGGAGAAGCTGAAGGTGCTCGACGACCTCCGCAAGAAGCGGGGCGGGCCGGTGAAGTTGCTCGACGCGCTCGCGGAGGCCACTCCCAAGAAGGCGTGGGTCTCGGAGTTCTCCGAGAGTGGGAGCGTCGCCAAGCTGACTGGCCAGGCAGAGAACTTCGACGACGTCTCGGAGTTCATGCGCGGCCTCAACAACATCGTGTGGACCCCCAAGGGCCTGGGCCGCGTCGTCGAGGTCAAGCGCGATGGCTCAAGGGAGCGCGTGGAGCTCATCGGGGCCAGCGCCACCATCGAAGACTTCCCCGCCGACGAGGTCGGCCACTTCTTCACCAACATCGAGCTCAAGGGAACCAAGGTCGCCAGCAAGGGGACGGTGAGCTTCGATCTGAGCCTCAACGTCAACTACGCGATCTAACGCCATGGAACAGCTGATCGAGAGAATCAACAAGCTTGCGATGCCCGCGAAGGTGGGCATCGTCATCGGCTTCGGTATTCTGGTGACGGCGGCAGCGTACTTCTTTCTCATCGAGCCCATCCGCGGCGAGGTTGACAGCCTCAGGGCCCAGCAGGAGGCCGCCGAGAAGACGTTGGCCGAGAAGCAGCAGATCGCCGACAACCTGAACGAGCGACGCAAAGAGATGGATCAGCTCGAGCAGAAGCTGCAGGAGGCGCTCACCCAGCTCCCCGAGCGGAAAGACATCGAAGACCTGCTCGCCCAACTCAACGACGTGGGCAAGAAGTCGGGCCTCGACATCGGCGGAGTCACCCCGGCGGCCGAGAGCATCAAGAGCTTCTACGCCGAGATCCCCATCACCGTGTCGGTGACCGGCAACTACCACGAGATCGCGATGTTCCTCCAGGAGATCGCCAACCTCCGGCGCATCGTCAACGTCGGCAACTTGAAGCTCGGCGGGCCGACGGTGCGCAATGACAAGGTGATTCTGGGGGCGCAGTTCGTGGCCACCACGTTTCGGTTCAACCAGGCCAAGGCGCCCAAGAAGTGAGGAGCCCGATGCGAGACCTGTGGATGCTTCGCCTCGCCTTGCCGCTCCTGGCCGCGGGGCTCGCCTGTGGAGAGCCACCTCCTCCGCCGAAGCCGGCCGTGGCAGCGCCGACCAAGAAGAAGATCGACGAGGCACCTCCCGCCCAGGCCGCCAGCGCACCAGTGGAGTACGGGTACAACCCCATCGGGAAGCGTGACCCCTTCAGGAGCACCTCCCTTGACCGGTTGACGAGCAGCGAGGGCGCCAAGGACGAAGTGGTGTGTGCCGAGCCGCTGTGCCAGTTCGACCTCGACGACTTGAGGGTGGTCGCGGTCGTCAGTGGTGACGCCAACCCGCTCGCGATGGTCGAGGACAAGAACAAGGTTGGCTACCTCGTTCGACGGAACACGAAGATGGGGCGCCAAGGCGGCAAGGTGACTCAGGTGCTCCGCGACTGCGTGGTGGTGACGAACTTCATCACCGGGCCAGACGGCAAGGCCCAGCCCAACAAGGTCAACATGTGCATTCAGCCCGATGCGCGATCGGCGCCGGTGCTGGATCTCTTCGATGGAAAGCTGCGCCAATGAGCCGCGCGCCCGAGGGAGCAATGAGCAAGAACGTCATCGTCAAAGCGGCGCTGCTGTCGAGCGCCCTCACCGGGCTGGTGGCCCAGGCCGCCGGGTCGAATCGGCTCTCAGACCTGGTGATGAAGCCGACCGGGAACGGGGTCGAGGTGCACGTCACCTGTAGCCAGTCGCCGGCCTTCAACGTGTTTCGTTTGAAGGACCCCGACCGGCTGGTGGTGGACGTCTCGCAAGCGAGCATCGGCGATCTCAAGGGGCACCATGAAGGCATCGGTCCGGTGACCGGCGTGGTGGCCTCCCAGTTCTCCGATGCGAAGTCGGACGTGGCGCGGCTCTTGTTCGGGCTCGACGGCGCCCGACGCTTCGACGTGAAGACGGTCGACGGCCAGCTCCTCGTCATCATCGAGGGTGGGGCGGTCGATGCGCCTGCGCCTGCGCCATCGGCGGCGGTCTCCGCACCCCAGGCTCCGGCCGCGAAGGGTTCGGAGCCTTCGGCCGAGGCGGCGCCGGGAGAGCAAGTCATCGCCTCTCGCATCGACGAGAAGGCGGTCAAGGTCGCCGCCAAGCACCTCAAGGCCGTGTCGGCCACCGCCAACGCGCTCCGGTTGTCCACCGACGGAGAGCTCGCTCGTTTCGCGGTGATCGAGTTGGCCGACCCCCCTCGGTTGGCGCTCGATCTCTTCGACGTCGCGGGCGCTCCAAGAGCACACCGCTCGGGTTCGGGGCTGGCTCGTGATGTGAGAGTTGGCGCCCACGATGGCAAGGTCCGAGTGGTCGTCGAGTTCGGTCAGCGCGCCACCTTCGATGTGCGGCGCAAGGCCGACGGGCTCGCGGTCTCGTGGGCCCCCGCGGCGGGTGAGCCGGCGACCGCCAGTGCGAGCGCTGGGGCGGTCAGCGGCAATGGGGCCCAAGACGCGATGGTCGAGATCGACGGCCAGCCGGTGGTCGACGAGCGCCCCGCGGGGCCTTCGGCCGAGGTCGTCGACGTGAAGTTCCTCGAGTCCAACGGGGGTGGGGTGGTGCAGCTCAAGCTCAAGGGAGCGGCGCATTGGGCAGTGGAGCGCCCCGACGGGAAGAGCGCCGTGCTGACGTTCGACGACGCGCGCATCGCCCGTGCCCTCGAGAAGAGCCTCGACACGAGC
>PMBV01000238.1 GCA_003153055.1 Myxococcales bacterium
GTGTAGGGCCGGCGGAGGGCGAGGCGGACGATCCACATGGCGGGGCGGACGGCTTGTAACCGCCCAGGGCTCCCAGCTCCACTCGTTGAAGGTCTGGGACGAAGTTCTACGCCGGGCCCCCCGGATCCGACCCCGGGGAGCGCGGAGACGACCATGGCCGAGGGTGGCCACTCCGGTCGAGGTTCGGCGGACCCAGGGCCGGTGCAGCTGTCACTTGACGTCGCAAGCGCTGGGCGTGCGGTTGATGAGGCGCGGGCCACCTTCTCCCATCTGCTCGTACTCCTGACGCTTCACGGTCTTCCCAGAATAGACGTCGATGGCCATGGTCGGCGACTGGAGGTGCCGATTGTGGTTTCTCTCGGCCCCGGCCTCCACCGGAAGCACCTCCTCAATAGCATCAATGGAATTCCATACATCACAGGGCGCCGAAAGGCGCGAATGATGACCGATGAGCCAGGGCTTGAGCCGAGGCCGGTTTGCATGAGCGTGTCGTGACCTCCTATGGTGCGCCTCAAAGAGGAAACTCTTTGCATCGCCCAGGAGGGGTCACGTGAAGATTGGAATCGGGCCACGAGCCTTGGTCGTGTCTGCCGTACTGTCGAGTCTGTCGGCGTTCGCAGCTCCACCAGGAGGACCGCGCTTCACCAAGCGCGCAACCGACCTGGGCGCGACGAGCTCCTCGCAGATCGTTCCGGTGACGGTATGGATGAAGGTGCACAGCGACAGCGCCCTCGAGCAGCGCGTGCAAGCGGCGCATGATCCGAGCTCGACGAGCTTCCAGCGCTGGACGAGCGACGCCACGCTCGACGCGGCTCACGCCCCCACGGCGGCCGAGGTGGCCTCGGTGAGCGCGTTCCTCACGGCGAATGGCCTCAAGGTGACCGGCGTCGGTGCGCACAACCTCTTCGTCACCGCGAGCGGGAGCGCAGCGCAGGTGCAGGCGGCCTTCAAGACCCAGCTGCGTGACTACGCCGTGGGGAATCGCCGCTACTTCGCCAACACCGCCGCACCGGCGCTCCCGTCGCAGGTGCAGGGCCTGGTCGCCCACGTCGGCTTGGACAACCTCGACGCCAAGCCACTGAACGTGCGGCCGGGCCTCCCGAAGTCGGACTTCGCGCCGACCGCGGCGGCACCGCTGGCGGCAAACCCCGGCGGACTTTTGTACTCGGCTGGGTGCTTCCGAGCGCCGCAGACCGTCCACTTCTCGTCGACCGATGCTGTCGCCGTCTACAGCGGGAACCGCTACGGCCAAGACAACACCAATACCACCCCGGGGACCTTGCCCTCTTGCGGCTACCAGCCGAGCGACATCCAGACGGCCTACAACTTGAACCGGCTGTACCGGAACGGACTCGACGGCTCTGGACAGACAGTGGCCATCGTCGACGCCTACGGGTCGACCACCATCGCCCAGGACCTCGCGGCGTTCTCGTCCCTCATGGGCCTGCCGCCAGCGAACCTGAGGATCATCGGCACGCCGACCCAGAGCAACTACTCCACCGACCCGGAGGCCGGTTGGGCAGGCGAGACGACCCTCGACGTCGAGTGGGTTCACGCCATCGCGCCTGGAGCGAAGATCGTGCTGGTCGTCACCCCGACCAACTCCTTCGATGATCTCTTCCAGGGCATCATCACCGCGGCGCAGATCCCCGGGGTGACCGCCATCTCGAACAGCTGGAGCACGGTCGAGTTCAACACGTACCCGGAGTTCCGCATCGCGGCCGACGGGGTCTTCAAGGCCATCGCCGCCAAGGGCATCTCGGTGGATTTCTCGTCGGGTGACTCCGGAGACGAAGCCATCAACCTCGGTATGAACAACGTCGACTGGCCGGCGAGCTCACCCTTCGTCACCGCCATCGGAGGCGTCAGCCTGTCGCTCCGGCAGAACAAGCAGATCGACTTCCAGACGGCCTGGGGGAACAACCTCACGAAGATCGCGAACCCGGCAGGAGAACCGCTGGACCCGGTCGCCAACTACGGCTTCCAGTTCGGCGGCGGTGGTGGTGTGAGCGACGTCTATGCGAAGCCGCTGTTCCAGCGCGGGGTGCAGGGGAGCCGCCGTACGGTGCCCGACATCTCGTGGGTGGCCGATCCGTTCACCGGCGTTGAAATCGTCTTCACCGGCGACTCCGAGGGCGGCCTGTACGTCGACGTCATCGGCGGCACCAGCCTCTCGTGCCCGATGTTCTCGGGCCTCTGGGCCATCGCGAGCCAGGCCGCCGGTCACAGGCTGGGTCAGGCGGCACAGTCGATCTACCGGCTCGACTCTTCGGCCATCACCGACGTGACCGAGGTGACGTCGCGGAACAACGTCTCCGGTCTCATTCGGGACCCGTACGACTCGCCCGAGATTCCTTCGGACCTCGCCGCGCCGCTGCAGAACCTCCCCAGTTTCTACAGCGCTCTCTTCAACTCCTCCTCGGGCAGCTGGTGGGTGATGACCTTCGGCACCGACGCGAGCCTCCCGGTGGGGCCGGGCTACGACCTGGCGACTGGCCTCGGCACGCCGAACCCGCCGCGGTTCGTCGACGCTTTGGCGCACTGACGAGTCTCCCGACACTGCCAGGGCTCCCGCCTCTAACGTTTCCAGCCCGAGCGGCGGGTGACGGCCTACACTCCCGCTCATGCCGAAGTGGCTCACAGTCGTCCTTCTCGTCGTTGCCGTGCTCGTGGGCACCTGCGGCCTCGTCATCAGCGGTGGAATGTGGTGGTTCAACAAGAACCGAGCGCAGCTCGAGGCCGCGGGGGCTGAGGCCACCGTCGAGGGTGAGGCCTTCGCGAAGGACCACGACGATTCCTCCTGTGTCGAGGAGGCCTTCGGCCGGCTCGCGGTGAAGAGCGGCTTCCTCGACGAAGCCAGGCACAAGGTCTTCCTCAAAACCTGCCTCCGAGCGGCGGCGCGCACTCCTGGCTTCTGTACCGGGGTCCCCGCGCCGGACGACATCATGGGGTCCGCTGGGTGGGCCATCACCACCTGCGGCAAGCGGGTCCGCGGTGACCAGCAGGCCTGCGGCCGACTCATGCACGCGGTACAGGAGGCCTGCCACTCGGGTCGTTGACGGCCCTCGTGGGGGTTGCGGCGTCGCTGGGGAATCCGTTATGGCCGAGGAGGCTCTTCCTCGGCCACTCGAAGACTCACTCCCCCACTCGAGGCCACCATGTCGCGAATCTACCAAGACAACAGCTCGAGCATTGGCCACACACCGCTCGTTCGACTCAACCGGGTCACTCAGGGCCTGGAGTCCACGGTGGTGGCGAAGGTCGAAGGCCGCAACCCGGCGTACTCAGTGAAGTGCCGCGTCGGCGTGTCGATGATCGAAGCGGCGGAGCGCGATGGGGTGCTGACGCCCGGCTCGCGAGCCCGCACCATCGTCGAGCCCACGAGCGGAAACACCGGCATCGCCCTGGCCTTCGTTTCCGCGGCCCGGGGCTACCCCATCACGCTCACCATGCCGGCGACGATGTCCGTCGAGCGGCGAAAGATGCTCAAGGCCTTCGGCGCCGAGTTGCTGTTGACCGAGGGCTCGAAGGGCATGGCCGGAGCCATCGCCAAGGCGGAGGAGCTCGTCGCCTCGGACCCCGAGAAGTACTTCATGCCCCAGCAGTTCAAGAACCCCGCGAACCCCGAGGTGCACTTCCGCACCACGGGCCCGGAAATTTGGGAAGACACCGACGGCGCGGTGGGCATCGTGGTGGCTGGCGTGGGCACCGGCGGCACCCTCACCGGCATCTCCCGGTACCTCAAAGGGCAGAAGCCAGCCGTTCGCTCGGTGGCGGTGGAGCCAACCAACTCGGCGGTGCTGACAGCCCTTCGCGCGGGAGCGGTTCCCCGGCCTGGGTCGCACAAGCTCCAAGGCATCGGTGCCGGCTTCAAGCCCGACGTGCTCGACCTCTCGGTGGTGGACGACGTCGTCACGGTGTCCGACGACGAGGCGCTCGAGATGGCACGCCGACTCCATCGAGAGGAAGGCATCACCGGCGGCATCTCGTCGGGAGCCGCCGTCGCCGCCGCCATCAGGGTGGCCCGACGCCCCGAGTCGAAGGGCGCGCTCCTCGTCGTCATCTTGCCCGACGCGGGTGAGCGCTATCTCTCCAGCGCGCTCTTCGAGGGAATCTCCGACTGACGGAGGACTCGCGCCCCGCGGCGAGAGGCCCGCCCGACGGCGACGATTCGCTTGATTCAAGTCACTACCAAATGGTAATGAAACCACTGCCATATGGTAACTCAGCGCACGCCCGAGCCCCCTCGGTCCGAGGACGCTCCCCCCGAGCATGAGTCCGCGAACCAGACCTCCCCCTTCTCTCACCACCTGGCGACGTTGGCCCTGGCCCTCCTCGGTGGCACGTTCCTCTCGGCGTGCGGACAGACCGTCGCCGACGGCTTGACCCAGGCCGACGCGGGCGGGGCCTCGGGCAGTTGCTCGACGTGCCACGGCTCGGCCGACAGCCCGGCTCCACCGCGCGACCTCCAGGGGCAGTCCGACCCCACGCGCCGGGGCGTGGGCGCACACCGAGGCCACCTTCGCGCCACCCACCGGCTGTCCAAGGCGGTCACCTGCTCCAGCTGCCATGTGGTGCCGCTGACTCCCGACAGCCCCGGCCATCGAGACAGCCCGTGGCCAGCCGAGGTGAGGTTCGGCGGGCTGGCGGTGGCCGGAGCGGCGCGGCCGAGACTCGTGGCTCCTCTGGGCACCGGTGACGAGAGCAAGGACAGCGCCCTCTCGGTCTCTTGCGCCTCGGTGTATTGCCATGGGGCCACGCTGTCGGGCGGCACCGACGCCACCCCCGAGTGGAGCGCCACTGCTCCGGAGCGCTTCGTCCACTGCCGCGCCTGCCACGGGTACCCGCCAGCGCTGAAGGCCGACGGTCAGCCGCACCCGGCTTCCACGGCGTGTGGAACCTGCCACGGCATGACGGTCTCCACAGCGGACGGCACCCACATCGCCCACCCTGAGAATCACATCAACGGCCGGGTGGACCTCGACGGCGACTCCGACGGTGGCTTTGAGCCCGTCGATGGGAGCGACGGCGGCTCAGGTGGTGAAGCGTGCAATGCCTGCCACGGCGACCTGGCCGCGGCGGGTACGGCTCCAAGCGACCCGGGCAACGCGCCGCCCCGCGACACCCACGGCAACTCTGTCACCACGGCCATCGGAGTGGGGGCCCACCAGGCGCACCTGCGCGCCACGCGGTCTGCGCCCGTGCCTTGTTCCACCTGCCACGTGGTGCCGCTCACGGTGGACGCCCCGGGTCACAACGTCGGCTCGGTCGCCGCCGTGAGGCTGGCGGGGCTCGCTTCGGCTGACGGCGTCGTGCCCAAGTGGGACCGGGTTGCCGGCACCTGCTCGGTGTACTGCCACGGCCAGACGATGACCGGCGGGAGCGACACGTCTCCCCAGTGGACCCGGGTCGACGGCACGCAGGCCCGGTGTGGCGCCTGCCACGGGTTGCCTCCCCCTGCGCCGCACCCGCAGTCGGCGGCCTGCGCCAAGTGCCACGACACGGTCGCGTCTGACGGCGTCACCATCGCCAAGCCTGCCCAGCACGTGGACGGGAAGGTTGACGCCATCGACGGGAAGAGTTGCGCGAGTTGCCACGGCAGCGCGGCCAACGCGGCGCCGCCCAAGGACACCCATGGAAACAGCGCCACAACGGCCATCGGAGTGGGGGCCCATCAGAGCCACCTGAGCGCGTCGAAGCTGTCCGCCCCCATCGAGTGCAATGAATGTCACACCGTGCCGACATCGATGACGCACTCGGATGGGAAGGTCGGCCTCACCTGGGGGCCGCTGGCCAAGACGAAGGGGCTCGCGCCGGCCTTCGACACGAGCGCGGCGACGTGCGCCAACACCTGGTGCCACGCGCCGGTGGGCTACGGGCTCGCCCTCGCCGGGACCTCGGGCGGGCTCAATTCCAAGCCCACCTGGACCACCGTGGGCGGCACCCAGGCCAGCTGCGGCGCCTGCCACGGCGTCCCGCCCTACTCCGGGGCACACCTGAGGCACGCTCTGTTCGGCTGCGGCTCGTGCCACGCGGGCTACTCCATCTTCACGGTGGACAAGACGCTCCACGTCGACGGCCAGGTGCAACTGGGCGGCTCGGCAATGGGCCCAGGGAGCTTCAACAGCGGAGTGTGCACGCCCTCCTGCCACGGCGTGACTGTATGGGGTCTGGGCGGCGGTTGAGGCAGGCGTTCGAGACGACGTCAACCATGCGTCGAGGAGCGCCGGAGCCGATAGAGCACATGACGGCGGAGCGGGTGACCCTCCGGAATCGCCGGGTGGTCGAATTCGCCGTCCAGCTGCATGCCGAGCTTCTCCATCACCCTTCGCGAGGGGAGGTTCCTGGGGACGGTGAAGGAGACGAGCTCGGGGAGGCGGAGCTGCTCGAAGGCGAAGCGCACGACTCGACGAGCCGCCTCGGTCGCGAAGCCACGACCCTGGGCCTCGTAGGTGAGGCGCCACCCAATCTCTACGCACGGGGTGAAGCGAGCCTCGAAGTGGGGCCGAGCGAGCCCCACGAAGCCCGCGAACGGCCACAGCCCTGGGACCTCGACGGCGAAGAGACCCCACCCATCGCGCTCGAAGTCGCTCATGACTCGCGCCATGACGTCGCTGGTCTGCGCCTCCGTGAGGGGCGCTTGGAAGTACACCATGACCCGGGCGTCTCCGTTGAGGGCCGCGAAGGGCGCGAGGTCCTCCTGCCGCCATGGGCGCAGGACGAGCCGCTCGGTGCGAAGAATCGGATCAGTCATCATGGCTTCCTCATGCCACGAGAGCCGGGTGGGGGATGGACACGATCCTCCACGTCGATGGCCAGGTGCAACTGGCCGGCTCGGCGATGTGCCCAGGGAGCTTCAACAGCGGAGGCTCCCGCCAGGGCGCCACTGTTTGGGGGCTGGCCGGAGGTTGAGGCGGGGTTTCGAAAAGCTTCAGGGGCGAGAGAGACTGTCGCCGAAGAGACGATTGAATTGCCGCGTCGCGCTCCCTGAGGGCCGCGGGCAGGGCAATCAGGTTACTGATTGTCCTCGACCGCGACTGAGTCGCAGTTCACCTCGTGGATCTCCGCGAAGGTGTGTGAAGCCCTCGAGGTCTTCGCCGTGCCGTCGAGCGTGACAGACAAGGCGCCGGTGCGGGTGAGGTCAGAGAGTCCCTCTGTCTCGGTCACATCGACGTCGAGCGTATCATCGAAGGCGCCGCCAACCAGCAGGGTGCCGCGATAGCGCTGCGCGGTCGTGCCTCTGAGAGCGTACACCTTCTGAGTCACCACAACGTCGCCGGTGTACAGCGCATCACCGCGGCTGCTCGACGCAAGCCCGCAGCGGTCGAGTGTCAGGGTGAAGGTCACGGTAACCGAGGGGTTCAGGACTTCGACGGAGTACGAGAACCCATGGAGTCTCGCCGTGCCTCCGTGACGGCAGGTCTCGCTGTGGTCCGAGACGTCGCTTCTGGCGGAGGCCCTGTCGGCCGAGGTCGCGGTGGGAGAGGACAGCGCATGGACCGCCGAGGCGGTGCCCTCCTTGCCGCTGATCTTCGCGCTGCCCGCGCCAGTGCTCGTTGCTCCACAGGCGCCCAACAGCATGGGCAAGGCCAGCAGCGTCACCACCATCTTCTGTGTCGTCATCATCGTGGTACTCCATCGTGCGCGCGCGGCCGTGGTGGTCGCGAACCGAACGAATAGCACCAGCCGCTCGGCGCTGTTTCGCGGCAAAATGGGGGGGGAACTGCCGGAGCCCTTTTGGCGCCCCAGCGGCTCACAGCCCAAGGCGGTGCCCTTCCCAGGACCGACCACGTGACCCATGGTGGGTCGAGGGTCCACGAGAAGCCCGCGGACCCTTGGCTCGGGTTCACTCTTTCGCGGCGTTGATCCACCGGGCGAGCACCCGGCCGTCCTCGTCGGGGACGGTGGTCATCGGCGGCATCGCTCCGTAGCCTGGCCAGTGCTCCGGCTTGGGCGAGTGGATGAGTTGGACGATTTCCTCGACGCTGTAGCCCTTCGCCGCGACGTCCTTGTACGCAGGCCCGACGATCTTGGTTTTCAGCGAGTGGCAGGCGAGGCAGCCGTACTTCCCCGCCAGAGCCTCACCCGAGGCCCCCGCTGCAGGCAGCCGCTTGGCGAGCAACGCCGCCTGAGCAGCCTCGTCCTTCGCGGCCTTCACCCTCACGAGGTACTTCTCGGTCTTCTCGTGCATCTGCGTCATCGCCGGTGACAGGAGCGCCAGGCGCAGCCCGTGACGCGCGGTGGCCATCGACACGATGGTGATGCCGACGAGCGTCACCACGGCTCGATTCGTCCGCCGGCTCGGTGCCTCCCCGAGGAATTGCCTCCCGACCAGCACCGCCGCTCCGAGGGCGGTGAGGACGCCCAGCGCCAGGGCGAAGTGGTAGCCACTCGAGTAGAAGGCCTCGATGCCGTAGGCGGGGAACTGGAAGAACGTCAGCAGGCCGACGAACACGTTGAGCCCAGTCGTCACCACGAACCACGACGCGCCCGTCTTCACCAGTACTTCTCCGGCCCCGGCGTCGGCGGGGACGCGCTTCTTGGACGTCCCGTAGAGCATCATGAAGATGCCGGTTACCGCGAAGGACGCGAGGAAGAAGTGCGCCAGCCGGAAGAAGACGTCGGCGCGAAACAGCCCGTCCCAGAAGCCCATCTCCAGCTTCCACGTGCCCGGTGTCATGTACACCTGCGCCGCCGTCATGAAGACGAAGGGGAGCGAGAAGAAGATGCCCACGCTGATGACCCCGAAGGCGAGGTGCAGGCCTTTCCGCTCCCTCAGCACGCCCCAGCTGAACTTGTAGAGGTAGCTCGCCAGGAAGGCGACGATGTTCCCGTAGATGATGTGGAGGATGTGCGGGGACAGCATCACCACGCCCGAGTACCAAAAGCCGGTGAACATGACGCTCACGATGAGCAGCGGCGCCACGCCCCACAGCGCCCCCATGTTCTCGCTGATGGTCACCGGTGTCGTCAGTAGGTACGCGACCCGGTCGTAGGTTTTGTTGCCCTTCAGAACACCCAGCGCGTTGAACCAAACCGACGCGAACGAAGCCCCCAGCAGCACATTGATGAAGACAATGTGGATGACGAAGGTGACCACCAGCAATACGTGGAACAGCGGGACGAGGACCGACTCGAGGCCCCCCAGCGGGAGAGGGAGGGGGATGTCATTGGGGATGAACTTGAACATGGCGAAGGGACCTTTAGGGCTCGAGCAGGCCGACCCCGGGCGTCGCCGCCTGGGCCTGGGTGTGGAGGAAGTGAGCGAGCGCGCGCCGCTCGTCATCGGTGCCGACGAAGGGTGGCATCCAGGGCGAGGCCGGGCTGTTCAGCATTCCGACGCGGGCGAAGATGCCGTCCTCGCTCATTCCCCGGACTCGCTCCACCAGGGAGTTGATGCCGTTGAGCGTGTGACAGACCTTGCATTCGATACGGTAGAGGTAGTGGCCGGCCTCGATGCGGTTCGCGTCAGTGATGACTCGGACCGAGTCGGGGACGAAGACGGCGTTGGTCAAGATGCCTTCTTTGTTCAGTAAAGGCACGTCGTCCACCCGGATGCCATGGGCATACATGTAGCCATGAATGATATATGGCTTCCGTGAGAACTCCCGAACCCGCTCGAACACCCCTGTCAATCCCACCAGGAGGACCAGTGTCACGGTCGTCACGATGAAGGGTACGGCCTGTGGCTTCGAATAGACATAGACGCCGATGAGGAACAGCAGGATCGCGGCTCCACCGAGCGCCATGAAGGCGAGGTCGCGGTGCCCGAGGTACTGGGTGGTGAGTATGGCTTGTGGAAAGAGGGCTTTGGCCTCGGGAGG
>PMBV01000340.1 GCA_003153055.1 Myxococcales bacterium
GTGGCGGTGCCCAAGACCATCGACAATGATCTCGCGGGCACGGCGGCCACCTTCGGCTTCGACACGGCGGTCTCGGTGGCCACCGAAGCGCTCGATCGCCTCCACACCACCGCCGAGTCGCACGACCGGGTGATGGTGGTCGAGCTGATGGGGCGGTACGCGGGGTGGATCGCCCTCCACGCTGGCCTCGCGGGCGGGGCCGACGTCATTCTCATTCCCGAGATTCCCTTCAACTACGAGAGCGTGTTCCGGAAGATTCGCCGGCGGGAAGAGTCCGGCCGGCACTTCTCCATCGTGGTGGTGGCCGAGGGGGCCACCGAGGTCGGCCACGACATGATGACCCAGGGGCCCAAGGAGATCGGCCGTGAGGTCATCTTGGGCGGCATTGGCCACGCCGTCGGGCATGAAATCGCCCTGAAGACGGGCAAGGAGACCCGCACCACGGTGCTCGGGCACCTTCAGCGGGGCGGGTCGCCCACCTCGTTCGATCGACTCCTGGGCCTGCGCTTCGGAACCGCCGCCATCAGGGCGCTGGAGGCCGGCATGCGCAACGTGATGGTGGCCCTGAGGCCCCCCGACGTCTCCTTCATACCCATCGACGAGGCGATCACGACCATGAAGGTCGTCACTTTGAACAACGACGTCATCCTTACTGCTCGCTCACTCGACGTCTGTCTGGGAGACTAGCGGTCCGCCGTGCTCGGACTCCTCTATTCGCCCCTCGTCTTCCTGGTCGTCTTGGCCCTCAACGCGTGGCTCCCCGGCCGATGGGTCGAGGGCTACGTGCGTGACGAAGCCACCGGCCAGCCTTTGCGGTACCACCTCAACGGGCTGCCGGTCTTCGGCGTCACCGTCGGCCTGTGGGCGCTGACCTGCTGGGTCGGTCTGCTCCCGTGGGACGCGCTCTACCTCGAGCGCTGGGCCATGGCCGGGTCGGCTTGCGTGTTCGGCCTGCTGTTCAGTCTCGCCTTGGTGCTCCCGGCGGCCCCGGTCGAGGGGCACAGCTGGCTCGAGGCGTTCTACCTGGGGCGCCTCCCCAACCCCCAATGGAAGGGCGGGAGGGTCGACGCCAAGATGTACCTCTACTTGGTCGGCGCCACGGTGCTGGAGCTCAACCTGCTGTCGTTCGCCGCCCACCACCTCGCCGTCCATCCCCAAGATCCTTCGCCAGGCGTGCTGCTCTACGTGGGCCTGTTCACGTTCTTCCTCGTCGAGTACCTCTTCTTCGAGGAAGTGCACCTTTACACCTACGACTTCGTGGCCGAGCGGGTGGGCTTCAAGCTGGGCTGGGGCTGCCTCGTGTTCTACCCCTTCTTCTACGGGGTGGGGCTGTGGAGCCAAGCCGAGGCTCCCAATCCCCACACGCCGCCGGTGCTCCTCGTCTCGTGCGCGGCGCTCTTCTTCTCGGGGTGGGCTCTGGCCCGCGGGGCCAACATGCAGAAGTTCACCTTCAAGCGTGACCCCGAGCGGAGGTTCCTCGGGTTCGTGCCCCAGACGGTCTCCGACGGTGAGCGCCGCGTGCTGGTCAACGGCTTCTGGGGCCTGTCTCGGCACATCAACTACCTCGGAGAGCTCACCATGGCGTCGGCCCTCACGCTGGCGCTGGGTGCCCCGACGGCCTGGGCGCCCTGGCTGTACCCCCTGTATTACCTCGTGCTGTTGGTGCCGCGACAGCACGCCGACGACAAGCGCTGTGCTGAGAAGTACGGCCCGCTGTGGTCGGAGTACGTCAAGCGCGTGCCGTACCGCATCATTCCCTTCGTGTATTGAAAGCCGCGGGGTGACCGCGCGTCAGGGCTGACCACCGCGTCGGCCCAGACCTCGGGTTGCCCTTGCTCCGATGTGCTGGTTGTCATGGCGATGTCGCGACGGGAGTCTGACTCTCGGTACCGGCGTGTCCCTCGCTCGACGTAAGCGCCGAGGGCGCTGCAAACGCTGAGGGCGCGCGCTTCGCCGTCACTGGCGCCGGGCTGTGGATCGCTTCTGCCGCCGGTGACAAGCGAATTGGCATGCCGAGTGCTCCGATGAGGGGGAGGCGCTTCGTCGGCAAGGGAGAGCACGAGTGCGGTCCGTCAGAGGATACCTGCGACGTCTCACGAGGCTCGCGCTGGTGGTGTGGTGGGCGCCAGTCTGCGCCTGGGGGTTCCAGATCGAGACCATCGTGTCCACCGGTTGCCACGAACGGCTGGCACGTTCGGCGACCGAGGAAGCCACGTGGCCCAACGCCACCCCACGGCCCCCCGCGACCGGCGACGATCGCGCGCTGGTGAGCAGCCTCGAGTTCACCGCGCCAGCCGACGCCGATGGCTGGCTGCTCTCGGTGCTGATCGGCGTGCGAGACAATGACCTCCACGGGGCGGCGCTCCTCGATCTGCCCGACCTGGTGGCGGTGCACAACGGCCGTGACTTCCAGGACGAGCACTGCCTGCGCGGGCCGCTCGACGACGGCGCGGCGGGCGACGTCTCGGCGCTGCGGAGCTGTCGCGCTTTCATCGAGAGCGAGGTGGCGCTGGCCCTGGGTGACGGAGCCCAACCCAACCTCGACGCCACCGAGGACATCACCGTCGCCCTGCGATGGGAGACCCGGGGCGTGCCGTTGCAGCGCTTCGGGTTTCACCTCGGCCGGGCGATGCACGCGCTCCAAGACAGCTTCACCCACTCGTTCCGCACCGACGACCAGCACCGCGTCGAGAGCGTGCTCAACTGGATCGACCCGGTGCTGGCCTTGGACTACTCGCCGGCGCGTGACGGCTGGCCTCACCAGTCGAGCCTCGACGCGTGCGACGGTGACGGCGCCACGGCTCGAAGGGTGGAAGGTGCCCGGCTCGCTTCCGTGGGGTTGGTGCAGGCCGTGACGGGCGAGGGCGATCGAGCCTCGAGGCTCGTGGCGACCGACGCGTTCCTCGACCAGTGGCTTGGGTACCAGCCCGGCTGCGACGCCAGCAACGACTTCTGTGGCCGGGCGACCGTCGGGCCGGGCTGCTCGTCGACGGCCGGCTCGCCCCTCCTTTGTCTCGGGCTGATTCTCTTGTTGGTTCGACGGCGCACGGCTCGGGGCGCGCTCCAGGCCGCCGTGACAGGCGATGGCGGGCACCGGGTCGTTCGCCGCGGCGCCTCGCGGTCAGGCCGCGGGTCGAGGCTCCTGGTCGCCGTGGCGCTCCTCATGGCTCCCCTCGCCAGCGCCCAGGAAGTGAGCGAGCGCTCCGAAGGCGTACCGAAGCGTTTCTCGGTGCACGCGGGCCTGGGCGCGTCGATCGATCGCGGGGGTGGGAACATCACCGTCGGCGGCGGAGTCGCAATCGGGCCCCACATCAGGATTCGCGCCGACCTCGAGCTCAACCCGTGGCTCGATACGCTCTCGGGCCGGCTCGCGCCCGGCGCCTTGAGCGCCTACGGCTCCTTCATGTGGTGCTGGATCGCGGTGGGGCGCGTCGAGCTCTGCTCATCCGTTTCGGTCGGGGCCAGCGCGCTGCTCTTTCGGACCACCGGCGCCGAGGCCGGCTCGTTCGGGCTGTTCGCCGGGGCGAGCATGGTGCGCGTCGGCTTCAGGCTCGGCGAACGGCTCACGCTCGAGTTCAACCCCGAGGCGGTCGTCGCCGTGCCGAGCCTCAAGGGCGTTCCCCTCGCCTACCGGCAGTACCGGGCGACTGCCGGGCTCCGGTGGGATTTTTGAGCCGCACGGGGTACTGCGCACGGGGTACGCGACACGGGTGTACGGGGCACGGGTACGGGTGCGCGTGCGCGTGCGCGTGCGCGTGCGTGCGCGGGTTCGGTGATGCTCGGAGACGGGAAACGGCTCACGCAAAGACGGGAACGTCCGTGGAGAGAGCGTCCGAGGAGAGCGTCCGGCCCGTCCCGGCGTCCCCGCACGCGTCCGCGTCCCCGCACGCGCGAACGCACCCGAACCCGCACGCGGCCCCGTTCACCGTCCCCGTTTACCGTCCCCGGTTCACCGTCCCCGGTTTACCGTCTTTTGTATCGTCCTCACCCCCGGAAGCTGAGGGTCGCCTTCCCCTCAAGCTGAGGGAAGGCTCTCGAAAGGCGCTCGACCGCCTCCTGAAGACGGCGCCGTTGGCCACGACCGGCGCGTCCCTCCGAGCCCAGCGCGGGGACCTCGACCGTGAGGCGCTCGAGCCACGGCAGGCCACCCTGGGCCTCCAGCGCATCGAGGAAGCGCAGCGTGGTGTCGGCGTGCGGAAGCGTGAGCTGCAGCGCTCTGAGCCCACGCGTCACCGCGGTTCGCCGCAGCGCCGTCGCGGTGCCCCACACGGCGTCGGCCCGGTCGAGCCTCAACGCGTCGACCACTCCGAGCCGCCACTCCGTCACCGCCGAGGGCGAGAAGGCTCCCAGCCACGCGCTGTCTTCGCTCGAAACCCGGCTGATGAAGCGCCGGCCCACCGCGTGCCCTCGCTCGAGCAACGCGTCGCCCAGCACCCGCAGACCCGCCTCATCGGGCACCTGTGCTGGTGCCGTGACGTCTTCGGGCCAACCGCAACTATGGCCCGGTGAAGCCACCCTGAACACCACGCCCGACGGGGCCCCACCACCGAAGTCGAACACCTCGCCGGCGCCGATCACGTGCTTGACCCGGCCGTCCTCGTCGATGAGCCGGAGCGTTTCATCTCCCGCCTCGAGGAACCACCGCCCGGCCTTCCCGGTCACCCGCAGGTCGCACCCCTCGCCACCG
This sequence comes from Myxococcales bacterium, assembly GCA_003153055.1. The sequence goes on from PMBV01000340.1 coordinate 4,688, forward strand.
TAGCTCGTGCGCTCGCTCAGCTCGAAGGGCTGGAAGAGGGCCACGTCGAGCCCTCCACGCTGGACCCGGTGAGACTGCGCTACCAGCTCGATCCACATCCGAACTCCTGCTCCGCTCTACTTGGCCAGCTTGACGATGCCCGTCGTCATCACGTCGAGATAGGTGATGAGCAACACGCCGACCGCGAGGATGACCAGGAACGGCGCGGTGCGGGCATACAGGTAGGGGAGCGGCTTCTGGAAGCGGCTCGAGCTCAAGAACAGGTTGAGCCCCATGGGCGGGAAGAGGAAGCCCAGCTCGAGGTTGGCGAGGAACACGATGCCCAAGTGCACCGGGTCGATGCCGTAGGCGACGCCGATGGGCGCCACCAGCGGGGCCAACACCACGATCGCCGCGTAGATCTCGAGCACGCTCCCCAAGAGCAGCAGCCCGACGTTCAAGGCCAGCAAGAAGAGCCACGGGCTGTGAATGTGGGTGGTGGTCCAGTCGAGGAGCGCGGTGGGGATCTCGGCGTCCACCAGCCACGACGACAACCCCATCGCGACCCCCAAGAGAATGATGACGCTGCCCACCAGCGTCGACGCGGTGGCCAACACCCGGGGGAGGTCTCTCCATGGGTGGATGTCTCTGAACACCGCCATCTCGACCACCAGGGCGTAGGCACAGCCCAACGCCGCCGCCTCGACGACCGTGGCGTAACCCGAGCCCACCGCGGTGATGATGATGATGGGCAAGCCGAGGTCCCACTTGGCGTCCCACAGGCCCAGCATGGCCTCCTTGGGGTGGAACGGCTGGCGGGGCACGTGGTTCCGCACCCCGGTCCACACGCCGTAGCCGGCCACCATTCCGATCATCAACAGCCCGGGCAGGAGCCCGCCGAGGTAGAGGTGCTGAACCGGCACCTGGGCCACCACCGAGTACAACAGCACCGGGAGCGATGGGGGGAACAAGAGCCCCAGCGAGCCAGCCGCCGTCACCAGCCCTAGCGAGAACCCCTCGGGGTACTTCTCGGCCTCGAGCATGGGCAGGAGGATCCCGCCCAGCGCCAGAATCGTCACCCCTGAGCCACCGGTGAAGGTGGTGAAGATGGCGCACACCACCGTCGCCATCACCGCCACGCCGCCCGGCATCCACCCGAAGAAGCCCTTGTAGGCCCGCACCAGTCGCCCGGGCGCGCCGCCTTCGGCCATCACGTAGCCCGCGATGGTCAACAGCGGAATGGCCGGGAGCGTGGCCGACGACACCAGCCGGAACGTCTCGGCTGGCACCGACGCGATGGGGGTGCCGTCTTTCCAGAACAGCAGCATCGCCACGCCGCCCATGGCGATGAATACCGGCGCGCCCGCGAGGAACACGACGAGCAAGAGGCCCCCGAGCAGCCACACCATCGGCGGTGATGGCGAGAGCCACCCGAGCGCCAGCGCAAGGACCCCGACGGCGATGGAGGCGCCGCGCTCAGACCAGGGGGCCGGCGCCGCCGCGGTGCCGAAGGCGAACCTCGCCGCCATGAGCCCGAAGGCGACGGGCATGATGGCCTCGCTCCACGAGACCGGAATTCCGAGGAACAAGGTTCGCCTGCTACTCGAGTCGGCCAGCACCACGCGGTACGAGGCGACGGTCAAGAGCGCGCTCACCGAGGTCGCCGCGGTGCGCGTCACGAAGGACGCCAGGCGCCGGTAGCTGGGTGGAATCGCCTCGACGGTGGACAGCGAGAGGTGCTTGCCCGCGCCAGTGGCGAGGAAGGCCCCCAAGAAGCCCACCCACAGCGTCAGGTGCTGCACCACGAGCCCAGCGCTGGTGATCTGGGTGTCGAAGAACCGTCGGGCCAGTGTCTCGGCCGCCGGCACCACGATCATCACCAGCCCCAGCGCGCCCACGACGAGCCCGATGAGACGCATGCTCCTCGTCTCGGGAGCCGCCGTCTCCGGCCCCCCACTCGCCCTTTCTTCTGTCGTCGCTACCAAGTCGTTGACCCCTCCCGCGGCCGCTTTTATGAGTCTCTTACCTTCTTCCTCGGACGACCTCGTGAAGCAACTCCTTCTTGTGGCCGTGGCGTCGGTGTCGCTGTCGGGCTGCTTCCGTTCCATCGCCACTGGCGCCCTCGCCGACGCACTCTCATCAGGCAGCTCGCTGGGTCGCGATGACGACCCGGAGCTCGTTCGCGACGCCGCGCCCTTCGGCCTCAAGACGATGGAGAGCGTGCTCGANNCAGTACGGCTACGCCTTCGTCCAGCAAGAGGCCGACGCCGCCGAGCTCGAAGGGCACAGCGCCGTGTCACAGCGGCACCGGCTTCGGGCCAAGAAGCTGTTCCTGCGGGCCCGCGACTATGGCCTCAAAGGGCTCGACGTATCGGCGCCCGGGCTGGCCCAGAAGCTCAGGTCGGTGGAGGGCCTCACTGCCGCCTGCCAGGTCTTGAAGAAAGAAGACCTCCCTCTCGTCTACTGGACGGCCGCTGCGTGGGCCCTGGCCATCTCGGCAGGAAAGGACGACATGTCGCTCATCTCTCAGCTCCCGGTCCCCGAGGCGCTCATGCGTCGCGCCCTCGAGCTCGACGAGACCTGGGGCCAGGGGGCGGTGCACGANNCCGGTGCCCGAGGCGCTGATGCGCCGTGCGCTCGAGCTCGACGAGTCCTGGGGCGCGGGGGCGGTGCACGAGTTCTGGGTCTCCTTCGAGGCCGCCCGGCCCGGCGGCACCGAGGCGGCCGCCAAGAAGCACCTCGAGCGCGCCGTCGAGCTCGCCCACGGCGCGCACTTGGGCGTCTGGGTGTCGTGGGCCGAGGGGCCCTTGGTGGCGGCCCAGAAGCGCGCGGAGTTCGAGGCCGTGCTCAAGAAGGTGCTCGCCGCCGACGCCGAGGCGTCGCTCGACGATCGACTCGCCAACACCATCGCCCAGCGTCGCGCCCGGCTCCTCTTGGCCCACGCCGACGATCTCTTCAACTAGGAGGCTTTCGATGCGGCTCTCGATGAACACGGTACTTCTCGCGGCGGTGATGGCCTGGGCGCTCCCCGCCTCGGCCGACGACGTCACCATCAAGCTCGGCACCCTGGCACCCCAGGGCTCGAGCTGGCACCTCTTGCTCAAGGAGATGGCCGAGCGCTTCTCGCAGGTGTCCGACGGCAAGGTGAAGCTCAAGATCTACGCCGGAGGAACTCAGGGCGGCGAGGGCGACATGGTGCGGAAGATGGGGGTGGGGCAGCTCCAGGCCGCCTCCATCACCAACGTCGGCCTCCATGACATCGCTCCCGAGTCGATGGTCTTCTCGACCCCTGGCCTGGTCGACGCGGCGCTGTTCAACGAGGTGTTCCCCCAGGTTCAGAAGCGCCTCGAGGCATCACTCGAGGCCAAGGGCTACGTCGTGCTGCACTGGGCGCAGGTGGGCACCATCTACGTCTTCTGCGACAAGGCCTACAAGACGGCCGAGCAGGCCTCGGAGGCCAAGTTCTTCGCCTGGGACGGTGACCCGGGTGCCATCGAGGCCTTCAAGCTGGCGGGCTTCAGGCCCGTGGTGCTGGGCTCGGTGGACATCGTCCCCTCGCTCCAGACGGGCATGATCAGCTGCGTCAGCCAGGCCCCGGCCTACATGCTGACCGCCCGCCTGTTCGACAAGGCGAACAAGATGGTCGACTTCCCCTGGTCGTACCTCATCGGGGCCACCGTGATCCGCAAGGAGAGCTGGGACAAGGTGCCCGCCGACCTCAAGCCCAAGCTCCTCGCCGCCGCCAAGGAGAGCGGGGCCAAGGTCGACGCCGAGGTGAAGAAGCTCAACGACGACGCCATCGGCGCCATGCAGAAGCAGGGCCTCGAGGTGGTGAAGGTCGACCCGACGTCGTGGCAGAAGGCGGCCGACCGCTCGTGGCCGGCGGTGCGAGGCAAGGTCGTGCCCGCCGACTTCTTCGACGAGGTCACCCGTCTCCGCGACGCGGCCAAGAAGAAGCTGACTGGGAAGTGACGCTCAGCCCGTGGCGCGAGCTCCCGAGCGGCCCAAGGTGCTCAAGGTTCGCTCGAGGTCTCCGAGCTTGAAGGGCTTGGTCAGCACCGCGTCCATTCCCGCCTCGAGGCACCGCTCCACGTCTTCGGCGAAGGCGTTGGCGGTGACGGCGACGATGGGGAGCCGCGTAGGGCCCCCGTGCTCCCACTGGCGAATGGCGCGGGTCGCGTCGTAGCCGTCCATCTCGGGCATCTGGCAGTCCATCAGCACCAAGTCGAAGCCGCCGCCCTGGGCGAGCTCGACCGCCTTCTTTCCATTGGGCGCCACCACCACTTCGGCGGACATCTTCTCGAGCACCTTCTTGGCGAGGATCTGGTTGATGACGTTGTCCTCGGCCAGGAGCACCCGACGGCGCTGGGGCGTGGGCGTGGCGCGTGACTCGGCTTGGCGGCCCCCCACGAGCACCGCCTCGACGATGGGGAGCCTGAACCAGAAGGTCGAGCCCTCGCCCTCGACGCTGGTGGCTCCGATGGTGCCGCCCATCAGCTCGATCAGCCGCTTGCTGATGGCCAGGCCGAGGCCACTACCACCGAAGCGCCGGGACGTCGACGTGTCGGCCTGAACGAACTTGCCGAACAGGTTGGGCAATACCGAGGCCGCGATGCCGATGCCGCTGTCTTTGACTCGCACGTCGAGCCAGCGCTGGCCGCCATCGAGGAGGACGTCGAGCGAGACGACGACGCTCCCCGAGGGGGTGAACTTCACCGCGTTGCCGGTCAGGTTGAGGAGCACCTGGCGGAAGCGCATGGTGTCGATCATCAGGCCCCGAGGCACCTCGTCGGCCGTGTGGAAGGCGAGCTCGACGCCCTTCTTCGTGGCGGTGGCCCGCAAGAGCCCGATGGCCTCCTTCGCCGTCTCCACGATGGCGGCAGGCCGGGCGTCGATGACCAGCTTGCCGGCCTCGATCTTCGAGAAGTCGAGGATGTCGTTGAGGAGTGAGAGCAGCGCCTCGGCCGAGTTGAAGATGAGCTGGGTGTGCTCGCGCTGCTCGTCGCTCAGGTTCGACTCGAGGAGCAGCTGGGTGAAGCCCAGCACGCCGTTCATCGGGGTGCGAATCTCGTGGCTCATGGTGGCCAAGAAGTCGCTCTTGGCTCGGGTGGCCTCCTCGGCCCGTCGGGACGATTCGACGAGCAGTCGCGAAGTGCGCTCCCTCACCACCGCGTTGGTGAACACCTCGGCGATGGCCGTGAGCGCCTCGAGCCGGGGCGTGTCGCGGATCGGCTGTGGCGCGGTGTAGAGGAGCAGCACGCCCAGCGCTTGGCCCGGTCGCTCGAGGAGCGGCACGATGTAGTGGCCGTGCGGGGTGCTCGTGTCACAGTGGTGCACCCGGTCAGCTCCCTCGCAGGCGTCGATCGTCACCAGCCGGCCTTCGCGCATCGCCTCGAAGCACGTGGTGCCGTCGGTGAGCGGAGGTGTGCTGACGAAGCGCTCGCTGAAGTCGCCGCAGTAGCTCAAGAGCTCGACCGCCTCGTTGGTCGCACCCTGCACGAAGATGGCTCCCTGGCAGAACGTCTCCAGGCCCTCGATTTGACAGAGCGACGCAAGGGAGGCGGAGCAGCGCTCGGCGAGGCGCTCGTCGAGGGCCATCGCCAGGGCTATCTCGGTCTTCGCCCGCTCACCCTCCTCATCGAGGCGCCGGAGCCGCTCGTCGCGAACGAGCTCGGTGACGTCGCGCAGGGTCGCCAAGATGGCCGTGTCGGTGGCCTCCTCGCCTGCCACCGGGCTCAGGAACAGCTCGTAACACCTGGCCTCGACCGGCCTCGCGTCGGTGCGCTTCGAGGTGACCCGACCTCGCCACGCCGAGGCCGTCTCGATGGCGGCGGCCAGCGGTGCCATGCGCTCGGCCTCGAAGGCGTCGATGACGAAGCGAGAGAAGTGTTGCGATCGAGGTCTGGTTTGGGGGAACGCCCTCTGAAAGGCGCCGTTCTCGTAGGCGATGGCTCGCTTGGCGTCGAGGATCACCATGGCATCCTCGGAGGCGTTGATGGCGAGCCGGAGGGTCCTGTTCTCGCGGCCGAGCGAGGCCCCGCGACGGGCCAGCTTGGCCGCCGCCACGCCGAGCAAGAGCAGCGCGAGCCCGAGGGAACCGGTGAGGCCCACGAGCCCTGAGAGCGGGAGCGCCGCCAAGGCGACGAGCACGAGGCCCCACTCCCCGAATCGACGAGGCTCCCTGGGCTTGCTCTCGAGTTCAGAAGTCGATGACATGCCGTCCCGGTGAAGGAGCTAGCAAGTCGCGAACCAACCAACTGCCGGGCTCCCGCTGGCGCCAGGGGTGTCGAACCCGCTCATGAGGTGCCCACGCACCCGTGTTGACTTGGTACGATGCGGCGCCCACATGTCTCGTCTTTCTCTACATTCGACACTGGAGCGGCCGGTCACGTGAACGCCGCGGAGCTCCTGGGCACGCATGATGTGCTCTTCGTGGTGCTGGACACGTTGCGCTACGACGTGGCGATCGAGGAGCTCTCCCTCGGGCGCACGCCCACGCTCGCGAACCTGGTCGGCCAGTGGGAAGAGCGGCACACCCCCGCCAGCTTCACCCTGCCGGCGCATCACGCCTTCTTCGCGGGCTTTCTCCCCACGCCAGCGCGGCCAGGGCGGCACCAGCGGCTGTTCGCCACCCGGTTCTCGGGCAGCGAGACCACCACCGGCTCGACGCTGGTGTTCGACGCCCCCGACATCGTCCGGGGGTTCGCGGCCAGCGGGTACCGCACCATCTGCATCGGCGGGGTCGGCTTCTTCAACCCGGCGAGCCCGCTGGGTCGGGTGTTGCCCGGGTACTTCCAGGAGGCCCACTGGTCCGAGGCGATGGGCGTCACGAGCCCCGACTCCATCGACCAGCAGGTGGCGTTGGCGGTCAGGCTGCTTCGAGGCGCCGAGCCCAGCCAGCGGCTCTTCCTCTTCATCAACGTGTCGGCGCTCCACCAGCCCAACTGTCATTACCTCGAGGGTGCCACGGTGGACAGCCGGGCCACGCACGCGGCGGCGCTGCGGTACGTCGACTCGAGACTCCCTCCTTTGTTCGACGCGGCACGGGCGCGCGGGCCCACCGTGTGCTTGGTGATGAGCGACCACGGCACCTGCTACGGCGATGACGGCTACACCGGGCATCGGCTGGCGCACCCGTCGGTGTGGACCGTGCCCTACGCCGAGTGCGTGGTGGGCGCGTGACGAGGTCGTCGAGGGTGCTCGAGGGCTCGCCGTACCAGCAGTACCTCTACAGCTACCCCCACAAGACGGCGTACCGGCCGCTCGACCCGCCGCGCCTGCTTGAGGAGGTGTGGGCGCACGAGGATCGCCGAGCGCTGTTCCTCTACGTGCACGTCCCGTTCTGCGAGCGTCGCTGCGGCTTCTGCAACCTCTTCACGTTGGCGAACCCCATCGACGACGTGGTGAGCCGCTGGGTCGAGGCCCTCGAGCGCGAGGCACGGGCGGTGCGAGGGGCGCTGGGCCCTGTGGGTTTTGCCCGGGCGGCCGTGGGGGGCGGGACCCCCTCGTACCTCTCGGTGAGCCAGCTCGAACGCGTCTTTCGGGTGATGGCCGACGTCATGGGCGCACCCTTGGGTCCGATGCCCTTGTCGGTCGAGGTGTCGTGCGAGACGGCCACCCCTGAGCGGCTCGAGGTCATCAAGGGCGCGGGCGCCGACCGCGTCTCGGTCGGAGTGCAGAGCTTCCTCGAGACAGAGACCCGGGCGTTGCTCCGGCCCCAGCCGCCGGCCGTGGCCCACGCGGCGCTGGAGGCGATTCGCGCGAGCGGGGTGCCGACGCTCAACGTGGATCTCATCTACGGCATCGAGGGGCAGACTCCAGGCACCCTCGCGCAGTCGATCACCGCGGCCCTCCGATGGCGCCCCGAAGAGGTGTACCTCTACCCCTTGTACGTGCGCCCCATGACGGCCTTGGGCAACGCGGCCAAGCGGTGGGACGACGAGCGACTGGCGCTGTACCGGGCTGGGCGCGAGCAGCTCCTCTCCCAGGGCTACCAGCAGGTCTCGATGCGCATGTTCCGCCGGCCCTCGAGCCCCGAGCCCACACTGGCTCCGTACCACTGCCAAGAAGACGGCATGGTGGGGCTGGGGTGCGGGGCGCGGAGCTACACGCGGCGGCTGCACTACTCGCAGGACTGGGCCGTGGGCTCGCCCAAGGTGCGGGGCATCATCGAGGCGTACCTCGGCAGGAGCGAGGCCGACTTCGCCCGTGCCCACCACGGCTTCGTGCTCGACCTCGAAGAAGAGACGCGCCGCGACGCCGTGCTGTCGATTCTGGCCGATGGCCTCGATCTCGAGCGGTGGCGAGCGCGGTTCGGCAGTGACCCCGTGGTCGAGCTGGCCGAGCTCGGCGCGCTCCTCGACTTCGGGCTCATCGAGCGCGTGGCCTCTGTGCTCCGCCTGACCGAGAAGGGCCTCGAGCGCAGCGACGCCATCGGGCCGTTCCTCCATTCGGCCCGGGTCGACGCGTTGATGGAGGCATGGGAGCGCCGATGAGGCTCACGGTCCTCTACCGAGGCCCCTTGTCGAGCTGCAACTACGGCTGCGATTACTGTCCATTTGCCAAGCGAGCCGAGAGCGCCGAGGCGCACGCCGTCGACGGGGAGCAACTCGAGCGCTTCGTTCGCTGGTGCGAGGGCCGATGCTCGCCCCTGCGCGTCTTCTTCACTCCCTGGGGCGAGGCGCTCACCCACCAGCGTTACCAAGGGGCGTTGATTCGCCTGAGCCATGCGCCCCACGTCGAGAAGGCGGCGATCCAGACGAACCTCTCGGGCCCTCTGGGGTGGCTCGAAGGCGCCGACGCCTCGAAGCTGGGCGTGTGGGCCACCTACCACCCAGGGTGGGCCAAGCGGTCTCGCTTCGTCACGCAGTGCCACCGGCTCCTCGCGCAGGGCGTCTCGTTCTCGGTGGGGCTGGTGGGGCGTCCGGAGCACGTCGACGAGCTCCTCGCGCTGAGGGCCGATCTCCCCGCCAAAGTGTACGTGTGGGTCAACGCGGTGAAGGCCCTCGCCGACGTCTACGCGCCCGAGGTGCTCGAGGTGTTCCGCCGGGTCGACCCGTACTTCGAGCTCAACCGGAGCGCGCATGCGAGCCTGGGTGAGGCATGCGCTGGAGGCCACTCGGTCATCTCGGTCGATGGAGTTGGCGTGGCTCGCACCTGCCACTTCCTCAAGGCGCCGATCGGCAACCTCTACGACGTGGATTTCGGACGGGCGCTCTACCCCCGCCGCTGCACCGCGAAGGACTGTGGGTGCCATATCGGCTACGTGCACCTCGAGCGCCTGGGCCTCGAGGCGATCTTCGGGCCCGGCATTCTGGAGCGTGCCCTCCGCGGCTGAGCCGAGGCCGCGGCTCGTTCACGGCGTCTTCCCGCTCGCTTCCCACGCCTTTCGACGCTCGTCCTGCGCGTGCTTCCGCTCGATGGCCTCTCGTTCCAGCCGGGGGAGCTCGGCGAGGCGATCTCGATGCATGCTGGCTCCCAGCTCGTAGAGGCCTCGGTCGCGCTCGGAAAGCGACTCGCCATACTCGCTCAAGACCCGTGTCGACAGGTCGAAGTAGTCCTGGTGCATGCGCCGCTGCGCCTCGAAGTACGCGTGGATCTCCTCCTCGCTCGCTTCTCCGGCCTGAATCTTCCCGAACGCCTCGTTGCGCCTCCGCTCGGTCGCCTTGCGGGTCTCGAGCACCTTCTCGTCGGTCGTGGGCGCGCCCAGAGCCCAGTAGACGTTGTCGGGCAGTGCTCCCTGGAGCGCCGCGAGGTTCACCGGGTAGGTCGGTGCTCGTTCCAGCTCGGCCATCGACTCGCTCTCCGCATCGGGTGCCTGTCCCGCGCCGGTCGATGGTGGCCGGGGTGCGGTGAAGGCTCTCCGCTGCTCGACGAGTTGACCTTTGTCGCCGGCCTCCGACTGGGCGCTGGTGCGCTCCTCGCTCCCCAGTGCGACCCAGAGCGCAGCGGCCAGGGCCACAATCACCAATCCAATCAACCAAGACCGCTTCCCCATCGTCGGACTCCCTCTGACGCCATGCGTCTGACGCGTTGTGTTGAGTAATGAGAGTTGCGAATTGAGTTCATGTATCTATTGAATCAGTCGCTGCATATCGATCAGGAGGGGTCCATGCAACGCTGGGTCAGCATCATCATCGCGGTATTCATGTTCGTTTCAGGCTCGGCGAGGGCCGACGCGGTCACCGACGCCCTCGTCAATCTCCTCGTCGACGGAGGCAATACCTACGCCTGGAAGGAGGTGGCGCTGCCGGGGACGGTCTGCGGAGACGGCTCGCAATACCGCTTCTATTTCTACAACTCGGGCTCGCCGAACCTCATCTTCTACTTCGAGGGAGGTGGCGCCTGCTGGGACTACGACACCTGCAGCGGGAGGTCGGGCTTGCTCGGGGCGGCGCACCCCAACGGCATCGCGACCGGGTACATGAGCACCTTCGAGCCGAAGTACGTCTCGCCCATCGTCAATGGGGCCGACCCCGGCATTCCCTTCCGCAGCCGGACCAACCTGGTCACTCAGGGCTGGAGCGTCGTCTATATGCCGTACTGCACCGGTGACGTTCACGTGGGGAACAACCTGAAGACCTACGCAGACCCCACCGGCCAGCAGCCGCCGCTCACCTGGCACCACGCGGGCTACACCAACACGCTGGCCGCCGTCGATTACGTCAAGGCCCAGATGCCTCCGGTGCAGAAGCTGCTCGTCAGCGGCTTCTCGGCGGGCGGCACAGCGACATCGGCCAGCTACTACTTTCTGCGCAAGCGGCTCAACCCGCAGCGTGGGTACCTGCTCAACGATTCGGGGCCCATCTACCCGGCGCCCAACGCCTCGTCGCTCTCTCGACCGCTGCACGACACCATTCGCGCGGCCTGGGCCCTCGACTCGGTCTTCAGCCAGCTGCCAGCCAGCTTCGATCCAAACGACTTCGGCTCCATCAATCGCATGGTGGCGACCGAGTTTCCCAGCGATCAACTTGCGTTCACGGCCTACACCCGTGACTACAACTTCTCGCGGTTCTCCTATGAGTCGTTCCTGAAGCCCAACGACAAGGAGTCGGTGCTGTCGTACTGGAACACCGACGAGAACGCGCTGGTGGCCCAGCTCAGCCCGCTGCCCAACTGGAGCTACTTCATTCCCTACGAGCGGCAGATCAACTCCAGTCACTGCAGCACCATCATCACCTTCATGGGCAGCCACGCGTGTCAGAAGATGGTGAAGAAGACCGGCTGGTGGTGGCTGTTCTCTACGCAGCCGTACGAGTGCAAGAGCGAGCTGGTCCCGATGGCGACGTTCCTCAGCCGCTTCATCGGCAACGGCACCGTCACCCGCATCATGGAGCCGCCCAACGGGTACAACGCCAACGATGTCGGCATGCAGATCGTCGCGCCGATCATCAACGCCGCGGCCGGCTTGTAGGGGCACTCAGTCGTTCGACGCCTGCGCCTGGCGAATCTCCCACTGCCAGACGTTGGCGCCGTCGAGCGAGAGCCGCGGGAGCAGGTCGCCGAAGGCGTTGGCCTCGATGATGCGATGGGCCTCGAGGCCCGGCTCGAACATCAGATCGATGCCCAGGTGCAGGCTCCGGTAGCACTGGGCCACCGTCCGGCAACTCTGCATGGCTCCTTCCCACGAGGCCGGGGGCGCCAGGTGGCGGAGGCGCTCGAGGTCACCACGCCAACCTCCCAGGTGGAGGTTGGTGATGGGGTGCCGGTTTTGGCGCACCACCATGAAGCGGGGCTCGGCGCCGATTGAGAGCACCCGCAGGTCGAAGAAGGCCCCGTCGAGTCGCGCCTTGGGAATCGCCCGCTCCACTTGTGAGCCCTCGGCCAAAAGGAACTCGAGGAGCTGATGGGCCTGGCCCCGGTCGCGCACGTGACGCACCCTGAGGGTGTTGAAGGCGCCGTCGCGCGTCTGCTCGATGGTGGTGTGCAGCGAGGGCCCGGTGGGGCGATGGTGCACCACGGCCAGGCAACTCGCCGACGAGCCCGACGACAGCTTCACGAAGGCCGACCGCAGCCGCGCGCGCTCATGGACGCGAGCAGCGAGTCGACGTCGGTGACGTCTTGGAGTGGCTCCGGCACCGGGACCCCCATCGCCGAGTAGCGCCGCGAGGTGAGCCGCTTGTCGAACAGCTCCCTGATGTCGCTGGGAGGGTTGAGGCAGCGCCAACGAGGGTGGGCGGCGAGCACGTCCTCCAGCTGGCCCAGGGCTCGCTCGAAGCCGAGGTGGGCCTGGCGAGGGCAGAGGATCCGCCCGAACGCAGGGGCGAGGGCGTCGAGGGCCGACGGCGTGATGGCGTGGCACCCCAGGTGGCGAGCGTCCTCATGGCCGCGGTGGAGCAGGGCGCGCTCGACGGCCTGGTCCTCTCCTGGCGAATCGACCCGGAGGAGCAGGGGCTCATCGGGCAGCGAGCCCAGGGCGCGGGCATCGGCGAGGAAGTCACGCCACGAGACGACGCGGGCGGGCGGGAGGCCCTCGAGTGCCAGCGCCTCCTGGAAGAGCGTGACGCGGCGATTCTCGGGGATTCCGAGGAGCAGGAAGGGCAGGGGCATGGCAGGCTCGAGGGCCGGCGAAGGTGCTCGAGGATCTCCCGGGCGACAGTGGGGGAGAAGACGGGCGCCACGACGCGACCAGGCGCGCCGCACCTGTCGCACGTCAGGACGCCTGTTGCGAAGGTTTTCTGGGGTAGTTGGGCCCAAGGGGTGCGAGGGCATCTCCCACCGAGAGCGGCGACGCGGGCAGCGCAGAGGAGGCTCGCATGCGCCCGAGTCTCGTAGGACTCGCGGAGGCCGTTCGCTTCCTTCCTGACCCATTCTCGGCCCGCCCCGACTCCTATGCCATATGCGCCCAAACTTGTGGCAAACCCCGGTGCTGGCCGCGATTTGCGCGGCGCTCTTGGCCTGTCCCACCGGCATCGACTCCGGCGACGATGACGCCGTACCGCTCGACGCAGGCCGCTCCAAGGTGGACGCCGGCGCGAATGCCAGAGACAGCGGTGCTGTCCCGCGCGATGCCGGAACCTCCATGGACGCGGGCGGCGCCCGAGACGCCGGAGCCTCGAAGGACGCGGGCGGCGCGGATGCCAGCCAGGGCGACACGTCGCCGGCCGCGGCCCGGCCTTGCGACCTCTACGCTTCTGGAGGCACGCCCTGCATCGCCGCGCACAGCACAATCCGAGCGCTCTACGCCTCCTACGACGGGAAGCTCTACCAGGTCCGTCGCAAGTCGGACAACACCACCAAGGACATCAACGCCCTGAGTCCCGGGGGCTTCGCCGACGCAGCCGCGCAAGACACCTTCTGCTCGGGCGCGACGTGCGAAATCACCATCGTCTACGACCAGTCAGGGAAGGGCAATCACCTCGAATACCAGGGGCAGGGAAGCTCTGTCGGTGGCTCTAAATCGCCCTCGAAGGCGACCGACGAGTCTCTCACGGTCGGCGGTCACCAGGTCTATGCGCTCTACATCACGACCCAGAGTACCTATTGGAGGGACGGGCACGCGACGGGCGTCCCGACTGGGAAGCAACCCGAGGGCATGTACATGGTGGCGAGCGGCACCCACGTCAACGGCGGGTGCTGCTTCGACTATGGGAACAGCGAGACCACTCGAAAGGCCGACGCCGCTGGTGCGATGGACGCCATCTACTTCGGAACAGGGTGCTGGTTCGGCGAGTGTTCCGGCTCAGGACCATGGGTCCAGGCAGACCTCGAATGGGGCCTCTTCCCTGGAGGAAGCAAGAAGTGGAACCCGAACCAGAAGGCCTTCCCGAACAAGTACGTCACGGCGATGCTCAAGAACGACGGAACGACGAAGTTCGCCCTCAAAGGCGGAGACGCGCAATCCGGCGGCCTCACCACCGTCTATGACGGCGCGCTTCCCAGTGGATACAGTCCCATGGTGAAGCAGGGAGCCATCGTCCTCGGGAGCGGCGGCGATTGCTGCGCTCCTGGCAGTGGCCCGAAGGACTCCATTGGAACCTTCTACGAGGGGGCCATGGCCGCCGGCTACCCGTCGGATGCGACCGACAGCGCTATTCAGGAGAACATCATCGCCGCGGCATATGGGGGCTCCGGCTCTGGCGGCCATTGACCCAGGCTGAGGGCTCGAGGGCCCCCTTCCTACATGGCCGAGGCCCCTGGCATCTGCCCCACGGGCCGAATCAACACCTCGCGGGGCTTGGCGCCGTCGGCCGCGCCCACGATGCCTTCGCGCTCCATGCGTTCGATCATTCGAGCCGAGCGGTTGTAGCCGATGCGCATCTTGCGCTGGAGCATCGAGATGCTGACCTGCCGCATCTCGGAGACGATGGCGATGGCCTCGTCGTAGAGCTCGTCGGAGAGGTCGTCGGCCTCTCCGCCCTCTCCGCCGTCTTCGTCGCGGGGCTTCAAGATGTTCTCGTCGTAGACCGGCTTGCCTTGGGCCTTGAGCTGGTCGACCACCCGCTTGATTTCCCCCTCGGACACGTAGCAGCCGTGCACCCGCTGCATGTGAGCGCTGGTCGGCGGCATGATGAGCATGTCGCCCATGCCCAGGAGCGCCTCGGCGCCGACGGTTCCGAGAATGGTCATCGAGTCGGGCTTGCTCCGCAGCATGAAGCTGATGCGGGTGGGGAAGTTGGCCTTGATGATGCCGGTGACGACGTCGGTCGAGGGCCGCTGGGTGGCGACCATGAGGTGGAGGCCTGCCGCCCGGGCCATCTGGGCGAGCCTGGCGATGGAGGTCTCGACCTCCTTCGAGGCGACCATCATCAGGTCGGCCAGCTCGTCGATGATGACGACGATGTAGGGCAGCTTCTTGCGCTCCTCGGGGACCTCGGCCGGTGAGGCAGCGGCGGCGGCCAAGGCCTGGGCCTCCTCCTCCGACTCCATCGCGGCGGTGGTCTCGTCGACGCGGATCTCGACCTCCTGCGCGGCGGCGGCTGCCTCGGCCTGGAGGCGAGCGGCCAGTGCCTCGGCCTCGTCGGGGGTCGCCACGCCGAGCTCGACCGGCGGTGGGGCGGGTGCGGTGACGTGCTCGGTCTCGGCCTCGGCGTTGGGCGAGTCGGCGACATCGACGATCAGCATGCGCTTCTTCTTCTTCGGGGGCGCGACGGCGAGCGGAGGGGGCGCGGCCTCCTCGGCGGTGCTGGTCTCCACCGGGGCAGGCGCCTCGGCCCGGGGCGGCCGGATGACGGTGGGCTTGGCGTCTACCACTGCCTGCGAGGCCTTCTTCTTCGCCTGCTCTTGCTCGATGAGCGTGTTGTAGCCGGCGATGTTCCGCACCCCGGCCTCGGACAAGAGCTTATAGCGGCGGGTCATCTCTTCGACGGCCCACTGGAGCGCCACGGCGGCCTTGCGCGGGTCGGTCACCACCGGCAGCAGCA
>PMBV01000295.1 GCA_003153055.1 Myxococcales bacterium
TTGTGCCCTTCCTCCACATACTTGTGCGCGGCGACGATCTCTTCAAGGGCGAACACCCTATCGAGCACCGGCTTGATTTCCTTCTCTTCAATCAATCTGGTCAGGAGCTCCAGCCGTTTGGAAGAAAGCTGTAGAGCGCCGTCGTCAATCGACACATATTTTCCGTTCGCGGTCAGTGCCCTTTTACACGCCTCTTTGAGTTTTGAGGTCTTTATCTTGCCGACCGAATCGAGGACGAAGTCGTATCTGACATTCTCGTCGAGCGTATCGGTGGTCGTGTAGTCGACCACCTGGTCGGCACCCAGCGATTTGACGAAGTCGGCGTGCCTGCCGCTGCAGACGGCCGTTACGTCGGCCCCCAGGTGCTTCCCGTACTGAACGGCCATGGTCCCCGAGGTGCCCGAGGCGCCGTAGATCAGAATGCGCTGACCCTTCTTGATATCTCCCATATCCATGTACTGAAGCCCCAAGGAGCCGCCGTAGACCGCCGCGGTCGCCTCTTCGAAGGAGATGTTCGCGGGTTTGCGGGAGACGCATCCGGCGGTGGAGTCGGTCTCTTTGACGCAGGTGTATTCGGCATAGGCGCCGAGGCTGAATCCGGTCATGCCGTACACCTGGTCGCCGGGAGAGAAGCGCGTTGTCTTCTTCCCCACCTGCTCGACGATGCCCGAGAAGACAAGGCCGATGATCGACTTCCGGGGTCTGGATATCCCGATCAGGATCCGCATCGGGATCATGAACTGAATGGGAATATCGGAACCTCTGATGAAGATGTCGCTCCGGGTGACGGCCGAGGCTCTTATGTTGATGAGCACTTGGTTGTCTTTTGGCGTCGGAATGTCAGTCTCGCGCAGCTGGAGCACTTCTGCGGGTCCGTACTTGGTGCAGAAGACCGCCTTCATCTTTCCGCCTTTCATGGGGCGCCTCCGCAAGTGAGTGTGGCAGGTCAAGGACGGACAACCGGCCTTTTCGAGCTGGACATCTAGAACCTGGCACACCCTGAAGGGTAGCGCCCGGCATTTGACTGACGTATTGGGGCCTCAGAGGTCGCTATCCGGGGTAGCCGAGACGTCCATCGGGTTCCGCACGGTGGGAGCATCCGATGACCGACGATCAGCGTCCCGACGGAAGGCCACACCGGGCCGCCCTTGGCGGCGCGATCATCGCGATGGTTGTCCTCGGAATCACCGTACCGGCGGTCACTCGGGTGCTGCCACTGACCGAGGGCGCCTTCGACATTCTGGCCTGGAGCATCGTCGCTGTGGTGCTCGGAGCCGTCTTTGGCCTCGTGGTGGTCGGGATCACCTGGCTCCTGGCCAAGCCCCACCGTGCGATGCTCGGCGTCGCCGCGGGAGCGTTCGGCGCTGTCGCCGTTCCCCTCGTGCTGATGACCATGCTGGCCCTTGGCAAGGGGGTCGAGAGCTTCTTGCTGGTCGCGGGCGCCGGGTTTGCCGCCAGTACAGCGCTGGTGGGCGCTGCGGCGGCGATCGGCGCCGGCATCGCTCTCCTTGTGCGAGGCACCGGGCGGCAACGGCTCCTCGGCGCTGGCCTTGGGGTCGGCGGGCTCGCAGCGGTCGCCGCCATCGTTTCCCCGTTCTTGTCGGCGGGTACGGATGACTACCTGGTCGTCCCGATCTCAGCGGGCGATACCGCTCCCACGTTTGGGGATCCCTCGAGACGAGGGCCGTTCGAGATCGAGACGTTCACCTATGGCGGTGGCGTCAACACGCCTCAGCCGGAGTTCGCGAAGGCCGCAGCTCGCCTTGAAACCAGGCCTGTGGACGGGTCGCGGCTCGTCGCCGGTTGGACCCCGGCGAGGACCAGCTACTGGGGCTTCGGCCCGGACCGCCTGCCCATCGATGGCCGAGTGTGGCTTCCGCGCGCGCCCGGGAAGTACCCCCTCGTGCTCATCATCCACGGCTCCCACAGCATGCTTGAGCGCTCGGACACGGGCCTCGCCTACCTCGCGGAGCTGCTCGCCAGTCGCGGCTTCGTGGCGGCCGTCATCGACGAGAACTTCTTCAACCTCGCACCGTTGCGGTTCGGGGGGTTGCCTGCCGGCGATCTGCACGATTCCACCGGCGCGCGGGCCTGGCTCGCGCTCGAGCACGCCCGAGCTTTCGCGGCCTGGAACACCGAGCCCGGAAGCGCACTGCACGGGCGCATTGACCTTTCGCGAGTCGGTCTCATCGGTCATTCCCGCGGCGGAGAGGCGGCAGCGGCGGCGGCGGCGCTCGCGCCACTCGAACGCCACCCCGACGACCCAACCCTGGCGCTCGGGTACCCCTTTCGGATCCAGGCTGTCGTGGCACTGGCCCCGACTGACGGCCTGTACCTCGTCGCTGGCGCTTCACCGCCGCTGGCGGTCAGCTTTCTCACCCTGCACGGGGCTGCTGACAATGATACCTCCTCGTTCACGGGCAGCCGCATCTACCAGCGCGTCGCCCTCTCGGGTGGGGGCTACAGGGTGAAGGCGTCGGTGTTCATCGATCGCGCGAACCACGGGCAGTTCAACACGGTCTGGGGTCGAACCGACCTGCAGCCGCCTTTCAGCTGGTTGTTCAACGTTCGGCCCTTGCTGTCCGGCGAAGAGCAGCGGCGAGTGGCCATGGTCTTCGTGGCGGCCTTCCTCGACGTGACGCTCAGAGGCGAACGTGAGTCGCTCCCGCTCCTCCGAGATTGGCGTGCAGGGGCCGCGTGGCTGCCGCGGACGAGCTACCGCACGCAGTTCGAGGACTCGTCGTTCCGTCCGGTGGCGACGTTCGAAGAAGACATCGACCCCGCGACGTTGACCGTTCCCGGCGGGCAGGCCCACGGCGACGGCCTGAGCCTGTGGCGTGAAGCGGCGCTGGGGATCCGGCCGGGTCCGCTGGGGCTCACGCCAACGGATCTGGGCACCCGAGCAGTCTGGCTCGGGTGGCGACCTGGGGGGAAGACCGCGCCGCGCTTCGCGCTCGAGCTACCTCTGACCCACGTCGCGGGGACCAGCCTGCTCGCGTTCTCGGCGGCCTGTCCGCGCCTGCCCGCGCGCGACCTACTCGGACGAGCAGACCGCACCAGCCCGGAGTGGGCGGCCAGCCGCGAGGGCATCGACCTGACGCTCGAACTCCTGGACGAGGCAGGCGAGACGGCACGAGTTCTCACGCGCGTGCCGCCGCCGCTTCGCACTCGCTTCAGCACCATCGCGGCACTCGAGCCGCCCTCAAGCGAAACGGCCCTGCAGACGGTCATCCTGCCGTTGGCCGACTTCGTTCGCGCGAACCCGAAGCTCGACCTCACGAGGCTGCGCGGGGTTCGCTTCGTCTTCGATCGCAGCCCCGCCGGGATGCTCCTCGTCGACGAGGTCGGCTTCTTGGAGCCGGGCTCAGGCCAACCTTGACGAAGCGTACGACTGGAAACGCGGGGGCCCGTTGCAGAAAGAGCGCGCGGGATCGACGGAGTTGGCGTGCCGGAGCTCTCCGCCGAACCCGTATTCGTCGATGGTGGTGTGGAACGCCGCCTCGACGCCGGAAACAGTACCCGAGAAGTTGATCCAGGTTCTTCCGGCGCCGACGCCCTCGACAGCGAAGCCCTGGGCGGAGAGCCCCTCGCTCACTTGGGCGAGTTCCTCGGGGAGCGACCGACCTGGCTACCGAACTCCTCCGGCGTGAGCCACCGGCGGAAGTCGGGCGAGGCCGGATCCTGCTGCCGGTAAAGCAGCCCATCCAGTTGGACCGCTTGTTGGCATCGATCTTGAGCGCAACGATCATTCGCCCCATCAACGTTGCGGGCGCGGTGTGGCCGCTCCGCGACTTCGCCTTCGCTTGCGCGTGCACGTTCTGTCGGAGCACCACGAGATCGCTGTCGTCGATGATTGGCCGGGGAGGGCCGGCGGTACGAGTCGAGACAGTCTGGCCATCATCTCCGGTGGATGCGCTGAAGGTCACGCTCGCCTCTGAAATTCGAATAGGGTCCGACACGTGCATCCGGCTGGATTCGGGAGAAGCAACAAGGGCCTGGACAGCTCAATCAAGATGAAGCCTCTCTGTGTTCAATTCGATGGAGGCGGAGCTGAGAGCTCGTCCCTTCGGCCATCGAGGCGGTGAAGCCCACTGGGGAAGCGTGCTGCGCCGACGCGCCGATACGAGCTTTTCCGCCTCGGCCACACCCCTCATCCTCTCCACCAGCGATGCTCCCTTATTCCATCCAGCTCATCCCCGCCCATGGCATCAACGGATGGCGCGCGGAGTCGAGTAGCTCCTCGAGGAGGTCTGCGTACTGCTTCGACGCTTTCGGGAATTGACCCGTGCGTCGCAGCGCCACTCGCGTCGTCAGTGTACCGCCCGCGTCGTCAGGGGCCAGGGGAGATCGCCCCTACCCGCTATGCGGGCAATACCTGACTGCGCGCGGCGCGACGCATCTGTCTTCCTTACTCGAGCCAACGGGCGGGACGCGGTCAGGCGTCGAGTGCGCGCGCCCCCTCGGCTTCCACGCCTCTCGTCTATGTGCTATGTGGGTGCGATTCACCTGAGCGCACAGCACTCGGGAGGCGAGCAAAGGGGGGAACCGTGAGAGACTCAGCGAAAGCAGCGATTGCCTGCGTTGTGTCCGTGTTTGCGTTCGCCTGTGGCGGAGTACTCCCCGACCGCGACGCTGGGCAGCCCGCGAGCAGCACAGACAGTGGTGACTACCTTGAGCCCGTCGGTGGCGACTCGGCGAGTGGGGGCGGAGCCGGAGACATCTCAGTCGGCGGCGGCTCTGCGACGGGAGGCGGCTC
>PMBV01000208.1 GCA_003153055.1 Myxococcales bacterium
CGTCAGCCCCTATCCCGATTCAACGGCGAACGAGGCGGGCCGCGACCACTGCGCTGCAGGCGACGATCTGCGGTATATGGGGGAGTTCCAACTCCGAGGTTCCCCATGGCGCAGGTCATTTTCTACGAGAAGCCCGGCTGTGCCGGCAACGCTCGGCAGCGGCAAATTCTGGTCGACGCGGGCCATACGGTGGAGTCGCGGAGCTTGGTCGATACGCGATGGACCGACGAGGCGCTCCTCTCGTTCTTTGGGGCGCTGCCGGTGGAGCAGTGGTTCAACCGCAACGCGCTCCCGGTGAAAAGCGGAGCGGTGGTGCCTGAACGCCTCGACCGCGCGGCCGCTCTGGCCCTGCTCAAGGCGCAGCCGCTGCTCATGCGTCGACCGCTGCTCGAGGTGGCGGGTGAGCGGCGAGTGGGCTTCGAGGCCGAGGCCATTGACGGGTGGATCGGCCTCAACCTCCAGTCGACGAAGGAGGATCTCGAGGCCTGCCGCCACGCCGCGGGCCACTCGTGCCAGGCCCCGGCCGACGAGACCGTCGGCGTCAAGCTTCGCGTGCTGTAGGCCCCTCCGTGGGTCGGCGGGTGTCCGGTCTCTCTCATGTCGAAGGAGTCGACCTGGGCGAGGGGCGAAAGCGAGAGCGACAACTTGGTTGTCGCGATCAGACGCCAATTTGCGACAACCTGGTTGTCGCCCCGAAGAGGGGCACCCCGGGCACCTCTCTGGTCGTGTTGCGCGGACCATGCAAGCGGGCAGGACGCAGCGAGCATGCTTTGAGGTGCGAGGGTGGGGCTGGTGCCCGGCAGCCGAGGCGGTCTGGCCAGCACCTCGACCCGAGACCGCAGTGAGCACACGTGAGGGGCACGCGCCGGCTCCGGAGCGCAGTGTCGGAAGGTCCCGTCACGGCGGAGGAGGGCACGCACGAAGGTGAAATGCGCCCAATGGAGTGAGACCCAAGCTCCGCTCGAAACGATCTGGAGCTGGCTCGCTTGGCCGTTGCCGAAACGCCGTCGACCGCGGAGCCGCAGGGATGTGGACGGTCGTTCAGGGGCCGCCCTCATCGCATCGTAGGCCCGAGTTGGGGTCTCTGACTGCACCTCGACAACGACCTCGAGGAGGGGCCACTCCCCAGCCCTGTCATCANNCGTACACCGTGATGACACGCTCGGAGGTCGCCCCGAGGAACGGAACGAAGATGATGCTGGCGCGGTCTTCGGCCCTTCACCGAAGGTCGATGGGGCTGCCGGAGCTGGTGTTGTTGGCTTCGTTGAGCTCGACAAGAGAGTTTTGGAGGTCCGCAACGGCCCCGAGGAAGTAGGTGCCCTCGGGGCCAATGGGCGATGCGGGGACCTGGATGCTCTGCGTGGAGCAAGCGCCGGCTTCGAGTTGGAAGAAGGTTCCGCCAATGAGCCGGTCGGCGGCGGGGTCACAGGACTTCAGGGCTGGCGAAGGAGGGCGGCGAGGGCTCGGGTGACTTCGGGGCCTTCGCCTCCGACCTCGGGCAACCGCTCGGTTGGCTGGGCGTAGCGGTCGCGCACCATCGCCAGCGCGGCGTCGGCCCGCTCGATGCGCCGCAGCTCCCGTTGCCCAAAGACATGAGGGCTCGCCTGGCCCAGGAGGGAGCCGAGGGCGCTCCGTTCCTCCCCGGAGAAGGGATCGACGGGCACCCGGTTAATGACGATGGCCGAGACCTTGAGCCCGTGCTTGGCGAGGCCCTTCTCGAGCTCGATTGCCTCAGTGACCGGCAGCGTCTCGGGCAACGTCACCACCACGCACGCCGTCATCGCGGGGTCGGTGAGGATCCGCACCCCTTCGTCCGCGGCGCGGAAGATGGGCCCCTTGGGAATGACGCGGGTGAGAAACTCGGGGATCTGCGCGAGCGCCAGAGCGTGACCGGTCGCGGGCGAATCGACGATGCAGATCTCGAACATCGGCCCGCCGCTCGGGTGCGGCCGGCGGAGCAGATCGAGCATCCCGTACATCACGCCCATGTCCGAGAAGCCCGGCGCCGCCGAGAGAAACTTCCGCAGGGCCTGGGAGCGCATCGCTGCGTCGGCCAGCACCCGAAGGGGCAGCGTGTCTTGGAGGAAGCGCAGGTGCCCCCTCGATGGCGTCAGCAGGGCGACCCACAGCCCATCACTCACCAGGGCCGGCTCCTCTTCAGGCACCGGGCCACCCAGGAACTCGTGGAGCTGCGAGGGCACGTCGACCGAGGGGACGATCTCCGCCGCCAAGACCCGCTTCCCCGCCTGGGCGTAGGCCGTCGCCATCGCCGCGCTGAGCGCCGTCTTCCCGACGCCGCCCTTCCCAGTCACGATGATGAGCCGCCGCTCGACCAGCGGGAGCAGGCCGCAATGGAGGGAGGCCGGGGCGCTCACGGTCGAACCAGGCCCGAAGGCGTTGCCGGGGCGCTGGGGGACCCACCGGGGGCCACTCGCGAGCTCGTCAGCCTCCGGTCGATGATCTGGGTGAACATCGATCCGACGAAGGCCGAGGGCAGGGCGGTGTGAAAGAGCAGCCGGGCCTCGGCGCGGGCAAGATTCGCCTGGGCAGCCCGGTCGTCGTGGTCGAACAGCTCAGCCATCGCCCAGAGCCGTCGACCATAGAGGCGCCGGCGCTCGGGGGTGAGGTAACTCGCAGCGGCCTGGGAGGCCTTCGCCAAGGCTTGGTCCCGCTTCTGTGCCTCGCTCAGCACCAGCGGGCTCGTCTCGAGCTCGGCCAGCTGGTCAGCCAGCGCGGCGATCGCGCTCTCGGAGGGCAGCCAGCCCGTGAGCTCAGCCTCCCTGGCGAGCGTGGCGCCCCGGGTGGCCGCCGAGATGTCCTCCGGCTCCAGTGGAGGCAATGGCCAGTCAGGGTCGACGGGATCGATCTCCAGCATTCGCAGGAGCGTCGCGGTCTCGAGCGAGAGTGGCCTGCTGCCGCGCTCATTGAGGGCCAGGGCCCGACCCAGCTCGAGTTTCAGCCTCGGCCACTCCACGGGCACCACTTTGAGGTGGGCGTCGGCGGCGATCTCCTCGAGGCGGTCGCGGTAGGCTCCTCGGCGCGCCGGGCCTCCATCGATCTCGAGAATGCCACCTTCGTCGCTGATGATGCTCCGATATGCCCTGAACTCGCCCGAGATGCGTCGGCCGAAGAACACCACTCGCTCGCCGGTTCCCTCGATTGCCGAGAGGAGGCCCTTGAGCTCCTCGGTCGTGCCGGGCAGCGGGGCCACGGGCTCCGTGGGGGCTGGGGCGGGCTCCACGGCGAGGCCGCTCGACCTCAACTGGTAGATGGCGCGCTTGGCGAGGCGGGCCACGGCCTTCACCTTCGATCGGGTGAGCGCCTCGGGGAGCTCGGAGCGGCGGGCCTTGACCCACGCGGCCAGCACCAGCTCGGCCTCGGCCGGGCTCATCGCCTCGACCTCGCCGACGCCCAGCAAGAGAGGGTCGCTCATGGTGTCTCCTGACAGCGGGTGGTGGCCTGATGAGCTCACCGGCGGCGAACCAGGGAGAAGTCGCCGACGCGCGCCACGACGGTGAGGTCCGACTGGAGCAAGGCTCCGAAGACCTGCTCCGGCGGCGGCCCTCGGAGGAGAAAGTGATCATACGCCGGGCCCTGCTTGGCCCAGTCGAAGTGATCGGGCCTCCACTCGCTGTCGAAGGTGGGCGGCGGGGTGCCCCGATACATCAGCGGTGAGTGGGGCGTGAGCGCGAAGGAGAAGTTCGTCAGCCCGCCCTTCTCTCGGGCGATGACGCAGCTCGAGTGGAGGTACACCGGGTGGGTCACGGCGCGGGAGCCGGTGCTCCAGATGAGCCCCATCACTCGAGCCTTGTCGCCCGCGGCCCGCGTCAGCTCTGAAAGCGCGTTCGACTCGACCCCGAAGGCACTGAAGGCGGTCCAGAGCGGCACCATCAGCACCACCGACGCGGCCACCGCGAGCCACAGGCCTCGACGAGCCCAGTGAGGCGACAGCGCCGGCACCGAGGCGACCAGGAGGGCCGCCGCGAGGTGCACGTAGCGGGTGTTCAGGTAATACATGTACCCGCGAATGTCGAAGGGCAGGGCGAAGAGGAGCACCAGCGCCAGCGCCCCCAAACCAACCATCCGAAACCGGGCGATGGGCCCCTCGGTCCCTTTGGCGCGGGTGAAGAGCGCGACGAGCGAGGCCGCCAACGCGAGGGCCACCACGAGCCGAACCGCGTACTGATCCGACCCATTGGGGAGCATCCCCGCGAGCATCGGGAACTGAACGTCGAAGCCGCGGAACGAGATCAGCTCGGCCAGGTTCTGGGAGAACGGCTTCCAGGCGAGATTCTCGGGCGACAGCATCGGGCCCCAGCTGCGCCATGGCTGGCCGGGAGCGATCTCCTGGGGCTGGCCGACCCGCAAGCCCACCCAGAGTACGAAGAGGAGCACCCCCGGCACCACGCCGAACAGCGCAGGCACCCGGGCCCGCCAGCTGGTGCCCTCGGGGGCTGGAGTCATCGCCAAGAGCAGCGGCAACGCCACGGCGAGCCAGGCGAAGACCTGCACGTGGAACAGGAGTACCGTGACGAGGACCACGGCCAGCAACCCCGCCCACCGCCGCCGATGGGGCGCGTCTTCGATGGCACGAACGAACAGCCCGCTGGTCACCACCGCCAGGGGGATCGCGGCGCAGTAATTGATGAAGCCCCAGGCGAAGCTGTCACCGTAAGCGAAGGGGAGCGCCAGCAGCGCGGGCCAGGTGGGCCGCTTGAGGCTCCTCAGTAGAAACGCCAGCGACAAGGGCAGGCCCGCCACGTAGGCCGAGAGGAAGAGCCGGTTGGCCAGCTCGAGGGGCATGAGCCAGTTGAGCAGGCTGACCACGTAATAATAGCCCAGGTAGGGCGTCAGCTCGGGCCGCCGGGCGAACACCTCTGGGTAGAGCGTCGAGGGGTCATCGAGGCGGTGGAGCACCGAGATGAGGTGCAGGTGCTGCGGCAGATCGACCAGGGGGAGCGCCTGGCTCGCCCACAGCGGCGCCACCGCGCAGAGGAGCGCGATGACCCAGGCGAGCGTGTCAGTCCGAGCCAGCTTGTCGTTCACGTGGCCGTCCACCCTGCATGGGGTCCCGCTCGTTGGCAAGCAGCCGTTGCGATGGACCCGTCAGCTCCACTCCAGCATGCGCTTGAGCGGCGCCAGGGCGGCTGCCCTCAGGTCGGCCGGGAGCTCGAGGGTCGGCGAGCGATCGCGCATGCACTTGGCCAACTTCTCGAGGGTGTTGAGGCGCATGTAGGGGCACTCGTTGCACGAACAGCCGTTGTCCGGCGGCGCGGCGATGAACGTCTTGCCCGGCGAGCGGCGCTGCATCTGGTGAATGATGCCCGGCTCGGTCACCACGATGAAGATCGTCGCTGGGCTCTTCTCGGTGTAGTCGAGGAGCTGCTTGGTCGACCCGATGTAGTCGGCGTGAGCCAAGACGTTGGCCTCGCACTCCGGGTGGGCGATCACCTTGGCTCCGGCGTGCTCGACCTGCAATTGCACGATGCGCTTCTCGCTGAAGATCTCGTGCACGATGCAGCTGCCCGGCCACAGCACGAGCTCCCGCCCGCTCTCCTTCTGCACGTAGCGGCCGAGGTGTTGATCGGGGGCGAAGATGATGGGGCGATCCTTGGGGATCCGCGAGACGATCTTCACCGCGTTCGAGCTGGTGACGATCACGTCGCTCATGGCCTTCACTTCCGCCGAGGAGTTCACGTAGGTCACGACGAAGCTGCCGGGGTGGCGGGCGCAGAACTCCTTGAACGGCCCGGGGGGGCATCGATCAGACAGGGAGCAACCGGCGGCGAGATCGGGCAGCAGGACCAGCTTCTCGGGGTTCAAGATCTTCGCCGTCTCGGCCATGAAGTGCACGCCGCAGAAGACGATGACGTCGGCCTTCGTCTTTTCGGCCTGCTGGGCCAGCGCGAGCGAGTCGCCCACGAAGTCGGCCACGTCCTGGATCTCAGAGTCTTGGTAGTAGTGGGCCAGGATCACCGCGTTCAGCTCGCGCTTGAGCCGTTCGATCTCTGCTTCAAAGTCCATGGCCCTGGCTTAACACTCCGTGCCGCGGGCGAGCTACTCGGCTTCCTCGTCGACCGAGAGCTGATAGCTGTCTTGAAAGTTGGCCTCTCGATTCTTCGCATCACGCACCTCGAGCACGTAGAGGCCCGGCTCGGCGGCGTAGCGCACCGTCTCGGGCCGGTCGCCCTTGGCCCCGTCGCTCGTCTGCACCAGGGTCAGCTTGCCGTCGGCCTCCAAGCGGTGCAGGTAGAGCCCCACGTCGACCTTGAGTACCCCGGTCACCGTGGCCTTCAGGGGCGTCTTCACCTGGCGATCCCGCAGATCGAGCTGGAAGTAGTCGACGTCTTTCTTGGGGAAGACCGTGCCCCGCATGGCGCGGCCCAGGCTGATCGGCGTGGCCGTCGACGCGGTGTTGTTGGGCTCCTTCTCAGCCGTGCCGTCATCGGGCACCACGGTGGCAGACAGGCGGTACGCCGAGTCGGAGTTCTCGTCGTCTTTCACCCACTTGCCGTCGACCTTGCGGGCCGCTGCCTCGACCTTGATGAGGCACGAACCAGGGCAGGAGACGCTGTTGAGCTGCTCTGGCTCACGCGTGCCGCCCTCGTTGGCCTTGAGGAGCGTCTCTTCAGGCTTGCCCTCAGGCTGGCTCACCACCGAGAGGACCACGTCGACCTTCTCGACGCCGGTGAGCTGCAGCGTGGCGATGGACGGGCCGTCGACCACCAGCCGGTAGTAGTCCACGTCACCGCGCGGCGAGAGGAAACCCTCCCGGTAGCTGTTGGCCCCCAGCTCGGTGGCATGGGCGGGGTCGTCGTTGGGCTCCAGCTCGGCGCTGGCGCCGGCCTCTTCCTGCGCCACCGTCAGGGTGTACGAGAGGGCGTCGTTGAAGCCGCGCTTGGCGTCTTTCCCGGTACCCAGGGGGCTCGAACGCACCACCACGTAGACGACCTGGTCGGTCTCGCGCACGCCGATGTTGCGAAGCGAGAGGGCCCCGTTCTCTCGCGACTTGGCCGAGAACAGCACCGCCTCGGCTTCGGTCATCACCTGGAGGTCGAAGGCCACGCCTTCCACCTGGCTCACGTCGACTCGGATCGCCACCCGCGCCGCCGGCCTGGCCGCCCCAGCGTCCACCGGGAGCGCCTCGGCACCTGGGCCCGCGTCGGTAGGCTCGGGGCTGGGCCCGGCTGAATCCACCGCCGCGGGCATCTCGAAGCGGTAGACGTCGACGTCGTTGGGGTGGCCCATGTAGCCCGAGATGGCCTGGCCCAGGGCGACGTGGGTGGCGTCGACCCGGCGATCGTTGGGCTCGAGCTCGTAGCCTGGCAGCCGATCAGAGAAGCGCGCCGTGAGGGTGTACGCGCCGCCCGCGCCACGCTTGAGCGATACCACCCGAGCCAGGGCCAGGCCCGATACGTCGAGATTGGGAAGGTGCTCGGTGCCGCCTACGCCCGCCGCGTTGACGGCGCCCAGCACCGTGCCGGTCTCGTCGACCAGCTCGAGCGCGATGTCGGCGCCGGGCGGGCACGTCACCACCAGGTCGACGGTCTTGGGCACCGCCGATTTGAAGGCGTACCAGTCGACGTCGGGGTGAGCGGGGTCGGCGCCGAGGTTCGCCTGGATGATCGAGGTGCGGTCGATCACCATCGCCCGCTCGGCCGAGTCGTTGGGCTCCTTCTCGGTGAGGATCGGCGGCCCTGCGTCGGGCGAGCCCGCGTCGACGGCCCCTCCTTTGGTGCAGGTGCAAGCGGAGACGGCGAGCACCATCGAAAGGGTGACCAGGTGGCGATTCATGGGGCGATTCATGCCATGTGCGAGGAACGACTCAAACCGAAGAAATCTTCCCTCGATGCGTTAGGTTCCCGACCCAATGACGATTCGGGTGCTCATCGCGGTTGTCGCTGTGTGGGGAACCGGAGCTGTTGCCGGAGGCGTGGGCTACGCGCAGGCCACCGCCTACTTCAAACAAGAGTCTCGGCCGACGCTGTACCAACCACTGAACTTGCTCGACGGCCGGGACGCCACGGCCTGGTGCAGCCCCACGGCCGATCCGCTCAACGACTCGCTCACCTTCGGGTTCAGCGCGCCCATTCGCCTCGACGAGCTGAGGGTGTCGAACGGCAACAACTTCGACACCAGCACGTGGGGCAGCTTCTCGAGGGCGCGCAAGGTCGTCATCCGAACCGGGAAGCACGCTCAGACCTTCACGCTCGAAGACCTCCGCGGGCCCCAGGTGGTGCGGCTCGATCCCCCGTTGACCGGTGCTCGCTTCGTCGTCGAGATCCTCGACACGTTCCCGTCTGACGACCCCGACCTGCCGGTGTGCCTCACCGACGTCGTCTTCTACACCGACGGCAAGCCGCTCAACGGGCCGTGGCTCACGACCCGCCTCAAGTTCGATCGGTCGGCGGCGCCGCTCATGGGCACTTGGTTCGCGGGCTACGACGGCACGCCAGACCGCTTCTGGTCCTTCAACTTCGACGGCACGTTCAACTTCAGCTTCGAGCCGTATGACGATGCCATCGCCAAGCCCCACACCGTCGACGGCACGTATGACGTGTCGGCGACGAGGCTGGTGCTGGACATCAAGGGCAAGCGCACCTCGCTGGGCGTCCTGCGACTGCCCCGCAAGGGCGGCGGCTTCGAGCTCAAGCTCGACGGGGAACTCCCCCCT
This sequence comes from Myxococcales bacterium, assembly GCA_003153055.1. Next base: position 8,675 of record PMBV01000208.1, read on the forward strand.
GACCTCAAGGGCCAGTGGCGAAGCACCCCGTGAACGATGGCGGGTGAATCAACCGGCGGCGGCCTTCTTGCCCTTTTTGGAGAAGGCACCGAAGAAGGTGATGATCTCCTTCTGGGCCGACGCGAAGTCGGAGACGTCCTTGAAGTCCGACTCAAGGAAGATCCCTCCGCAGGACTCGCACGTGTCGTAGAAGAGCGGCGAGCCCCTGTCTCCGCCCTGCACCCGAACCAGATCGACCTGGCATTCGAGGCATTGACCGCTGAGTGAGTCGGGGTCGACTTTTCCTCCCAAGCTCTCGAGGCCTGGGAGGTTGTGGTGAAGCAGCATTCGGTTGAGATCAGAAACATCGATCCACAACCCGCCGCACTCGCCGCACTTGCGAAGCGCCTGGTCGTGTCCTTCGAGATCGACCATGTCAACGCCGCAGCTGGGGCACTCCATCTGGTAGTTCCGCTCCTGATAAGGGTGGTGTGGCCTAATCGTACCCGTCGTCAATCGCGCAAAGCAACACGCGATGTTGAGGTGACGGCGCTTTTTCGCTCCGAGGCCGCCACGTCAGCGATCTTTCACTCGGCGAATGTCTGCGCCCAGGTCCTTCAGCTTGGCCTCGAGCCGCTCGTAGCCGCGATCGAGGTGGTAGACGCGGCTGACCGTGGTGTGGCCCTCGGCGGCAAGCCCCGCGAGGACCAGCGAGGCCGAGGCCCGGAGATCGGTCGCCATCACCTGAGCGCCCTTGAGCTTCTCGACCCCCCGCACCACCGCGGTGTGGCCATCGACGGCGATCTCCGCCCCCAGCCGCACCAGCTCGGCGACGTGCATGAAGCGGTTCTCGAAGATGCTCTCGGTGATGACCGAGGTACCCGAGGCGGTCGACAGGAGCGCCATGAGCTGGGCCTGCATGTCGGTGGGGAAACCGGGGTGCTCCTTGGTGCGGAGGTCGACGCCCCGCACCCGCTGGGCGGCGCTGAGCCGAATGCCCTCGGACTCCACGGTCACCTTGCAGCCCGCCTCGCGGAGCTTCTGCATCACGGCCTCGAGGTGCTCGGGCACGGCGCGCTTCACCAGCACGTCGCCGCCGGTGATGGCGGCCGAGACCAGGAGCGTGCCCGCCTCGATGCGGTCGGCGATGATGGCGTGATCCACCGGGGTCAGCTCGTCGACGCCGTCGACCGTGATGACGTCGCTGCCGGCGCCCGAGATGCGGGCCCCCATCTTGTTGAGCACCCGGGCCAGCTCTTCGACCTCGGGCTCGCGGGCCGCGTTCTCGATGAGCGTCCGGCCCTTGGCCAGCACGGCGGCCATCAGCATGTTCTCGGTGCCGGTGACGGTGATGAGATCGAAGCTGACCCGGGCTCCCTTGAGGCGCTCGGCCCGGGCCTCCACGTAGCCCTCCGACAGCTCGATCTCCGCCCCCAGGGCATGGAGCCCCTTGAGGTGCTGATCGATGGGCCGGGCTCCGATGGCGCAGCCGCCAGGCATCGACACCCGCGCTCGGCCGTAGCGGGCCACCAGGGGCCCCAGCACCAGCACCGAGGCTCGCATCGTCTTTACCAGCTCGTACGGGGCCTCCGGGGTCACCCGGTTCGGCACGACGATGCGCACCACGTCGGCCCGCGAGCCAGTGAGCCGCTCCGACTCGCAGCCCATGGTGCCCAGCACCTTCAACATCGTGGTGACGTCGGCCAGCACCGGCACGTTTCGGAAGGTGTGCTCCCCTGGCGCCAAGAGGGCGCTGGCGAGAATGGGGAGCGCGGCGTTCTTCGAGCCCGAGGCGAACGTCTCGCCCCGGAGCGGGCCGTTGCCCTTGATGACGATGGCATCCATTGGTTGCTTACTCCGTAGCTGGGGGGGCGATCGCCAAGGCGAGGCGATCGAGCCGCGCGTAGTCTTGCTCGATGGCGACTTCGAGGTAGCCCGCCCTCGTCAAGAGTGTCTTCACGGCCGCTCCTTCTTCATCGCCGATCTCCAGTGCAAGGCGCCCGCCAGGCACGAGGAAGGCCGGAGCGCTCTCAGCGATGCGCCGCACCAGCGCGAGGCCATCTTCTCCTCCGTCCAGCGCCAGCCGGGGCTCGCGCTGAACTTCTCGCTGCAGGGAGCCGAGCTCGGCGGTGCGAATGTACGGCGGGTTCGAGACGATGACGTCGAAGCGGGCCTCGGAGGCGAGCGGGGTGAAGAGGTCGCCCTCGAGGAAGCGCACCCGGTCGCTCACCCCGAGCGCGTCGGCGTTGGCCCGGGCGACTGCGAGGGCCTCGGGGGAGACGTCGATGGCGACGACCTCGGCGAGAGGGCGCTCCTTGGCCACGGAGATCGCGATGCACCCCGAGCCGGTGCAGACGTCGAGCACCCGGCGAGGCGCATCCTTCGGGAGGACGCGGAGCACCGCCTCGACCAAGAGCTCGGTCTCGGGTCGGGGGATCAGCACCCGGGCATCCACGGCGAAGCGCCGGCCGTAGAATTCCCGGTGGCCGATGAGGTACTGGGTGGGCTCACCCGCGAGCCTGCGTTGAATGAGGGCCCGGAAGCTGGACAGCTCGTCGGCGACCAGCGGCCGGTCCAAGTCCATGTACAACTTCACCCGCTCGGTCTTGAGCGTATCGGCGAGCAAGAGCTCGGCGGTGAGGCGGGCCGAGTCGACGCCCTCCTTCTCGAAGCGCGCCCTGGTCCAGTCGAGGACCTTGCGAATGGTCCAGGTCTGCGGGGCCACGGAGCTCACGGCCCCTTTTCCTGCTGCTTGAGGGCCTCGGCGCGGAAGAAGGTGCGGAGCGCCGAGAGCACGTCGTCGATGTCGCCGGCCATCGCCGCGGGCAGGTTGTGCCGGGTGTAGCCGATGCGATGATCGGTGAGCCGATCTTGGGGAAAGTTGTAGGTGCGGATCNNCGCTGCGGTCGCCGGTGCCGACCTGCCCCTTGCGCAAGGCGTCTCGCTCGTTGCGCAGCTTCTCTTGCTCGGCCTCGTACAGCTTGGTCCGGAGCATCTTGAGGGCCATGGCGCGGTTCTTCAGTTGGCTCTTTTCCTGCTGGCACTTGACGACGATGCCGGTCGGCTTGTGAATGAGCCGCACCGCCGAGTCAGTCGTGTTGACCGACTGCCCGCCGGCGCCGGTCGACCGCATCACCTGCATCTCGATGTCGGCCTCCTTGAGCTGCACGTCGGCGTCCTCGGCCTCGGGCATGACCGCCACGGTGATGGTCGAGGTGTGGATTCGCCCCTGCGCCTCGGTGGCCGGCACGCGTTGCACTCGGTGCACCCCCGACTCCCACTTCATCGAGGAATAGACGGCATCGCCGCTCAAGGTGATGGTGGCGTCCTTGATGCCGCCCTGGTTGCCCACCGAAGCGTCGACCAGCTCGGCCTTCCACCCCCGGCGGCCCGCGTAGCGCAGGTACATCTGAAGGACCTCCTCGGCGAACAGGCCCGCCTCGTCTCCACCCGCGGCCGGGCGGATCTCGATGATGACGTCCTTCTCGTCGTTGGGGTCCTTGGGGAGGAGGATGATCTTGAGCTCCTCCTCGAGGGTCGAGAGCCGCGCCCGCAGGGCCGGCAGCTCGTCCTTGGCCATGGCCTTGAGCTCGGCGTCACCCGACTCGAGCAGCTCCTCGTTGCCCGTGACCTCGGCCAACAGGCGCTTGTAGCCCCGGTAACTCTCGACGACCTTTTCGATCGACGCCCGCTCCTTCGAGACCTTCTGGAGGCGGGTGGAATCTGCGAGCACCGCTGGGTTGGAGAGGTCAGCGGTGAGGCGCTCGAACCGCTGTTCGACCTCTTCGAGCTTGTCGATCATCTCGGGCCCTCGTATGCGGCTCGGTGGGCTCCAAGCAAGCGCTGGTTGCGCGCTCGCCCCACGTCAGGTACACGCTGGGCACTTTTTTCTCGAATCGGAGGCTTTCAATGGCCGCAGTGAAGTCGAACCGCAGCAAGAAGAAGCTGAGCAACCGCGCCAAGACCAAGAAGGCCGTGCTGAAGCGCCGCCGCGTCCGCGCCCGCAAGGCGAAGGGCAAGTACTAGCCTTTCGAGACGTTCGCCCCCTGCCGGACCGCTCTCGGCAGGGTCCCTGGCCAGGAAGAAGCTGAGACGCATCGGAATTGAGAGCGTCCACAGACGAAACGGCAGTCGAGGGCGCACCGCCGCCGAGGTGAATGGCGGTGTCGCGCGCCCTTCGGTGACGCCAACCCTTCGTAATCGCGCAGTGTCAAGAATTGTCTGAGGCGGGGCCCGATCAGGGGGGCCGTGCCAGGTGGGTGGTTGTCACTCCTTTCGCCGTATGTTGAGTTGGCGTCAGGGATTTCCCCCATCCGGTCGTCACCCGGCGACCGGCGCCTCGGAGCAGTGCTTGAAGAAACCAAGTTCGTCCCTGTTACTGTTGTCCTTTGCTCTCCTCGCGGTTTCTTCGTCGTGCAGTACGGGCCAACCTGGCTCCGGAGGTCAGGCTCAGAGCCGCTCGGCGCTGGGAACCCCCACGCAGCCGCAGCCACAGCAGGGAGCCGGATCGGCCCCCGTTTACGCGCTGGTCGAGCTCACCGAGACGGCCGCAGCCACTCAGTACGGCTACACGACAGCTCGCGGGGGGACGCCAGCCGAGGCCACCTCGGCCGCGGTGCAGCAGTTGGACCGGGTGCAGGTGGAGCAGGACACCCTCGCCGCGCGGGTCAGCGGGGCCAGCCTCCCCAACACTGGTGAGGTGTATCGGCTGAAACGGGTGATGAACGCCATCGCCTACGTCACCGACGCGGCCGGCCTTGCCAAGCTCGGGGCGATCCCCGGCGTGCGCGCAGTGCACGTCGTCCGCCCGCTCCACGTCGACAATGCGCGGGGCGACTCCTTCATCGGCGCAAACAAACTCTGGAGCGCCAACCTCGGGCTGCACGGCGAGAAGGTCCGCATCGGCGTCATCGATACCGGCATCGACTACACGCACGCCAACTTCGGTGGGCCGGGCTCCCTGGCCGCGTACCTTGGTGTCGACCCGAGCGCCCCCGCGCCGTCGAGCCTCTTTCCCAGCAAGAAGGTCGTCGGAGGCTGGGACTTCGCTGGCCACACCTACGACGCCTCCAGCCTCGCCAACGCGTACCCGATGCCGGACTCCAACCCCCTCGATGGACCGGGCGGCGGGCACGGCTCGCACGTAGCCGGCACCGCCGCTGGCTTCGGCGTCACCACTGCGGGTGCCACCTTTGCCGGGCCGTACACCGACACCCTCGACGCGACCACCATGGACATCGGTCCGGGCGCGGCGCCCGCAGCCGAACTCTACGCCTTGAAGGTGTTCGGCGACAACGGCGGCACTACTGCCCTCGCCCCGCTGGCGATGGAGTGGGCGGTGGACCCGAACGGCGACGGTGACCCCGCCGACCACCTGGACGTGGTGAACCTGTCGCTCGGCTCATCCTTCGGCACCTCGTCGAACGCCGAGGCCCGCATCTTCACCAACGCGGTCAACGCCGGCGTGGCGGTGGTCATCTCGCAGGGGAACGCGGGGGACTACTTCTTCGTCGGTGGCTCGCCGGGCGCGACGCCGTCTGTCATCACCGTCGCCGCCTCGAGCGTCGGCTACTACCTCGCCAGCGTCCAGGTAACGTCGCCCCAGGCCATCGCCGGCTCGCTCCCGGCTGGGACCGCCGCCTTCGGCGCGACGACCTGGACGGCCGTCACTGGTGACGTGGTGGCCACCCAGCCGGTGGACGCTTGTGCCGCCCTCACCAACGCCTCCGCTCTCCAGGGGAAGGTCGCTCTCATCGCCCGCGGTACTTGCGGCTTCTCCGCGAAGGCCTACGCGGCCCAGCAGGCTGGCGCAGTGGCGGTCCTCATCACCAATAGCACGGCGGGCGACCCGCCCGGAATGGCTGGCTCCGCCACGCCCACTCCGGTCACCATCCCGGTTCGGTCCATCATGAAGTCCGACGGCGACGCCCTCCGCGCCCAGCTCACCGCGAGCGCGACCGTCTCCGTCACGATGGCCTCCGGCACTCCGGCGCACCTCCCGGCGCTGGGCGACACCATCGCCAGCTTCAGCTCGCGCGGGCCGACCCGCTCGGGTGACCACCTCGTCCTCAAGCCTGACGTGAGCGCCCCCGGCGTCAATGTCATCTCCACGGCCGCGGGCACCGGCTCGAAGGGCACCGACATGAGCGGCACCTCGATGGCGGCCCCCATCACCACCGGCGCGGTGGCGCTCCTCCGCCAGGCGCACCCGACCTGGACCCCTGCGGAGATCAAGGCCCTCCTCATGAACACCGCTGGCCACGATGTCTTCACCCTCCCCACCGCGCCGCGCGCCCGGGTGGCAGAGAGCCGCGTCGGCGCCGGCCGCATCGACGCCGCCCTCGCCCTTGCCACCAACGTCGTGGCGTACGATCAGCTCGCCCCGGAGCGTGTGAGCGTGTCGTTCCAGACCACCGACGTTTCCGCTGCGGGCAACGAGCACCGCGCGGTGCAGCTCGACAACAAGGGCACTGCCTCCGTCACCTATGCAGTCTCGGTCGTCAAGAGCATCGCGCCCCCAGGGAGCGACGTCACCGCCAGCGCCGCCTCCGTCACTGTGGGCGCGGGCGCGACCGCGACGCTCGACCTCGTCCTCACCGTGGACCCGGCGCATATGGTCCGCCGGCTCGATCCCACGGTGTCCACCACCTCCGCGCAGTCCGGCGGCGCTCGCCACTGGCTGTCGGAGACCTCCGGCTACCTGCTCCTTACCCCTCAGGGCGGTGGGACCCCGCTCAAGGTCCCGTACTACGGGGTGCCCACCCCGGCCTCCGCCATGGCGACGAGCAGCCCTCTCGACACCAGCGCAGGCTCCACCGGCATCGCCAACCTGACCCTCACCGGGACCGCGGTCAACACCCGCAGCCTGGCCACCACTCCTGGCGACCAGGGCGTCTTCTCGCTGGTGACGCCCTTCGAGCTCGTCTACGGCGACTCGGCAGACCACCGCTCCGGCGGGCCGTTCCCGGCCGGGTACGACCTGGCGCAGCTTAGGAACGCCACCATCCGCTACGTCGGCGTGACGAGCAATCGCCCAGACACCACCGGGAACTGGGCCACGACCAAGCTCTTTTTCGCCATCAACACCTTTGGGCAGTGGGGGACCGCCTCGTACAACGACGTCGAGGTCGACATCTGGATTCGGCAGGCTGGCGCTCCAGCTTGGCAGTGGGTGATGTACAACGCTGACCTCGGGCGGGCCAGCGGCAACCCGGGCAGCGACACGCCGGTCACCGTGGTCTCCAACCTCGCGTCAGGCGCCGCCTCCACCCAGGACTACTTGAACGGCTTGTCGGCCTCGCCCGCCCGGCCGTGGGTGCCGGCGCTCTTCACAGACACCATGGTGATGCCGGTCTACGCCGCCACCCTCGGGCTCGACACCGCAGGGAACAAGGGCCTCGAGTTCCAGGTGGTGACGTACAACCAGGTCGGGACCGAGGTCGACCGGACCCCTGTCCTCCGCTACGACATCGGCAACCCTGGTCTGGCGACCACCGCTGACCCGAGCCTGACCGCGATGGGCGCCACCGGCGTTCAGGCTCCTTTGTGGAGCGACCAGGCCAACGCATCGCTCCCCGTTACCTACAACCTGGCCAACGCCCGGACTAACGGCACTGGCGGGCTGCTCCTCATCCACCACCACAACGCCCTCGGCAGCCGCGCAGAGAAGGTGGCCGTGGGCGGGCTCACCTGCGGCGTGGGCAATGTCACCTGCAGCGACCCGGCGGCGTCGATGTGCGACACCACCAGCGGCGTGTGCGTCGGTTGCCTCACCAACGCCGACTGCGCCAAGTCAGGTGCGGGCGCCTATTGCGACACCTACGGAACCCGCACCTGCCTCACGCCGGACTGCCGTCGCGGGGCTCCAGTCTGCGGCACGCACGAGAGCTGCAGCCAGGACTACGGGACCTGCTTGCCCAACCAACAGCTGATGCAGGTCCTCGAGGTCTCGGGAAACAGCCGCTGCCCGGCGGGCGGCCAGGCCATCCAAACCGGCTTCGACGACAACCGCGACGGAACGCTCCAGCCGCGCGAGGTGCTCACCACCAGCTACGTGTGCAACGGCCTTTCAGCCACCGTGAACGCGGAGGCCCCGGGGGCGAACTGCGCCAGCGGTGGCGTCAAGGTACAGGTGGGCTCTGGATCGGCCTCCTATGTCTGCAATGGCACCGACGGCAGGAGCGCGACCGTCACCCCCGAGCCGGCTGGCGCCAATTGCGCGTCGGGCGGCGTGACTGTCCAGGTGGGAACGGCGACGCCCGCGTACGTCTGCAACGGGGCACCGGGGCCGGCCGGGACACCGGGAGAGAGCGCCACGGTCACCCCGGAGGCGGCCGGGGCCAACTGCGCCAGCGGAGGCCTCAAGGTGCAGGTCGGCAGCGGTGCGCCAGCGTACGTGTGCAACGGCGCGACGGGCGCGACGGGCTCGGCTGGCACGCCAGGCGAGAGCGCCACGGTGACGCCGGAGGCAGCAGGGGCGAACTGCGCCGACGGGGGCGTCAAGATCCAGGTTGGCAACGGGACACCCGTGTACGTGTGCAACGGGGCGACCGGGGCGACCGGTACGGCGGGCGAGAGCGCCACGGTGACGCCTGAGGCGGCGGGGGCAAACTGTGCCAGCGGCGGGCTCAAAGTGCAGGTTGGCAGCGGTACGCCAGCGTACGTGTGCAACGGCGCGGAGGGGGCGACCGGTCCGTCGGGCGAGAGTGCCACGGTGACGCCGGAGGCTGCGGGGGCCAACTGCGCCACCGGGGGGCTCAAGGTGCAGGTGGGCAGCGGCACGCCGAGGTACGTGTGCAACGGGGCGACTGGCACAACCGGGGCCACGGGCGCTACCGGAGCCACGGGCGCTACCGGGGAGAGCGGTCCGGCGGGTCCGAAGGGCTGCTCCAGCGCGGGTGATGCCTCGTCGTTCCTGCCGATCCTCGGCCTCGCGGCGCTCCTCCGGCGCCGGCGCACGGGGCCAGTGAAGGCGGCGTAAGGAAGCTGCGGCCCGGGCGATCTCGTTCGTCTGGGCGGCTCGAGGTGTGAGGATCCGGCCGGCGCCGACTTGGCCCGCCGGATTTTCGTTGGGCTCGTTCGCCCTCGAACGAACGAGAACCCTCGGCCACCGACTGCCCACCGGTCGGGCAGCGGATGAAGGGCCGGCACAAGCATCTCAGTTTTCGGCCGCCCGGAGTCAGAGAGGGCCCATCGCCCCCATGCGCCCTGAAGGGGCGCCGCCGTCGTGGGAGGCCAGAGGTGCCGCTCTTCATCGCCTTTCTCTGGGTTTTTGTTTATTCCATCTCCATGGCCCGCGAGAAGGACACCATCGCAGCCTCCGACGAGCACAACTCGAGAGGCATCGAGCTGGCCGACCGGGGCTGGCTTGACGAGGCCGTCAAGGAGTTCAAGAAGGCCATCGAGCTGGACCCCAACTCGGCCCACGCCCACGACAACCTGGCCACCGTGTTCGCCGAGAAGAAGCAGTTTCGCGGCGCCCTCGACGAGTACCTGGTCGCGCTCAGGCTCGAGCCCGACTCGGCCACGGCCCACTACAACCTGGCCTGCTTCCTCTCGGCCCACGCCATCGACTTCGCCATCTCCGAGTACCGCGAGGCCATCGAGCTCGAGCCCGACTACCCCGATGCCCATCTGAACCTCGGGCTCACGCTGGCCGACGTCGACCGCAACGAAGAAGCGACCCAGGAGCTCAAGCGAGCCGTGGAGCTCGACGGCAGCGACCCTCTGCCGCGGCACGAGCTGGCGGGCCTCGAGATGGATCTCGGCGATTACCGCTCGGCCATCACCCAGCTCAAGGAGGTCGTTCGCCTCGACCCCAAGAACTTCGAGGGCTGGCTCGACCTCGGCATCTGCTACGCGCAGAAGGGGTTCTACGCCGAGGCAGAGCGTGCCTACGAGTCGGCCAAGACGCTCAAGGGTGACGACCTGCTCCTCACCTACAACTTGGGTGCGCTGTACGCCCTCTGGAGCCGCCCCAAGGACGCCATCGGCTACCTGAGACAGGCCATGGGCCTCGACCGGGCGAAGGTGCAGGCCTGGCTGCAGTCCGACCCGATGTTCGACGGGCTCAAGGGCGACCCCGAGTTCGAGGCGCTGAACTGATGGAGCTCGCCGCGCTCGGTCTGGCGCTCGCCCTGGTGCTGGCCAACGGCTTCTTCGTCGCGGTGGAGTTCGCGCTGGTGAAGGTTCGGCCCACGCAGCTCGAGGCCCTCCTGGAGCAGGGGAAGCCGGGCGCGGCCCAGGCGGTCGAGATGCGTCGGCGCCTCGACGTGTGGCTCTCGGCCTCGCAGGTGGGGGTGACGCTCGCGTCGCTGGGGCTCGGGTGGGTCGGCGAGCCGGCCTTCTCGGGGCTGCTCCGCCCCTTGCTGGCTCAGGTCGCGCCCGACTCGGAGGCGGCTCAGGCCATCGCCAAGACGGTTGGGGTCATCTTGGCGTTCGGGACCATCAGCTTCCTGCACATCGTGGTGGGAGAGCAGGTGCCCAAGACCATCGCCATCGTCAACGCCGAGCGCACCGCGCTTGCCCTGGCGTGGCCCATGCGCATCTTCTACTTCGTCTTCTTTCCGGTGATCTGGGTTCTCAACGCCGGGACCCATGGGGTGCTCAGGGCGCTGGGGTTGGATTCCGCGGGAGACGGCGACGCTGGCGAAGGCCTGGGCGAAGAAGAGCTGAAGCTCATCTTTTCGACCTCTGCCCAGTCGGGGGCGCTGGCGACCAGTCGGGCCGAGCTCCTCGAGCGGGCGCTGTCGATGATGGAGAAGACCGCCCGCCAGGTGATGGTGCCGCGCTCGCAGATGAAGGCGGTGGATCTCGAGGCGACCCTCGACGAGAACCTGGCCTCCGCGTCGGCCGCGGGCCACACCTGGCTCCCCGTCATTCGTGGCTCCCTCGACCGGGTCGAGGGGCTGGTCAACGTGAAGGACCTCTACTACCAGAAGACCCAGGGCACGCTGCGGTCGCTCGATCAGGTCCAGCGGCCGGTGCTGTTCGTGCCCGAGAACGTGACGCTCGAGAAGCTCCTCGCCGAGTTCCGCCGGCGCAACAAGCAGATCGCCATCGTCGTCGACGAGCATGGCGGCACTTCGGGCTTCGTCACGCTCTCCGACGTGGTGGCCGAGCTGGTGGGGCACGTGGCCGAGCTGGGTCGAAAGGTCGAGCCGGTGAAGCGGCTCCCTGGCGGGCGCCTCGAGTTGCCTGGCACGGCCCAGCTCGACGATCTCGAGCACACCCTCGAGGTGGAGTTCGACGTCGACAAGACCCAAGTGACGACCATCGCCGGGTTCCTCATGGCCAAGCTCGGGCGGGTCCCGGTGATGGGTGATGCATGGGGCCTCGACGAGCTGCGCATCGTGGTGGTGCGCACCGAGGGGCCGAGGGTGGTGACGGTGCGCATCGAGCCGAGGCCCCAGTCGGCGCCACCGGCGCAGGGGGCGACCAGCGCGCCTCGAGGGTGACTGCTACGACAGGTTCGGTATGGGCACGCCCGCGCGCCGGAGCACCTCGAGGGCGTTGGTGGTCTCGACCACGCCCTCGCGCAGCACGTAGTCGAACGTCATCTCTCCGTCTTTTTCGAGGTCACGGAAGTGCACGTTCCTGATGAGCCCGGGGCGCTGCGTGGCGAGCTCGCAGATCGACAGATCGTGCGTCGCCACCGCGCCAGCGACTCGCTCGTCGAGGAGCATCGTCATGAGCGCCCGGCTGGCGATCTGCCGCTCGCGGGTGTTGGTGCCCATGAACAGCTCATCGAGCAGGAACAGGCACCGGCCGCGATGGGCCTGGGCCGTCTCGAGCAGGGTCTTGATGCGCTGCACCTCGGCGTAGAAGTATGACACCCCGCGCTCCAGCGAGTCTTTGAGGCGCATCGAGGTCATCACTTGCACCCGTGAGACGCGCATCGAGCTCGCGCATACCGGCAGGCCGGCCAGCGCCATCACCGCGTTGAGCCCCATGGCCCGCATGAGGGTCGTCTTGCCGCTCATGTTCGAGCCGGTGATGACCAGGGCGCTGCCCGGCCCAGGGAGCGAGACGTCGTTGCGCACCGGGGCCTCGAGCAGCGGGTGGCCCAGGCTCGTCGCGACCAGCGAGACCTCGTCGTCGGTCACCTCGGGGAACGCGTCGAGGGGCTGCTCGAAGGCGTAGGTGGCGAAGGCCGACAGGGCCTCGAGCTGCGACAAGGCCTCGAACCAGCCGCGCACGCCCCGGCCGTTGACCTCTCGCCAGCGATCGAGGCGGAACAGCACCAAGATGTCCCACAGGGTGAGGGCGTTGATGATGGGGTGGAGCTGGCCGGAGTGCTTGAGCTCGGCGAAGCCCAGGAGCCGAGAGAAGCGCTTGAGTCGGGAGGACACCGTCGGCCCGTCTTGCAACCCTCTCTGCAGGGCGAGCAGGGCAGGGCTCTGGAAGGTCTGACCGTCGATGGCCCGGAACGTCTCCTCGAAGCGCACGAAGCCGTGCTCGCTCAGGGTGACCGCCCTCCAGAGCGTCGCGATGGGTTTGCGAGTGAGGAATACGATGCCTATCTGCAGGAGCAGCCCGACGGCGAAGGGCCACCCCGCCATGAGATCATTGGCGCTGAGCAGCCCGACCACGATGGTGAAGGGTGGCAGCGCGTGGGCGACGGGGAAGGCCCAGTGAATCGAGGTGAGGGCCGACCGCGCCTCTGCCCAGACGATGAAGCGCGAGGGGTCGGCCTTGTCTTGGCCGGCCATCTTCGCCTCGGCGATGAGCGCCTGGCGAAAGTCGACGAGGGGGGCGAGCTCTCGAACACTGGTCTGGCGCTCCCGCACGGTGGCGGCGTCGGGCGGGGGCTGGAGCAGCCAGGCTCCCAGGGTGGCCTCGCCTTGCCGGGTGCCGGTCTCGTCGAGGCGCTGGAACAGCGAGCCCTTGCCCACCACGTCGAGATCCGCCGCGTAGAGGTGCTCCTCGGTGACCAGGTGCAGGCCGAGGTCGGCGAAGTCGTGCCAGTGGCCTGCCAGCCGGGCCAGGCCGCGCCGATTGAGCCCGAGCAGCACCTTGGCCTGCGCCTCGTCGCGCAGCACCCCCGAGTGGATGACCGCCAGGGCGACGTAACCGGCGAAGAGCAGCAGGCTGGGCATCAGGGCTCCGCGGGGCAGGCGCTCGAAAATCACCAGGCCCAGGAGCGCCGCGCTGCCGAGGAACGTCACCGTGCGCAGGTTGGCCAACCGCGCGCCCCGTCGATCCAGCGCCACCAGCGTCGCCTCTTCCCGCGCCACTCGCTCTTCGTAGGCTTCCATCGCCGTCATGCGGCCACCTTCTAGAGAACGGGCCCTGCCCTCGCCATCGATTTGAAGGAGGGCCGTTGCCTCACACCCGCGCCTGGGGTTGATTCTGGAATCGAACTTCTCTCGAGGAGCGACCATGTCGAGTCCCTGGACGAGCGAGCACGACGCGTTCCGCAGGTCCGTTCGGCAGTGGGTCGAGCGCGAGCTCCTCCCCCACGCGGTGGAGTGGGATCGAGCGGGCCTCTTCCCCAAGGAGGTGTTCCGCCAGGCCGGTGAGCTCGGTTTCCTCGGTATCAACCACGACCCCGCGTACGGAGGGAGCGGGCTCGACTACTGGTACGTGACCGCCTTTGTCGAGGAGCTCACCCGCAGCCGCAACGCCGGGGTCAACATGGCGCTGTTGGTGCAAAGCCAGATGGCCACGCCCATCATCGGAGAGATCGGCACCGACGAGCAGAAGCGCACCTTCCTCGAGCCGGCGCTCAAGGGCGAACGCATCGCCGCCCTGGGCATCAGCGAGCCGGGCGCGGGCAGCGACGTGGCGTCTTTGAAGACGCGCGCTCGCCGGGAAGGTGACGACTTCGTCATCAGCGGCTCGAAGATGTGGATCACCAACGGCACCCGGTGCGACTTCATCACCCTGGGGGCGCGCACGGGAGGCGAGGGCTACGGCGGAGTCTCGCTCTTCACTTTTCCCACCGACGTCAAGGGCTTCTCGGTGTCGAAGAAGCTCGAGAAGGTCGGCAATCTCTCGTCGGACACCGGCATTCTCTACTTCGAGGACTGCCGCATTCCCGCGCGGTATCTCTTGGGTGAAGAGAACGAGGGGTTTTATCATATCATGACCAACTTCCAGGGCGAGCGGCTCACCGCGGCCATTGGAGCCGTCGCTGGCATGGACCTGATGGTGGCCGACGCCATTGAGTACGGGCGGGAGCGGGAGGCCTTCGGGCGGCCGCTCATCAAGTTCCAGGTGTGGCGCCACCGGTTCGTCGAGCACCTCACCGCCATCGAGGCGGCGCGCCGGCTCACCTACCACGCGGTCGAGCTGTTCATTCAGAAGGAGAACCCGGTGAAGGAGATCTCCATGGCCAAGCTGTTCGCCGGAGATCTGATTCAGAAGGTGGCCTACGACTGCCAGCAGCTCCTCGGTGGCATGGGCTACATCGACGAGACGCACATCGCCCGGGCGTGGCGCGATGCCCGCCTGCTCACCATCGGCGGCGGGACCTCGGAGATCATGAAGGAGATCATCTCGAAGCTGGTGGGGCTGTAAGATACAGGGTGCTGGAGATTCGTCGGCGGAGCGCATGGGCCTTGTCGGAGCCTGAGGCACCTCATGGCCGCAGAGGTTTCTTCTTTGTCCTGGGCGGACGGCCTTCCCCACTCCCCGACCCTCGCCCCAAGGGCGAGGGGCCCGCTCTGGCGCCGCGGGGCGAGGACGACCGCTTGGGCGAAGGGCCGTCCTTCCTACGGTCAAACGCGAGCGGGGCGTGGCGAATCGGTTGGGCGTTCACTGACCGCACCAATTCACCCTGACTTGAGAGCTTCAGGGTTCAGGCACGGCCNNGTTCGGTGTCCAGCCCGGGCGCTGGACCGGCAGAGTGGTGACAGCTTCACGCCGTGCCGAGGTGGACACCCGGAGTCAGAGTCAACGAGTTGGGTGGTGAACGGTGGGGCGAGCCGTCACGCCCCTCCAGCGTTTGGCCGTAGGAAGGGACGTTGTTCGCCCCGGCGATCGTCCTCGCCCCGCGGCGCCAGAGCGGGCCCCTCGCCCTTGGGGCGAGGCGGGGGAGTGGGGTGCGCCGGGATAAACCGGCA
>PMBV01000201.1 GCA_003153055.1 Myxococcales bacterium
CGAGGAGCGGGGAGGTGTGGGTGAGCATTCCGCCCAGGATGAAGGGCTTGGCTGTGCAGACTGAGGTGACGCAGGCCGTCCTCGGTGCCCATGCGCACCTGCGTCACCATTTCGGCCGAGGACATCCAAGCTCGCTGACCGGCTCTCCCGCTGTGACTGGGGACAACTCGACGCCGTAGGCCCCCCCCGAAATGACAGTGAGACGTCGGCCGCGCCAGCTCACCTCCCTGGTGAAGAAGGCCGAGGCCCAGGCAGCGAGGAAGAGGAGCTCCTTGAGCGGGGAGACGACGAGGTCGAGGGGCCGCACCTCCCCCACGAAAGCCAGGAGCAGCGCGGCGTCGCCGAGGGCCTTGAGGGCGAGCACGCCGCCGACGAGCTGCCAGGGCAGCACACCGAGAAGGAGCCAAAGCCACGCAGTCCCGAAACACGTGAAGTGCTCGAGCCCCGCGTAGAGCCACGGCACCATGCTCTGGCGGAGCTTCGCCCAGCGCGCCTGACGCCACCAGAAGTCGGCCACCGAGAGATTCTCGGCCAGGACCTGCCGGGTCGCCTCCCGGGCGCAACGCACCGCGCCGGCCCGATGAAACGCGCGGCCGAGGAGAAAGTCCTCTCCCCCTGCCGAACCAAAGGTCTCGAGGCCACCGACGGCCGCAAGATCATCCCGATGAAAGAAGAGCGACTTGCCCACGACCGCGTCGAAGCCGCCCCACTGGGTCGTCTCGGTGCTGACGCTATTCGAGGTGGCGAGGTGCAGCCGCTCGAACCGCGCCCCGAGCCCGCTGCCACCGACGGCTGCGAGGGGCGCGTGGATGAGCGTCGGCCGGCGGCCTTCGAGTTGAACCGCCTTCCATGCCCCAAGCTGCGCGCGGAGGTGCTCGTCAGACGTCTCGGTGTTGGAGTCCGTCACCCAGATGAGCTCGTTCTTCGCGAACGGCAGGGCGAAGCACAAGGACGCCACCTTCGGGTTGAGGAAGCCGGGGGTGGTGCCCACGAGGATCCGGAAGCGATGGGGGAACTTCTTCACCACGCGCCGCGCGACGGGGAGCGCCTCGTCTCGTGTGTCGTCAACCACCAGGAGCACCTCGAAGCTGTCGGGCGCGTCGAGGCGGGCGAAGGTCTCGAGGTTCGCCTCGAGCGAAGGATCGAGGCCCCGCAACGGCTTGAGCGCCGTGACGACGAGCTCGTCCTTCTGGACCTCGACGCCCGACGAGCCCAACCGGCGCACGAGCGCGGCCACCAGGCTTGGGAGGTAGAAAGCCACGGACACGAAGAGGTGCACGGCAGCGAGGAGCTGCCACGGTGACGCCTCTTCGAGCCAGGTCAAGCGCTCCTCGGGCTCAGCGACTCCCACTTGGTGGCGTTCTTCACGAGCGCGGGGTGGCTCACGAGCAGGTGCCACAGCACCGCCGCGAGGCCCTCGGTGTGGGGCGTCACGTGCTTGGAGAAGCGGGGCGGCACCACCACGCACACCTGGGCCACCTGCCGGGTGTAGCCGCCGTCGCGGCCGACGATGCCGAACACCGAGGCGCGCACGTCCTGGGCGAGCTTCAGCGCGTGAACCAGGTTGGGCGAGACGTTGCGACCGAGATCGCCCCCGCCCACCGAGAAGACGAGCAAAGCGTCGCGCTCGGAGAGACGCGACACCTTGAGCCACTCGGCGAAGGTGGTGTCCCACCCCTCGTCGTTCACCCGGGCCGTCAGCTCGGAGGCGTTGTCGGTGGGGGCGTAGGCCTCGAGCCCGCACAGCTTGCGGAAGTCGCACACCGCGTGCGAGGCGTGACCGGCCGAGCCGCCCACGCCCAGGACGAAGAGCCGCCCGCCCCGCTCTCGCACCTGAGCCAGGCCGCTCGCCAAGGCGTCGACCGTCGCCGGATCGATGGCCTGAATCACCTCGACGGTCTCTCTCAGAAACCCCTGGCTGAAGGACTCGCTCATAGCTTGAACCCCGACGCGACCGCGTCGCCCGTCAACATCCGCACCGTCTCGAGGCTGTACACCCTGAGGTCCTTGCCGAAGTTCGTCATCTTCTTCAGCAGGTCGGGGGTCAGGGTGATGATGGCGCAGCCCCCCTGGGAGGCGTGCTTGACGTTCAAGATCTCCCTGGGCGAAGCCCACAGCACCTCGATGGACCGGTCGACTTCCTTGGCCATCGAGACGCAGGCCGACACATGGGGCACCGGGTCGACGCCCGCGTCGGCGATGCGGCCAGCGAACATCGAGAGAATGGAAGGCGCCCCACCCTTGAGCGCGCCGATGAGGTCCCAAGCTTGAGCGTGGGTGAAGACGGCGGTGACGTTCACGTTGACCCCTGAGTGCGAGAGCTCACGCACCACCTCTGTGGTGCCGAGACCCTCGGTATTGGTCACGGGAATCTTCACGTAGACGTTGGGCCCGAGGCCCGCGAGCGTCCTGGCCTGCTGCAGCATTCCAGCAGGGTCGTCGGCGAAGACCTCGAAGGAGATGGGCTTCTTTCCCATCGCCCCCGCCGCCTCGCGACAGAACCGCAGGTAGTCGGTGACTCCAGCCTTGCGGGCCAGGGTCGGGTTGGTGGTCGCGCCGGCGATGTCAGGGCGAGGGGCATACTCGCGGATGACGGCCAGATCAGCGGAATCGAGGAAGAGCTTAACGTTGACTTGAGTCATGGCGTGAGGAGCAGCTCCGGCCGGTGCTGCCTTCGGGGTTCGGGTTGGGTACTAACCATCTCCCTCGTGCGCTTCTTCCAACTCGCCTTCAATTCTGCACCACGACCTGCGCTCCAAGGGTATCAAAGCGGAAACGGACCTCGGGGAGTTCGGCCTCGGCCATGGCCCGGCGCAGCGCGCGCTTGTCTTCGGCGAGGAACATCAGGAACCCTCCGCCGCCAGCGCCGATGAGCTTGCCGCCCACCGCGCCGTTCTTCATGCCGAGGTCGTACGCGCGGTCGATGCGCTCGTTGGTCGAGGCGGGAGATCGGCGGCGCTTCTGCTCCCACTGCTGGCTCATCAATCGGGCGAACTCGACCAGATCGCCCTTGCGGAGGGTCTCGTAGCTGACAAGCCCCAGCTCACGAGTCTGGTGCAGGTTCTCGAGCATCCCGTTCGTCTCGGACTTCGGCCCGGAGGCGGGGCGACGAGACTCTTCGTCCTGGTGGCGGAGCACGTCGCTCGCGCTGCGTTGCTGGTGGGTGAAGAAGAGGCACAGGTGCTCTTCGAGCTCGACCCTGGCGGCCGACGGCATCTGCACCGGCGTCACCGAGACTTTCCCCTGCTGATCGATGTCGAAGCGGTTGATGCCGCCATAGGCCGAGGCGAACTGGTCTTGCTTGCCCACCGGCTCCTTGAGGCGATCGATCTCGATGGTGCAGGCGTCTTCGGCCAGGCTGGCGGTGCTGTGCACCCGCCCGGTGTGGGTGTACAGCGCCTTGAGCAGCGCCACCGTGAACGAGCCCGACGAGCCCAGCCCCGTGCCCGCGGGGATGTCGGCGAAGCTGACGATCTCGATCGGCTCGACCTTTCCCACCTGATTCAAGCACTCGCGAACCAGGGGGTGGCGGATCGCGCTCGTCTCACGCACCCGCTCGACGTCGGAGTACTTGACGATGAACTCGTCTCCGAAAGTACGGTGCACCGCCAGGTAGACGTAGCGATCGATGGCCGCGCTCAAGAAGGTCGACCCGAAGCGCGAGTAGTACGAGGGCAGGTCGGTGCCCCCTCCGCCCAGCGAGATTCGAAGTGGCGCTTTGGCGAGGATCATGGGTTGCCGCAGGGAGGGAGCCGCTGTTTTGACACCAGAATCACCTTGCCCATAGCTGTGAGCGAGCGAAGTCGCAAACGATTCATGCTGAGCGCTCTCAACACCGCTCGCTCCTTTCAGTGTCACTTGGAGTCGCCGCTGCGCACTTCATCGTTCATCGAAGGGCCTCCGTCGGGTGGAGCAGTGGGCTGGGGGGTGGGGGCGAGCTTCTTGGGAAACACGACGTACCGAAGCAGCAGCAATTGCCCAACGCTGTAGACGATAACGTCGGCGGCCATCTTCGCAGCGACATAAGGGAGCCCGTAGGTTCGAAACCAGACGACGAACTGGGCGTGGATCGCGCTCGCCGTGCCGGTGATGAGGGCGAAGCGCCAGAACGAGCTCTGGGTTGGATCTCGGTCGCGAAACGCGAAGTCCCGGTTGGCGAAGTACGAGAAGAGGGAGCCGAACAACGTGCCCGACATCGCCGCCACGCGGGTCGGAGCGCCGAACCAGAGCAGCGTGCCCCCCAGCGCGAGGTCAAGCGCCGTCGACACCGCGCCCACCGCGAGGCTCCGCGTCACCCACAGGTTCTTGGCCCGCTCGATGAGCCCGCCGAGCTTCGACACCCCCAAGCCCTTAGCAAACTTGGTCCACCTCAAGGCGTTTTCTGGCCCTCTGGGCACTTGGCGCAGCGCCGCATCGACCTCGGTGAAGGAGGGGCGGAATCCGCGCGGTTCGAGGGCCCGGCGGACGGAATCTGCCCGTCGGGCCGGAGCCGAATGATAGGACGGCCACGCAATGATTTCCCGTCTGCGGTCGCTTCAGCTGGAAAGGCCGTGGGTCCCCCTCGGCGTCGCCCTGGTCCTCACGCTCCTCGCCACTGGCTACGCCCTCCGGCTGCACGTGCTGACCGGCTTCGAGTCGCTCCTGCCCGAGTCGCGCGAGAGCGTGAAGGAGCTCAAGCGGGTGACGGCCCTCACCAACGGCGTGTCGACCGTGTACGTGGTGGTGGAGGGAGGACCCAAGACGCCGGTCACCGCGCTGCGAGCGGCCGCCGACGCGCTGGTGCCGGAGCTCAAGAAGGTGGGCGAGCCCTACGTCGCCAGCGCCGAGAGCGGCGTGCGTGAGGCGGTCGCCTTCCTCGGGCCGCGCTCGGGGCTGTACTTGACCCTCGAGAAGCTCCAGCACCTGAACGAGGAGATCGAGGGGCGCTACTCCAAGGCCGTCGCCAAGGCCACCGGCCTCTTCGTCGAGCTCGACGAGGAAGACACCCCGAAGGAGCGCATCGACTTCTCGAGCATCCGGAAGGACCTCTCGATCGAAGGCGTCGACCCCGCTCGCTACCCCGACGGCTACTACCAGTCGCCCGACGGCCGCGACATCGTCGTGCTCATTCGTTCCAAGGTGAACGGGGGAGAGTTCGACAAGGGCATCGAGGCGCTCAAGCGGATTCGTGAGGCCGTCGCCCGCGTCAACCTCGCGCGCTTCGACCCAGCCATTCGGGTGGGCTACGCGGGAGATCTTGCGACGGCCGTCTCGGAGTTCCAGGCCATCAACGAGAACCTGCTCGACGTGGGGCTCTTGGGGGCGGCGATGGTGGCGGCGGTGGTGCTCCTGTACTTCATGAGGCTCCGCACCCTCGCGCTGATGCTCATCACCATCGGGGTGGGGGTCGCGTGGACCTTCGGCACGACCGAGCTGACCATCGGGCGGCTCAACATCGCCACCGGGTTCCTCTTCACCATCGTCACCGGCAACGGCATCAACTTCGGCATCATCTACATGGCGCGGTACCTCGAGGCGCGCCGCGTGGGCATCGAGGTGCCCGAGGCGCTCAGGCTGGCCGGGCGGGACACGTGGCTGCCGACCTTGACCGCGGGCGCGGCCGCCGGTGCCTCGTACGGCTCGCTGGCCGCCACCGACTTCCGCGGCTTCCACGACTTCGGGTTCATCGGCGGCCTGGGCATGGTGCTGTGCTGGATCGCCACGTACTGGGTGCTGCCACCGCTCCTGGTGGTGACCGAGCGCTCGTTTCCGTTCAAGCCGGCGACTGACTCGGAAGGCGCCGCCGTGAGCCTGTTCAAGCGGCTGCGCCGCTCGGGCGGCAACTTCGGGGCGCCCTTCGCCTGGCTCGTCTCGCGCTACCCGGCGGCGATCGCCACGGGCGGCGTCCTCGTCTCCCTGGCGGGGGCCTGGGCGACGGTGAGCTGGGTGCGAAACGATCCCATGGAGTACGACCTCCACGCGATGCGCACCGATGCCTCGGCGCGGGCCGAGGAGATGCGCTTCGACCAGATGGGCAACGAGGTGACCGGGCACGTCGGGGCAGGAGGCATGGCCATTCTCGTCGACCGGCCCGAGCAGATCCCGCTCTTGCGGCAGACGCTCACCGCCCGCTACGACGCCGCGCCGGCGGGGCTCAAGCCGTTCAAGTCGCTCCACGCCCTGCAGGACTTCGTGCCCGACCACCAGCCCGAGAAGATCCCCGTGCTGATGAGCATTCGCAAGTGGCTCTTGAAGGCGCAGTCGCGCCACGCCATCGACGAGGCCGACTGGAAGGAGCTCCAGGCGGTCCTTCCTCCGGAAGACCTGCATCCCTTCACGATGAACGAGCTCCCGGAGAACCTGGCGCGGCCGTTCACCGAGACCGACGGCACCCGAGGCCGCATCGTGTTCATCGCCCCGACGTCGCACGCCCTGGTCGACGACGCGCACTACCTGTTCCGCTGGGCCGACTCGTACCGTCGCACGCAGCTGCCCGACGGCTCGGTCATTCTGGGGTCGGGCCGCGCCGTCATCTACGCCGACATGTGGGCGGCGGTGGTGGAGGACGTGCCCAAGGCGGTGATGCTGTCGTTCGGGGCGACGGTGCTGGTGGTGCTGGTCGCGTTTCGCCGCGGGAAGGCCACCGGCGCGGTGATCGGCGCCCTGGTGATGGGCGTGGCGTGGATGGGCGGCACCCTCGTCACCATGGGCGTCAAGCTCAACTTCCTCAACTTCGTCGCCCTGCCCATCACCTTCGGCATCGGAGTCGACTACTCGGTCAACATCGTGCAGCGCTACGTGCAAGAGGGCCGAGGCTCGGCGCTGCTCGCCATCAAGGAGACGGGCGGCGCCGTGGTGCTCTGCAGCCTCACGACGATGCTCGGCTACCTGGCCCTGGTGCGCTCCACGAACTTCGGCGTGCGGAGCTTGGGGGTCGCGGCCTTCATCGGGGAGGTGTGTTGCCTCTTGGCGAGCGTGCTGGTGTTGCCGGCGATTTTGATGCTCATCGATCGCCG
Source organism: Myxococcales bacterium (assembly GCA_003153055.1). The sequence continues at coordinate 6,996 of PMBV01000201.1, forward strand.
CCGGGTAGCGCAGGGACAGGTCGCTCCGGGGTGAGGGCTCAACTGCCGGAGTGAGGGCTCAACAGCCGGGGTCGGGACCGGGACCGGGAGCGCGTACGGGGGCGGGGACGGACTCGGGGACGGACTCGGGGGGCGGGGGCGGCTTCACCTCCTCGAGGAACATGCCCTTCACCACCCGATACTCCTTGTCTCCGTACTTGATGGTCTCTTTGAAGAAGCCGACCACGAAGTAGTAGACCTGGGCCAGGTCCCAGAGGGGAATCAGCCAGAAGTACTTCAGCGTCCCTTTGATCGTTTTGAGGTAGAGCGCCTCGGCAGTGACCGCCACCGCCACCCGCGAGAGACACGCGGCTGCGAAGACTCTCCAGTCGAACGTCAAGAGCCCGGCGATCTCCGGGTACAGGCTGAGGCCCGCGAGGTACACGTAGCGATTGCCGGCGACCAGCTTCTGGTTGATGAGCCAGCGAACCTTCTGCCGGTGCGTCTGACCCACCGTCTTGTCCGCGAAGTGGACCGGGCAGTAGATGTTCTTCAACACCGTGCGCTTGCCGGAGCGGGCGAAGAGGTGCGCGTACGCCTGGTCCTCGGCGAGGAAGGTGTTGACGAAGTTCCACCGATCTTCACCGAGCCCGTGGAACTCGCTCAACCGGAAGCCGATGGAGTGCCCCAGCGACACCCGGTTGACCCGGGAGAGGTAGTACCAGCCCACCACGATCACCGCGCTGTCGCAGTTGTTGGCGAGCTTCAGCCCCGAGCCGATGGTGTTCGCGCCGAAGTCGAACTGCGGCGACGAGACGACCGAGACCCCGGGCTCGTGCAGCGCCGCGACCATCTCGGACACGTAGCTCGGGCCCACGCGAACGTCCGAGTCCGAGATGATGAACAGATCGTGCTTCGCGCGCTGGTGCCCGTCATAGAACGCGTCGATCTTCCCCCAGTAGGCGTTGCGGGTGCTCGAGAACACCAGCTCGGCGTCCACCTCGGGGTACTTCGCGATGAACCGACGGACCAGCGCCACCGCCGGGTCCGTCTCCCGCGAGGCGACGAACACGAGCTGAATCGGCCCTCGGTAGTCCTGGTGAAAGAAGGCGTCGTAGTTGAGCTCCTCGCCGTCCTCCACCTGGTAGCAGGGCTTGAGGATCGTCACCCCCGGAAAGCACTTCAGGCTCGACACCTGGGGGCGCGTCGTGAAGATGAACCAGACAAACGCGGCCAAACCAGACAGCTGAATCGCGATGCCAAAGGCAGCCAGCGCGTAGAAGAACATGCTGCGCTCAGAGCCTTCCCTCTCGGGCGTCGGGGATCATCGCGAGCAACGACGCCTTGAGCGCCTCCCGGGTCGGTCGCTCACAGCGCCACCCGAGGCCCTTGATCCGCTCGATGCTCAGGCGGGTGATCGGCACGTCGCCCTTCCAGCCGCGCGGCGTGGTGCCGTACTCGAAGCGCACCTTCTTCGCGTCGAGCCCGAGGAGCTCGACGGCCATCTCGGCGATCTCCCTCACGGTGATGTAGTCGCCGGTCGCGACGTTGTAGGGCTCGAACCGCTTCTCGGTCTTCTCGTGAGCGAGCAAGACGGCCGCGATGATGTCGGAGACGTGAATGTATGACTTGCTCTGAGTGCCGTCGCCCAGCACCTTCAAATACGTGGGGTCCTTCAGCAGCCGGCGAACGAAGTCGAAGCCGACCCCGTGCGTCTGCCGAGGCCCGACCACGTTCCCGAACCGGAACGCGCAACCACTCAACCCAGACATGGCCGAATAGGCGGCGATGAGGCCTTCGCCGGCGGCCTTGCTCGCGCCATAGGTCGACGCGGGGATCATCGGGCCGTAGTCTTCGAAGGCAGCCACCTCGCCCAGGTCTCCGTAGACGCCGCTGCCCGAGGCGTAGAGGATTCGCTTGGCCGAGGTGCGCCGCATCGCCTCGACGACCTGGTGGGTGAGGTAGGTGCCCTCCCAGAAGTCGACCGTCGGGTCGGTGGCGGCCTTGGCGATGTCGGGGTTCGAGGCCAGGTGAATGACGACGTCGTGACCGTCCATCGCCCGCACCAGCACCTCGAGCTCCTTCACGTCACCCCGGACCACCTTGAACCGGGGGTCGGCGAGGTGCTGCTGAAAGTGCCACTCGCGCCCTGACGAGAAGTTGTCGAAGATGGTCACCGCGGGGGCTCGACGTCGGGTCAAGAGCTCGTCGACGAAGTGACCGCCGATGAACCCCGCCCCTCCGACGATGAAGAACCGCTGTGACGGGATGATGGAGGTGGCCGTCGTGGTTCCACTGGCCAGGCTCATGTTGACGTTCCCGCCTTTCGGTCCTAAGAAAACTGGTCCCTCGTTAACACACGACTTTTGCTGCGACACCCAAAAAATGAAACTCCTGGTTACAGGCGGAGCAGGTTTCATCGGCAGTCACCTGGTCGAGCATCTCATCAGAGAGGGTCACACCGTTCTGGTGTTCGACAATCTCAGCACAGGCAAGCTGAGCAACCTCGACAGCGTGAAGAGCTCACCTTTGTTCAGCTTCGTCGAGGCTGACATCAAAGACACGGCCGCGGTGGACGCCGCGGTCAAGGGGCAGGACTTCGTCTTCCACCTCTGCGACAACAGCGACATTCGCTACGCCGCGAGCCACCCCGAAGACTACATTCACCAGAACATCTTGGGCGGCGTCCACGTGCTGGAAGCGATGAAGCGGCACGGCGTGAAGAAGATCGCCTTTCCGTCGAGCACGACCGTCCTCGGCGACGCGTCGGCGGTGCTAACCCCGGAGCACTACGGCCCCCTGCAGCCGATGAACCTCTACGGCGGCGCCAAGCTGGCGATGGAGGCGCTGCTCTCGGCCTATGCCTACACCTTCGACTTCCAGGTCTGGATCTTCAGGTTCGTGGACATCGTCGGGGGCCGCATCGACCACGGCGTCATCTTCGACTTCATCAGGAAGCTCAGGGCCAACCCGCGCGAGATGGAGGTCCTGGGTGACGGCTCGCAGACCCGGTCGTTCATGATCATCGACGACTGCGTCGATGCCATCTGGTACTAGGTGAACCAGCTCCACGAGAAGGTGAACCTGGTGCACATCGGGAACTCGGATCGCACCAACATCACCCAGGTGGCCCATCTGATCGCAGAGGTGCTGGCCCTCAAGGGGGTCGAGCTCAAGTACACCGGCGGCAAGAAGGGCTGGAAGGGCGACGCCTTCACGAACTTCATCACGTCCGACACGCTGGATCGGCTCGGCTGGAAGGCGAAGCTCAACACCGTCGAGGCGGTCAAAGAAGCGGCGCGCCGGCTCGCCGGCAAGTGAACGCCTGAATGGCCGGCCGACCGGGCTGCCTCCACTCGCGCGAATCTGCTAGACGTACCCCGTGATGGCCGGGGGAAAGACGGACCAACAGCTGCTCCTCGTGGGAGCCACCGACGGCGATGCCCAGGCCTTGCTTCGCGCCCTCGGAGGCGGCTGGGCCGTGCGGCGCGCCCAGTCGCACGAGGCGCCAGAAGACCTCGCTCGCCTTCCGAGCCTCGAGGCCGTCCTCCTCGCCAAGCCCGGCCCAGGCCAGCTCACGAGGTGGCGCGCCGCGTTGAGCGCGGTGAGGAGCTCCGCCAGCCTCCTGGCCCTGGCCGACGACTCGACCGAGCCCGAGCTGGGAAGCTGGCTCCTGGCGGGCGCGGACGACGTGGCCTTCCGCGCCCAGCCTGAGCTCGTCCCGGTGACGCTCGAGCGCCTCCGGCGGGACCGCGCCCGAGTCGAGCAGGGCTCGGGCGACGAGGAGCGCCTCCGGGCGGCCACCGCCGACCTCCTGCAGCTGGCGCGGAGCCCCACCTTCCGGGGACCAGCGCTCGATCCGGCCATGCGAGAGGCGACGACGGCCGGGGTCCGTGCCATGGGGGTCGACCGCTGCAGCCTCTGGCGGTTCGACGAGACCCGCTCCGCCCTGTGCCTCGTGGATCGCTGCGACGCGAGGACCCAGGGCCACGCCCAGGGAGAGCGGCTGCTGGCTCAGGAGTACCGAGCCACCCTGGCGGCGCTCTTGGGCCAACAGCTCGTGGCGGCGAGCGACGTGGCCGAGGACCCCCGGCTGAGCGGCTTCGCCCGGGGAGGTGTCCGGTCTCTCATCGGCGTGGCGCTCTCGCTCAGGGGAGAGCTGGCCGGGGTGCTCTTCTTCGAGCACTTCGGCGCGCCACGGCGATGGACGGCGGCGGAGGAAGCCTACGCCGCGGCGCTGGCCGGCGTCGTGTCGCTGGCGTTCGAGGGCGCCGAGCGCCGCCGGCTGGAGCAGGCGCTCTCCCAGTCCAAGCGCCGGTACCAAGACCTGTTCCTCCACACCTCGGACGTGATGGCGCTGTACCGGGTCGCCCCGGACGGCACCATCGTGTGCGAGGACGTCAACGCGGCGGCGGAGGCGGCCTGGGGGCTCACGCGGGACGAAGTCATCGGCCGCCAGCTCCATGAGGTGCTCGAGCCGAACAGCGCCGGGAAGCTGAAGGAGCGCTTCGCCCAGGCCGTCGCGACGCGCTCCGCGGTCGTCTACGAGGAGGCCCTCGACCTCCCCACGGGGACCCGGTGGTTCAACAGCGCGGTCGTGCCGGTGCTGGACGATGAGGGCCGAGTGCAGCAGCTGGCCGTCATCGCCCGCGACGTCAGCTTCCGGCGCGAGGGTGACGCGCTCAAGCGGCGGCTCGAGCTGCAGCTCGTCGACTCGCAGAAGAACGAGGCGCTGGCGCACTTCGCCGCGCACATCGCGCACGACGTCAACAACCTGCTCACCGTCATCATCGGCCACGCCCAGCGACTCTCGGGGGGCGCCAGGGACACAGGGCACGCCATTCTCGAGGCGACGGCGCGCGGCCGCGAGCTGACCCAGCAGATCCTCAC
>PMBV01000109.1 GCA_003153055.1 Myxococcales bacterium
GAGAAGAAGGTCGACAGGGGGATCATGGCCATGTTGTCGAGGTTGAACAGGCCCAGCATCTTTCCCCGGCGCTCCAGCACCCCCGCCACGGTGAAGGGTCGGTTCTTGAGCCGCACCACCTGACCCGTGGCCTCGAGATTGGGGAAGAGGCGGTCGGCGACGTCGGGGCCAAGCACCACGACTTGCCGCCCGTCGAGCTCCTCCGAGTCGTTGAAGTACCGCCCCTTGGCCACCACCACGCCCGACGTCTCCGGGTACTCCACGGTGGAGCCGATGATGAAGACGTTGGCCTGGGTCTCGGCCTCGGCGGTGCGGACCTTCTGGGCCCCCTGCATGGCGATGGCCGCCGTGCGCACCACCGACGGGCAGTGCTCGAGAATGGCCCGCTTGTCGTCCACCGTCACCACCGGGCGTTTGGAGATGCGATTCCAGTCGATGCCCCCACCACCGAAGCGGAACCCTTGCGGCCACTTGTCGACCCGGAACACGTTGGCCCCGAGCTGTGAGAGGTCACGGTTCACCTTGACGCGCAGGCCCTCGAGGAGCGCCATCATCGTCATNNGCCGATGGCCAGCATGGCGATCACTGAAGCCACCCCGATGACGATGCCGAGCAGCGTCAAGAGCGTCCGCAGCGGGTGGGCGAAGAAGGTGCCCAGGGCCAGTCGGAAGTTGTCGAAGAACGCGCGGATCATTCTTCTCGCAGTGCCTCCACTGGATCGAGGTTGGCCGCCCTCGCCGCCGGCCAGATGCCGAACACCAAACCCACCAGGGCGGCGAACCCGATGCCGAACACCACCGTGCCCAGCTTCACCGTCGCGGCCAGCGGCGTGACCAGGCTCACCACCTTGGCGCCGCCCAGCCCCACCAGTGTGCCCAGCGCCCCTCCCACCGCCGAAACCAGGGTCGCTTCGATGATGAACTGGGTGATGATGGTNNGCGCGGCGAATGCCGATCTCGCGCGTCCGCTCGCGCACGGAGACCAGCATGATGTTCATGATGCCGATGCCGCCCACCAGCAAGGTGATGAAGCCGATGCCCAGGGCCACGCCGTAGAGGGCACCGGTCAACTTCTCGTAGGTCGAGGTGAGCTGCTCGGGCTTGTTGATGGCGAAGTCGTCGATCTTCTCGGGAGGCGTCTGGCGCGAGCGCCGCAAGATGCCCACCAGCTGGTCCTCTGCCTCGTCCATCTTCTCGGGTTCGAGCACCTGCACGCCGATGTCGACGGAGCGACGCCCCTTGAAGAAGGCGCGGAAGGTGTTGAAGGGGATCACCACCGAGAGGTCCTGGTTCTGGTCGAGGATCTTCCCCTTTCGCCCCAGCACGCCGATGACGGAGAAGGGGCGCCCGGCCACCCGAATGGTCGCCCCCAACGGGTCAGCGCCGTTGGGGAACAGGGTATCGGCGATGTCGGCTCCGATGACGACGACCTTGCGTCGGCCCTCGTCGTCGGAGTGGCTGATGAAGCGGCCCTTCATCACCTCGAAGGTGCTGACCACCAGCCAGTCCTCCGAGCTCCCCGTCACCGAGATGAAGGTGAGCTTGCGATCGAGGAACTCGACGTCGTCGTTCTCGTCCATCGTGGGAACCACCGCCCCGCACTTGGTGCACTGGGCGCGCACCGCGTCGACGTCGGCCATGACGATGTTCTTGCGATTGCGGAACTCCCACCAGTTGCCCATCATCACCCAGGGGTACTTGGAGATGTAGACGCTGGAGGTCCCCAGCGAGGCGAGCTGGCGCTGGAAGCTGGTGTCAAGCCCTTGGGTGATGCCGAGGATCGCCAGGAGCGTCGCCACCCCGATGCCGATGCCCAGGGTGGTGAGCACCGTGCGCAGCCCATAGTTCTTGAGCGACTTGAGCGCGATGTTGAGCCCCTCGACGAGATCCACCCGGAGGCTCACCGCGCGACCTCGAGGACATGGGCAGGCACGGGCCGAGGGGCGTCGGCGAAGGCGATCTCCGCTCCCGGGCCATCGCCGATGATCTTCCCATCGCTCAAGCGCACCGCCCGAGGGCAGCGGGCCGCCAGCTTGGGCTCGTGGGTGACCAGGACGATGGTGTGGCCAGCGCGGTGGAGCTCGGCGAACAGGCCGACGATCTCTTCGCCGGTGGCCGAGTCGAGGTTGCCGGTGGGCTCGTCGGCGAGGAGCAGCGACGGCGACGAGGCGAGCGCCCGGGCGATGGCCACCCGCTGCCGCTGCCCACCCGACAGCTCGGTGGGCCGGTGGGACATGCGCGACTCGAGGCCGACCTTGGTCAACGCCTCGATGGCTCGCTCTTTCCGCGCCCGCGCCGCCAGCCCCCGATAGACCAGAGGCAGCTCGACGTTGGCCAGGGCCGTCTCGCGCGGCAAGAGCTGGAAGTTCTGAAAGATGAAGCCGATCTCTCGGTTTCGAATGTCGGCCAGCTCGTCGTCGTTCATGTGCGAGACGTCTTTGCCGTTGAGCTGGTACGAGCCGCGGGTCGGTGTGTCGAGGCACCCGATGACGTTCATCATCGTCGACTTGCCCGAGCCCGATTGGCCGACGATGGCGACCCATTCCGAGCGATCGATGGCCATCGTCACGCCGGCCAGCGCCCGCACCAGCTCGCCGCCCACCACGTACTCCCGGCTGATGTCCTTGAACTCGATGAGGTGCGCCATGACCGTCCCTTAGCTCTTTCCGCCCGAGTGGCGCCCCGGTCCTCCGGGTGATGACTCCTCGACCGCGTCGCCGTCCTTCAGGTCTTTGGCCAGGGCGCGGTAGGGGCCCTCGACGATCTGCTCGCCGTCCTTGAGGCCCTCGACGATCTCGACGTCGGTGTCGGAGGCAATGCCCGTCTTCACCCTCCTGGGGTGCACTTTCTTGTCGCCATCGACCACGAAGACCACTTTGGCGAAGGTCTCGCCCTTCTTCGGGGCCGCCAGCTTGGTGCCTTCGACGTTGGCGGCCGTGTCGGGGAGCCCCTTCTCTGGCCGCACCGTCACCGCCTGCACCGGCACGATCACCGCCGAGTCGCGCTCCTCGGCGGTGATGCGCACCTCGGCGCTCATGCCGGGCAGCACGCCGTCGGGCTTGACCACCAGCGCCACCGTCACCGGGAAGCTCGTCGTCTCCTGCTCGGTCCCCTGGTTCCGAATCAGCGCCTTCTGGGCGATCTCGACCACCGTCCCCTCGAAGGTCTGGCCCTCGAAGGCGTCGATCTTGATGTCCGCTCGCTGGTGGTTCTTGAGGTGCACCACCTCGTGCTCGCCCACCTCGATCTTGACCTCCATGGTGTTGAGCGCAGCCAGGGTCATGACGACGTCTTCGTTGAAGTCGCTCCCGCGAACCCGTTCGCCAACCTCACGGGTGACCTCGATGACGTTCCCGTCGATGGGCGACGTCAGGGTCGTCTTGGAGAGGTTGTTCTGCGCCTCGTCGAGGGCCGCGATGGCCTGGGCGGCGCGATCGAGCTGGGCGGCCTGCCGGGCCTTGGCGCTGGCGAGGTCGGAGCGCCCCTTGTCGAGCTCGGCGGCCGAGGCCAACCCCTTGGCGACCAGCCCTTGCACCCGCTCCAGTTCCCGCCCCAGGCGATCGATGTCGACCTGAATGGTGGCCACCTCGGACTTGGCGGCGTTGGCGTTGGCCGCCGCCTGCTTCATGCTCGCCTCGAAGCGCCGGCGATCGAGGCGGCCCAGGACCTGGCCGAGTCGCACCTGGTCGCCCACCTTCACGGGCAACTCGATGAGGTCACCCGAGAGGTTGGAGCTGATCTTCACGGTGGTCGATGCGGCCACCTTGCCGGCTCCGGTGATGACCCGGCTGATGGGGCCCTTGCGGACCTTGCCGAACTGGACCTCGGCCGCGGGAGGGGGCCGGGGCTTGAGGCCTCCGACGGTCATGGCGCCAACCGCCAAGACGATGAGCGCTGCGATCAGGTACTTCCACCAGCTCATTGGACGACCCCTCCGATGGTGCGATCCAGGGCGGCTCGAGCGACAGCGACGTCGGCTCGTCCAGACAAGACGGCGAGCTGCGCCTGGGTGAACTTGATCTGCGCGTTACGGACCTCGAGGCTCGAACCGGCCCCGGCGCTGAAACGCTCCTCTTCGAGCCTGAGCTGTTCCTCGGCGACGTGCTGGTTCGCCTGGCTCATGCCCAGCACCTGGGTCTCCACCGCGAGGGCGCTGTGGGTTCGGCGCAGCTCGGCCTCGAGATCGATGAGCGACTGACGCTGTTGGGCTCGCGCGCGCCTCGCCTCGACCTGCGCCTGGGCGATCTGCGCGTCGAAGTTGAGGCCGCTGAAGAGGTTGAGCTTCAGCGTGGCACCAACCTGGAGCGCATTCTGCTTGGTGGGGTCGGTGAAGAATGGGTCGGCCCTCGACGAGCTCCGGAGGTAGCCCGCGTTGGCGCTGATGGTGGGCAGGTGGTTGGCCCACCCGAGCTGGACGCCCAGGTCGGCCGCCCGCACATTCTCTTGGAGGGCCCTGACCAGGGGCCGGTGGTTCTTGGCGAGTTCCAGCGCGTTGACGACCTCTGGCACCACCACCGGAGCGTCGAGGTCACCGGGCGGCATCGCCTCGACGTCGGCGTCGGGCTGACCCAGCCACTGGAGCAACGCCAAGCGGGCCACCGCGATGGTTTGCCGCTGGCGCACCACGTTGATCTCGTCGTTGCCCAGGTTGCTCATGGAATCGAAGATGGCGCTGCGCGTGCCTCGCCCGGCCTCGAACAGCGAACGTGCCCGGTCGAGCTGCTCCCGGCTCCTCACCACGGTGGCCTTGAGGACCTCCATCGTGAGCTGGGCCTTCACCAGCTCGTAGAACCGACGAACCGCCTCGAGCTCGCTGGCCAACTGCTGCTCGGCGAGCTGCCCCTTCGCGGCTTCCTCCTGGGCGCCGCTCTGGGCGATCTGGTTCCACCACTTCCCCCCGTCGTAGAGCAACTGGCTCACCGTGAGCGAGACCTTGTAATCGCCCTGGTTGTACGCGGGGACATCGACGGACGACTGGGCGAAAACGCCGTTCGTCCCAGTGGTGGTCAGCACCTGCTGGGGACCGAAGAACGTACCCCCGGCATTCAGCGACAGATTCACCTGAGGCAGAATGGAGGACCGGGCGATGCGCACCCCTTCATGGGCCTTCGTCACGTCGAGCTCGGCACGAATCGCGTCGAGGTTCTGTCGCGACGCTGTGCGCACCTCCTCGAGGGTGAGAGGTGTCGCCGACAGGTGGAACGCAACGAGCAGACCGACCAGGCTCACGGAGTGGGCCCTCCCATACCCGGGCGCCCAGCCATCAAGCCCGGAAGACCAATGAGGAAGGCGCCCGCGAAGAGCACGTAGAGGGCGAGCCCGAACAAGGCTCCCTTCCACGGGCTCCACTTGGACGCCGAAGCAAAGCCGAGCCCCATGACCAGGGCTGACCACACGTTGACGAGATCGGCGGCCTTGAGCACCCGCGACCACGGAAGCTGGGCGTCTCGCAGCGCCAAGAGGGAGGTGGGCACCAGGCTCTCGGCCATGGCGGGCGTCAGCACCACCTGGCGGAGTGCTGAGACCAGCTCCACCGCGTGGAACAGCGCCACGGGGAGCATGGCGAGTGACGCCGCGGTGAGGCACGCCGCGAACGCTGCCTTGCGGGCGATGAGCCAGCCCGCGACCTTCAGCACCACTGCGATGGCCAACACCGCCAGCGGCATGAGCAAGAACCCCTTGGCCACACCCACCACCAGCCAGATTCGCTGGGCTTGCTCGATGGCGTCGGAGATCTCCCGCTCGCTGGACTTGGCGAGCTCTCCGGAGACCGTCAATTTGCCGATGACGTCTGCCGAGGAGTCCATTCTCAAGGCGACCGCGGCCCCCGACGCCGCGGAGAGAATCGCTACGAGCATCACCCCCGCCACCCAGCGGCGACCCTCGACGGCCTTGGGTACTCCACCAACAGGGTCAATCAGCGAACGGAGCGGCAGGAGAAGGGAGTCCACAAGAAGCCCAGGCAAGAGGTCGGTGCGCACAACGTCTGACAAGCGCCCTGATTTCAATGTTTCACGCCACCGCACAACAAAAAGAGCCACTTCTGCACCATGGCCACCCGATGACCTCATTTCAGGCACTTACACCGACAACTCATCTGTATCGGGGTGTAGCGAATAATTTGAGCGAGTGATCCTGCGGGTGTACACGGTGTAGGCCTTGTCGAGTGGGGAGCCCTTGTCTCATGGTCGAAAGCACCGACTTCTCGCAGGTGATGTCCGAGGCCGATGACATCGCGCGGAGCGTGAATCAACAACTGACGACGGCCCACGTGCTGTTGGCGATGTTCACCGTCGAGAACCGCGCCGCGCTGCTGCTGGGCGAGCGGGGCATCACCGAGGACACGCTCCTCGAGCTGTTGTCGCACGCCCCGCGCGAGCCCGACGGCCTGGTGAAGGAGCTCAGAGAGAAGGCCAAGGAGATCGCGCTCAACTGCGGGGCTCCAGAGGCCGACTGCCTCCACGCCCTCATCGCCACCACTCGGGTGCGGTGCAGCGCGCAGGATCTCCTGTTCAAGACGGGCCTCGATCTCACCGCGCTCCGCAACACCGCGCTCGGCTACTACACCTCGGGGCGAATGCCGCGGAGACTGCTGCTCCAGCGCGAGCTTCCTCCTGGGGTGCCGCGAGCCTCGAGCGGACGCCCGGTGGGAGCCCCTCCCCTTCCCCATGCGCCCCTGAGGACCGCCGTAGTGCAGTCGGCACCTCCCAAGCGGTCGCCTACAGCCCCGGTGCCGTCGGTGAAGGAGTTGCTCGACGACAGTGACGTAGAAGAGAGCCTCGAGCCCGCCAGTGCCGAGCCCCTCGCCACCCCCTCGCCGTCGACCACGCCTCCCCCGTCGCTCGTCGCCAGCCGGCCCCCTTCTCGGACACCCCAGAGCCCCCAGCTCGACCCACGGCGTTTCCCGCTCCTCTCTTCGCTGGGAAAGAACCTCACCGCGCTGGCGAAGGACGGAGCGCTCGACCCGGTCGTCGGCCGGGCGAGGGAGATCGACGAGGTCATCGACGTGCTCGGCAAGCGCCGCACCAACAACCCGGTGCTGGTCGGCGAGCCGGGCGTCGGCAAGACGGCGGTGGTCGAGGGGGTCGCCCAGCAGCTCGCCACGCTCCGGGGGCCCTTGGGCGACCGCGTCGTGATCGAGCTCGACATGGCCACCCTGGTCGCCGGCACCCAGCTGCGCGGCTCGTTCTCGGAGCGCCTCAACGGCATCAAGGACGAGGTGAAGGCGGCGGCCGGCAAGGTCGTGGTGTTCATCGACGAGATCCACACGCTCATCGGCGCTGGCTCCACCGGAGAGGGGCCTCAAGACGCGGCCAATGAGCTCAAGGCCGCCATGTCGCGAGGCGAGTTCCCCTGCATCGGCGCCACCACTCATGACGAGTTCCGCAAGCACATCTCGAGCGACCCGGCCCTCGAGCGGCGGTTCACGCCGGTGGTGGTGCACGAGCCGTCGGTGCCCGAGACCGTCTACATCTTGAACGGGGTGATGCCCCGCTACGCCGCCCACCACCGGCTGGAATACGCCCCCCAGTCTCTCGAGGCCGCAGCGTCCCTCGCGTCGCGGTACATCAATGATCGATTCCTCCCCGACAAGGCGATCAACGTGCTCGACCTCGCCGGCTCGCGATGCCACCGGGAAGGCAAGGCCGTCGTGGAACCCATCGACGTGGCCAGGGTGGTGGCCAAGATCGCCCAGTTGCCCGAAGAACGGCTCCTCCTCGACGACTCGGCGCGCCTCCTCTCGCTCGAACAGCAAGTGGGCGAGAAGATCATCGGGCACCGAGAGGTCATCGACCGCCTGGCCAAGGTCATTCGGCGAAACTACGCGGGCTTCGCCAGCCGGCGGCCGATGGGGAGCTTCCTCTTCCTCGGGCCGACCGGGGTGGGCAAGACCGAGATGGCGCGGGCCCTCGCCGAGGTCGTCTTCGGCAGCCCCGACGCGCTCATTCGCATCGACATGTCCGAGATGAGCGAGGGCCACGGGGTCTCCCGGCTCATCGGAGCCCCGGCAGGGTACGTGGGCTTCGGCGAAGGCGGCCAGTTGACCGAGCCGGTGCGCCGACGGCCCTCGTCGGTGGTGGTGCTCGACGAGATCGACAAGGCCCATCGAGAGGTGCTTCTGCTCCTCCTCCAAGTGCTCGAGGAGGGTCGGCTCACCGATGGCCGCGGGCGGCACATCGACTTCTCGAACTCGGTGGTGATCCTCACCAGCAACCTCGGCGCTGAGTGCTTCACGGCCAAGGGGCACTCGATGGGCTTCGGGGCCGCCCGAGAGGGCGACACCAGCCAAGAGCGCCAAGCCATGGCCGCGGCGCGGAAGGCGCTGCCCCCCGAGCTGTGGAACCGCATCGACGAGCGGTGCCTCTTCAAGCCACTCGATGAGCCAGAGATCGCCCGCATCGCCGCCCTGCTCCTCGCCCAGTCCTCCAAGCGCCTGCTCACCGAGAAGGGCATCAGCTACGAGGCCGGCCCAGCGGTGCTCGAGCACCTGCTCAAATCGGGGGGCTTCGACGCCTCGCTGGGGGCCCGGCCGATGCGCCAGACCGTGCAGCGGCTGGTCGAGGGCCCCCTGGCCGAGCACATTCTCGCTGGCGACTTCACCCAAGGCGACCGGGTCGTGGTCGAAGTGTCGCATGGCCGCCTGTCCTTTTCGTGCTCGAGTGGAGCGTCCTCATGAAGAGAAAGGCCCAGAGCCCCAAGCCGGCTCCGGTGGTGATGGTCGGGTTTGGGCGGCTGGGCGGTGCCCTGGCGCTGGGCCTGCGACAGGCCAAGTGGCCAGTGAGCGTGCTCCCTCGATCGGCTGAGGGGGTTCGCCGTGCAGCCACGATGCGCGTGCAGTTGGCTGATCACGAGGCGCTCCACGACGCGGCGCTCTGCATCCTGGCAGTCCCCGATGGGGCGGTGGCCCAGGCCGCCGAGATGGTCGAGGAGGATCTCGGCCCCACGACGGCCTTGGTGCACCTCAGCGGAGCGCTCCCCCTCACGGTCTTCTCGAAGGCGAAGGGTCCCCGCATCTTCGGCTCCTTTCACCCGCTGGTGGCGGTCTCCGACCCTCACGACCAGGTCGAGGGGCACGCGGTGGCGGTGGCCGCGACGTCTCGGGCGCTCACCACCACCCTCGAGCGCATGGCCGCGGCCCTCGGGCTCAACCCCATCGAGGTCCCCGAGACGGGCCGGGCCGCCTACCACGCTGGCGCGGTGATTGGGGCTGGGCTCTTGGCCTCCCTGGCTGACGCAGCCGTGGCCGCCCTCGAGCACGCCGGCCTGGAGCGCCAGACCGCTCTTGAGGCGTTGCTCCCCTTGATGCAGTCGGCCCTGCGCGCGGTCGAGCTGAGGGGGCTCGAGAAGGGCTTGACGGGCCCGGTGGTGAGGGGCGATGTGGGGGTGGTTCAAAGCCACCTCGAGGCCTTGCCTCCCGAGCTGGGGAGCCTCTACCGGCTCCTCTCGAGGCGGGCGCTGAGGCTTTCCACCACCCTCCCGGCCGAAACTCGCCTGGCGCTCGAGCGGCTTCTCGTCTAAGGGTTGACGTGGCGGTCCCGCCCGACCTAGTTACGGTGGGCTTTCTGGCCTTTTGCGCCCTCGGAGAGAATCATGGCTCGCGTCACCGTCGAAGATGCCCTTCCCCATGTCGACAACCGGTTCGCCCTCGTCTTGCTGGCTTCGAAGCGGGCCCGCCAGTTGATGGCTGGCGCTCGACCCCTCGTGGAGCACTCGAAGAACAAGCCGTGCGTGCTGTCGCTGCGAGAAGTCGCCACTGGCCGCGTCACGTTCGATCGCGACGTGCGCGAGGCGCTGATGGGCAAGTTCGGCGTCGCGGCGCAGACCTGAGTCGAGCTCTTACGTCGTGGGGTTGCTCAGCTCACTCAAGGCCTTGGCGGCCATGCGTCGCTCGCCTGGGTAGCTGAGCTCCTTCACCGCGATCTCGAGCGGCACCCACCAGGCCGATTGGACCTCCCGGCGCATGAGCGGCGTGATGGCGCCGACCTCTCCTGAGGCCCATCGAAAGAGGAAGAAGCTGACCAGCTTGAAGATGGTGCGCCGCTGGAAGCGGTACACGTAGCTGACATCACCCAACGGGCGATCGAGCTCCACGGTGAGGCCAGTCTCCTCGTTCACCTCTCTCGCCGCGGCCTGGGCCGCCGTCTCACCGGGGTCGATGTGGCCCTTGGGGAGCGCAATGGCGTTGCGGCCAGCGGGGCGAATGACGGCTACCTCATACCGGCCGCCCGCGTCGCGGACCACCACGCCCCCGGCCGAAAACTCGCGCGAAGCTGCCACGCGCACTTTGTATCCAGGAATCACTCACGGTCGCGCGAAATAGTGCAGCTTGGCGTCGGCGCCCAATCGGTACCCGTGCCGAAGCTCCGCCAGGACGCGATCCAAGTCTCCTGCGACGAACAACGGGAGCAGCCGCCGGCAGTAGGCCTGGGCGATGCGGCTCGACTGCTGATACCTCCAACGCTCTGCGTCAGACAGCGTGTCCCGGAGCCGAGCGCCATCGAACAAGGTACCGAGCAAGGCCCAGGCCCATCGGCCCCGGTTCTCGCGCCAACGCATCAGCGCGCAGACGGCGAACTTGTCGACCTCGGCTTGCGCCTCCAACTCGAGCAATGACACGGATCGGTCGAGGGTGGCGCTCCGGGCGAGGTAGACGAAGTGAGAGACCCCTTCGGCGACCTCACAGAAGCCGGGGAGATCCAACTCGAGCGCTCGCGAGGGCTCGACGGAGGACACCCGGTTCAACAGCCCTGGCTCGATGTAGAGGGCGAGCTCGAGGCCTTCCTCGTCCTCATGAACCAGGAGCTCCTCGCGGGCCCGCACCGAGCCGCCCAAGGCCACCGCGCTCGGAGGATCGACGAGGAAGTCCTTGGCCCGGTACTCACACCGAATTCCGTAGATCGCCTCGATGTGCTCTTGGAGCAGGTCGAGCATGGTCAGTTGAGGGGCCCCTTGGCGGGGAGCAGGCCCACGTCGACCAGCACCGATTCAACCCGGGGGTTGCGACGCTGCACCCAGCGATCGAACAGCTCGACCTGCCCCCTGGGCCCCGAGGCGGCTTGTCCGCGCGCTGCGATCTCCTCGAGGACCTCGACCAGCGAGAGGAACTTCTCCTTGAGCTCGAAGTAGGCCACCGCGAAGGCGCTCGACCCCGCCATCTCGGCCATCACGCCATAGGCGGCCTGCCCCATCGAGACGTAGTACTCGGGGCCCACCAGCCGATCTTCGAGTGACTGGCGGAAGTAGCCCGCGGTGTAGAGCGAGACGTCG
>PMBV01000051.1 GCA_003153055.1 Myxococcales bacterium
CACCGTCTTGCGCTGGAGCGCTTGGTGGAGGGGCCCGAGCCACCGGCTCGCTTCGCCCAGCACCTTGGCCGCCTCGGTGCGGCTTCCCCACGCCAGGCACTGAGCGTCGGAGAAGCTCGAGCGAAACGCCTCCCTGAGCTTTGGCTCGAGGGCCGGCAGTTGGCCCAGGACCTTCACCGCGGCGCTCTCGGGCCGCTTCGAGGCCGGTGCCTTGGACGCCCGGGTGCTCTTCCTGCGCTTCGCTAAGGGTTTCTTCGCGGCCATGGACCCCTCCTGTGCCCCGAGAAGGTACTGGCACCTGGGCCCGATGCAACTACTCGAAGTCGGCGGCGAGCGTTAACTTGACGATGATCTTCTCGTCGCCCACGAAGCCATAGCCCACGCCCGCGTTGACCTCGAAGGCCGTGCGCCCCAGTTTCCATTCCGCGTCGACGACGCCGAAGAGGCGCTGTGCCGACTGCTTCACCGGCCCTCCCACGAGGTCGGGGGCGAAGGCGCCAAAATACTCGGCGCCCAGCATGAGCGCCGGAATCACCTTGACGCCCACCTTGGCCGCCGGCTCGAGGCTGTAGCGTCCGCCCGACTGGCCGGAGAGCTCCAGCTCCACGATGGGGTTGAAGGAGAGGTAGAGGTGCTCGAAGTCGGCGTCGATGATCGGCCGCAACTCCGTGGCAGCCCCCTCGGTAGCGGGGAAGCCACCGAAGGAGAGCTCGGTGTTCAAGGAGAGCCCCAGGACACCGCCGAGTCGCTCAGGCCATCGCACCTTGAGGCGCGCCTTGACGCCAGCGAAGTCGTAGTGGCCGTCTGCCGAGAGGATCGTCTGAAAGTAGCCACCCACCTCGCACCATGAAGCGAGCCCCACGTGCGGCTCGAGGGTCAGGTGGCTGACACCAGCCGAGGCTCCTTTGGCCACGTGGTTGGCGTGGAGCTCGAGGCCGAACACTCCTTTGGCCGCGACGTCGGAGTTGTAGACCTGGATCTCATAGGCGTCCTGGGCGACCGAGCTCGTCGCCACGAGCGCCACTACCAGACCGAGGTGTCGCACCCGTGCTTCTTCACGCTCGCGGACGACGGAAGCAAGCCGATCGTCCCCGTCCTCGTCCCCGTGTGCGTCCCCGTCCCCGTCCCCGCCAACGCACCCGAACCCGAACCCGAACCCGGCTGTTAAGCCCTCGAACCAATTCAGTTCGGGAGGCACGCCCCGTTCGCATCGCAAGTGGACCCCGGCGCACACCCGGGCGCGCAAGACCACAGGGTAAGTACGTTCGCCGACGCCCCGCGGGAGCCCGCCGTGCCGCTCGACGACGACGCCCCCGGCGACGAGCCACCTTCGCCGCCCGCGCCGCCGGTATCCACGGTCGTGGGAGTGAGGAAGGTGTTCGTCGCGGAGAGCCCGCTCACCTGCACGTTGAAGCCCAGGACGCCGAAGGAAGCCCCTCCCGCGCCACCTCCGCCACCGCCTCCAGGGCCCCCGTTTCCACCTTCGCCGCCCTTGCCACCCACCGAGCTGCTCCAGAGGTGTGAAAGCCCACCGAAGCCTCCCGCCCCCCCGAGTCCTCCAGCCCCGCCGAAGCCGCCGCCTCCGCCGTTCCCTCCAAGCCCTCGCTGGATCCGGTTTCCGACGAGCGTCGGCAGCGCTGCCCCTGAAGACGTGGAGACGATGAAGAGCCCCAGCGAGGCGCCTCCGCCCCCACCCGCGAGCCCTCCGGTGCCGCCACAGCCTCCGGCCGCGCCGCCGCCTCCGGTCGCGCCGATCTGCCAGCCCAGGCACCCGCCCGCGGTGTACTTGGCCACGCCGCCTCCGGCGCCTCCACCCCCTCCGCCTTCGGCCGCGAGTCCGGGCGCGCCGACCGATGCGCCGACCGGCGCCGCCACCCACTTCCCGGCCGACACGCTGCCGTACCGAGAACGCGACAGGGCCCCGGCCCCACCGAGGCCCCCAGCGCCATCGGGACCCGGCTTGCCGTCTTCGCCGTCGTGCTGCTGGATGCTCATCGGGAAGCCAGACTCGGTGACGTGGCTGCAGGTTTGACCCGACTGAAGATCGTAGCTCCAGTCCCACCCGCCGCGCCCGTTCTTCGAGCCGGGCCCGGGCGCGACGAACGCTTGCTGTTGTCCCAGGTTGCCCTGGAAAGTGTACACGGGACAGACGACGTCGCCACCCCGGGCTCCGCCGGCGGTGCACTGGGGGTTCGATCCACCGGCCCCGCCGCTCCTTTGATCACTCACCCCACAGCTCCCATTGAAGTACTCGCTGTTCGTCCCTCTCGTGCCGTCGAGCGCGGTGGACGCCTGGCGGCCGAAGCCCTGAGTCCCCGTGGGCCCTCGCCCCCCGCTGGCACCGTGGCCGGCCACGACATCGCAGCTCTCGAGGACGAAGCCCTGGCCCACGTCCTTCAGGTACACGGCGATCGACGGCTCACCCGGGGCCCCTTGGGCCGGAGCGACCGCCACGTCCCAGCCGACGATGGTGAAGCCCGCCACCACGGTCTCGACGACCCCCGTCCCCAGCGCCTCGGCGTGGAGGGCGGCGAGCGCGCCCCCGGCCGGCTGAACCCCCACGAGCTGCGTCGGGTGTACCTTCGGATCGCGCTTGAGAAAGTCCTGAGAGTAGCCCCCGAAGAGCTTGGCCCCCTCGAACAACCGCACGTTCTCTCGGTACAGCCCCTGGGCCACCAGCACGTAGCGCCTGGCCTGGGCCTGCATCGCCGAGAGCCCGGCGGTGATGGTGTTCAACGGGGCGGTTCGGCTTCCGTTGCCACCAGCGGGGGCGTTGGCGGAGACGAAGATGGCATCGGCCAACACACCGTCGATGCCGTCGCAGTTCTCGTCGACCCACGAGGGGCCCCCGGTGCTCGACGGGGCTCGGTCGGGCAGATCGGTCGCGAGGTTCCCCAGCACCCGCCGGCACTCGCAGCCGTCCGCGGTCTCGCCGTCGACGTCGACCCACTCGTAGCTCGTGCCACCGACCGTCTCGGTGAGGCAGGGCCCCATCGTGCAGAGCGGGAAGGCCTTCGCCACGTCGCACACCCCGGTGGTGTGCTGGAGCGTCGGCGAGAAGTACTTGGTGCAGTCGTTGTTGCAGAAGCCGCAGTGCAGAACCGTGTCGTACTTCCCAGTCACCTGGTTCTTGAAGCCCTCGTCAATCTGCCCATTGCAGTTGTTGTCCCGGCCGTCGCAAATCTCCGGGTTGTAGCTCGCCACGTCACAGGCGGCCCAGCTCGGCCCGAGGCCCGTCGCCTGGCACGTCTCGAAGCCCCGGCAGACCTCGAAGGCACAGCTGCGCGTCGCCCCCAACGTCACCGCCTTGCAACTGCACGTGCCGGTGACCGGCGTGCACTGGGCGGCGCCACCGTCGACGGGGCCGCAGACGTAGCCTCCCGGGCACCCCGGAGCGTAGGCGCTGGTAGGCCCGCAGTCGCGGCCGCACACCCGGGCGCCGTCGACGGTGAGACACCGGCTGTTGGGGCCCACGCAGTCGGAGTCAGAGGCGCACGCCCGGCACAGCGTGTCGGGCAACTCGAGACACATGCGACCATCGTCAAAGGGAAAATAGCCGGCCGAGCATTGGGTGACGCGACAGCGGGGGGTCGTCGGCGAGGTGTCGCAGCTCACCGTCACCGCGTGGGCGATGGATGTAGCGCAGTCGTTGCCGCAGCTCCCACAGGCCTGCACCGTCACGTAGCGACCCGCCGAGTCGACGAAGGGGTCGTCGACCTTCCCGTTGCAGTCGTCGTCCTGGCCGTTGCACACCTCTGCCTCGGGAGGTCGGGCGGCGCAGACGAGCCCCGCTGACGCCAGGCACACCTGCGGTCCGGTGCAGGTGATGGACCCCACCGTCTTGGTGCAGGTGGGCGGAGTGAAGTCGTCGACCTTGCCGTTGCAGTCGTCGTCCACGCCGTTGCAGGTCTCAGCCAGCGCCGGCGGCGCACTGCACGAGGTGAAGCCTCCGTCAAGCTGGCAAACCTGGTTCCCTGGGCAGGCGCCGAAGGCGTTCGGCACACCCCGGCACGCCTTCATCAACCCCAGCGTCTCAACCACGCAGTCGCACGTCTTCGCCTCGGGTACACACTGCTTTCCGCCGCTCGGCACCGCGCGACAGGCGTACAGGGGCGGGCACCCCTCGACGGTGCAGTCGCGGCCGCAGAAGCGCCCACCGTCGAGGGAGAGACACTCGTCGGCTCCCGAGGCCCCACACCCGGCGTTGGCCACGCAAGCCTGGCACAGGAAGGGCTGAGGCACGGCGCACAGCGCCACCCGCTGGCCACCATCTGGCCTCCGCGGATCGACGAGGCCCTTGCAGCCGTACGACGACGGACAGCCGGCGTCGGCGCCATCGCACGCCCGGGAGCAGAACGCGCCGCTCGGGCCCCCCAGGCAGAAGGACGATTGGCACTCCGCTCCGGCGTCGCACGGCTCCCCGAAGCGCTTGCCGCCCGGCCCACCGTCGGCGAGCTCCAGCACCCGGCACTCCTGATCGACGCACTGGAGCCCCTCTGGACAGTCGGCGTCGAAGACGCACGTCTGCACCCGGGGGAAGACCACCGTTCGCCCGCACGAGAGGCCGAGCCCGAGCATCAGGAGCGCCAGTACGGTTTGCACCTTTCGCCACGTCATCATGTGCCCCTAGAAGGTCTGAAACGGCGCGACCACGCCCGCCGCTCCGCTGGTGCCGCCGAACGATGCCCCGGCCGGGCTGGCTCCGCCGCTCCCGCCCAACCCGCCTGGGCTGACCGGCGCCGGTGCCACCAGGTTGCGGGAGTCATAGCCGGCGGACCCAATGCTCTCGCCTGCCACGGCGAACACGCTGCCGCCGCAGCCGCCGCCTCCGCCCGAGCCGGCGCCACCATTGCCCCCTCGACCGCCCGAACCACCTGGGCCCGCGCACCAGGCGACGGAGTTGTTCTGGCCGCCACGGCCTCCTGGCCCGCCAAGGCCTCCGTAGCCTCCCGCCCCGCCGGCGCCGCCTCGGCCCCCGAAGCCGAGGTCGATGAGGTTGCCCTGAATGGTGGGCTTGGCCCCGACGACGAAGATGCCAATGGAGGCGCCGCCGCCGGCCGACCCGAGGCCGCGCCCACCGCCACAGCCGGCCGCGCCACCGCCGCCGCCCGTACCGCCCAAGTCACCGACGAGGTGCCCGATGGTGCAGGAAGAGGAGTTGTCGTTGCGAACGCACCCACCGGCACCGCCACCGCCACCGCCTCTCCCGGCCGAGCCCGCGGTGCCAGCCGTGCCCGCCAGGGTGACCCATTCGCCGCCGATGATGACCCCCACGGGCGCGCGGCACCCCACGCCGCCTGAGGCGGGCGCTCCGTCGGCGCCGTTCTGCGCCGCCCCGCCCGAGAGCCCCTCGCTGGGGACCGTGCAGTCGTACTTGCAGAAGGCGTCTTGGTTCGCGCCCACGGCGTGAGCGTAGGCCGCGTTGGAGCCACCCCTGCCGTTGCCGCTGGCCGTCGAGGTGTAGTCTTGAGGGTCCCTCGCCAGCGTCGAGCCGCCACCTGGGTTCCCGGCCGTGCCCGAGGAACAGCTGCCGTTGGTCGCCGCGACCCCACCTAACTGAGACTCGCCGGAGCAATTGGTCGTGGCACACTCTCGGGCTGCCCGCCCGTCGCTGCCCGCGCCTCCGTTGCCTCCGGCCACGCCCGGCAGCGCGGGGACCGCGTCCCCTCCCCGCCCTCCGACGACGTGGTTGTTCTGTATGACGAGCCCTGGCGACCCGCGCACGTACACCGCGTACGAGCTCCGCGCCGCGTCTCCCGGGTTGGCGAGGGACACCACGTCGTACCCGCGAATGGTGAAGCCGGCCAGCACGGTGCGGCCGTTGAGACCTTCGGCGTTCACCGTGCCCCGGGGCCCCGTCGGGCTGGGCTCGGGCGCCTCGAGGAGCGTGGGGTAGAGCACCACGTCGCGGTTGGCGAAGTCGGGGGCATAGCCGCCATGGAGCGACACGCCGTCGCGCAGCACCACCTGCTCGACGTAGCTGCCCTGCGCCACGAGAATGGCCGAATTCACCCCGACCCTGAAGGCCGCCATGGCCTCAGCCACCGTGCGGTACGGCGCGGCCCGGGTGCCCCGGCTGTCGGGTGACAGGGCCCAGACGTACAGGGCCGTGTTGGCGTTCCCGTCGACGCCGTCGCAGTTCCGATCGACCGCGGGGATGCCGGGGGTGGGGTAGGTCGCCGAGAGATCCGGTTGATCATCGGTATTGAGGGCGGCGCACTCACAGCCGTTGGTCGCCTCTCGATCCGCGTCGACGAACTGGTAGACGACTTGGCAGGTCTTCTGGGGCCCGCACGACGACGGCGCGCCGTGCACCGCCTGGCAGTCGGCGTCGGTCGCGCAGGCGGCGGCGGCGCAGAAGGCCCCTCCGACGCAGGTCTGATCCGCCGGGCAATCGACTGGCGTGGCGCAACGCTGAACGCACTGGTGGTAGGTCGAGTGGCAGGTGCGAGCCCCCCCACAGTCGGCATCGACGCGGCAGGCGCCTCCGCCCGGCACCGCCTCGGTCGTGCAGGCCACAATCTCGCAGCCGGGCCCCTGGCTTCCGACACGGCAGCCACCCACCGCGTGCTGAATGACAGCGCTCCACCGGGCGGTGCAGTCGGTGCTGCAGGTGCCGCAGTGCTGATCCGTGTCGTAGGTGCCGCTGTCCTGGGTGTTGACGAAGCCGTCATCGACCACGCCGTCGCAGTCGTTGTCGCGGCCGTCGCAGAGCTCGAGCGTCGTG
Source organism: Myxococcales bacterium (assembly GCA_003153055.1). The sequence continues at coordinate 6,728 of PMBV01000051.1, forward strand.
CGCGAGGTGTCGCAGCGCCCGTAGCCCACTCCGTCGCAGACCTGCTCGCCCACGCAGGTCGCGGTGGCGCTCGACACGAAGCAGCCGCGGGTGAAGCCGACGCGCGCCGAGGTGCACAGGCACGACTGGCCCTGAGGCCTGCAGAGGCGCTGACCGCTGACGAGCTCGCAGGTCGAGCCGGTCGGGCAGCAGTCCTTCTCTCCCAGCTGGCCGTGGCAGCCCAGGGTGGGCGAGCCAGGGTCGCAGGACTGAGCGCAGAAGCGCCCTGGGTCGGTGCCCATGACAACGCAGCTGTCGCCTGGCACCAGGCAGTCGGCCGTTGCGGTGCACGGGCGGCACTGGGAGGAGACGGCGGCCTCGCACACCACTGGCGAGGCGGCGGGCGACGGGTAGAAGCCAGGAGCGCAGCGCTGGGGCACGCAGACGCGCTCGCCGTTCCGCAGCTCGCAGGTGGCGGCTCCGTCGGGCACCACGCCGGCGTCGGCCCACAGGTGGCTCAGCACCGCGAAGCAATCGGTGGCGCAGCTCCCACAGGCTCGGGCAGTGAAATAATGGCCCAAGGAATCGAGCAGCCCGTCATCGACCACGCCGTTGCAGTTGTCGTCGACGCCGTTGCAAATCTCGGCTCTGGGCTGAGGGGCCGAGCAGCTGAAGGCCGCCCCGCCGTCGGGGAGCGGCGCGCAGGACCACTTTCCGACGCAGGCCGTGCCCCGGCGACAGTCGGGGTAGCCCGAGATGCCGGAGGTGACGAGATCCGGGTCCGCCTGATCGACCAGCCCATCGCAGTCGTTATCGATGCCGTCGCACACCTCGGGCGAGGCCGTCGGCGCGTCGCAGGCGTTCCAGGCCCCCGAGGCCAGACAGCGCTCCACGCCCCAGCAGGTGCCCTTCGAGGCGGCGCGCTTGCACGAGCGGGTCAGCCCAGTCGAAGCAGCGCTGCACTCGCAGGTGCCGGCGTTGGGAATGCATTGCCGGGCCACCGAGCCGTCGAGTGACACCGCCCGGCAGGAGTACCCGTCGGGGCAGTGGTTGGTGAGCAGGCAGTCTCGAGCACAGAATTTCCCGGTTCCCATGCCGCCCAAGCACCGGTCGCCCACGGTGTTGCAATCGGAGTCGGTGGCGCAGCCGAGGCACAGGGAGCGAATGGGGGGGGTACAGAGGTACGTTCCCGGAGCCGCCGCCTTGCACTCCCAGCCCTTGGAGCAGGCGTAGCCGCCGTCGGCCGAGCACGCCGCGCTGCACACCCGCCCGTTTCCCGGCCCTTGTGGCAGACACGGCCCAAACCGGCACACGGTGTCGTCGACGCACGGCCAGCCCTGCTCTCCGATACCGGCATCGGGAATCTGGAAGCACCGGCCGTCGACGCAGTCGAGCCCGTCGGCGCAGTCGGACTTCGTCTGGCACTCGCAGGTTCCGTCGATGAGACAGTCGGGCTCGTGCGCCGACTCGAAGCACGCCCCCAGCACCGACATGGTGAGGAGCGCGACGTACGTTCGAGGGCTGGGCATGGTGAGGACTCGGTCCTTGAGGTGGCGTGGACCACGCCGTGTGGTGGAGCAACATACCCCCGCCAGTGCCCCTCGCCAACGTGTGACCGCCGCGGCCTGGGTGCTACGAAGGGGGGAGCCAATGAAACAGAACCTGTTGACCAGCGTGCTGGTGGCGACCGATTTCTCTTTGGGTGCGCAGCATGCCCTCGACCGGGCCCTGCGACTCCCCCTGCACCCCGAGGGCGAGCTGACGGTGGTGCACGTCATTCCCCGCGACATTCCCGGAGAGCTGCGAATGCAGGCGCTCCGCGATGCTGGCGATCGCCTGGCCACCCTCGTCACGGCTCGCGCGGCGCTGGCCAAGGCCGAGGGCCTCCAGCCGGGGCAGATCAACGTCGACGTCCTCGAAGGGGCTCCGGCCAAGCAGCTCAGCAAGCGTGCCCGGGCCGTCGAGGCCGAGCTCATCGTGGTGGGCCGCCACGGCCGGCGCGCCATCGCCGATGTCTTCGTGGGCACGACCGCGCAGAAGGTGCTGCGCTTGGGAGAAGTACCTCTGCTGCTCGTTCAGCTCGATCCGACCGTGGCCTACGAGCGAGTGCTGGTGGGTGTGGCCCTCGAGTCCGGCTCCTCACGGGTCCTCAAGGCCTCCCGGTTCCTGGCCCCCGAGGCGTCGGTGGAGGCCTTTCACGCCTCCCACGTGCCGTTCGAGGACTACGTCGCGCTCTCTGGAGAGCTCGCCACGACCTACCGCCAACAGTCCGTGGGCGACGCCTCGTCCGAGCTCGAGGAGCTGGTGGCCAAGAACGGCCTCGAGGCCACCTGCGTCGTGAAGGCCGGAGATCCCCGCCCCGTGCTCCTCGAGGAGGCCAAGGCCTTCGGAGCCCAATTGCTGGTGCTCGGCTCGCACGGGAAGAAAGGCCTCGAGCGGCTGGTGCTGGGCTCGGTGGCCGAGTGGGTGGCGACGCACGCCTCGACCGATGTGCTCGTCATTCGCACCTGACCTGGGTCCCGACGATGTTCTTTGGCTGCCAACCGGTCGCGTGCATTACATTCACGCATCCGCTGGAACTCGAGGTTCTCTGATGGCGTTTCGCTTCTTCGGTTCGAATCAGTCACCCATCGAGAAGCTGGCCAGCGGAAAAGCGCGGGAGGACGAGAAGATCCAGCTACTGCAAGCACTCGCCCAGGCCGACGCGGCCGAGCTGGTGCCCCTGTTGACGGTGGAGGATCCCTCGGTCGCCTCGCGGGCGACGCAGCTGTTCCTCGGCAAGGTCGACGCGGAGTCGATCGGCACCTTGGTGGAGGCGCTGCTCACCTCACCGAGCGGCGCTTCGCTGGGGCTCAAGGTGCTTCAGCGGTGCCGGCCCGACCTGCTGGTCTCCGCCTTCGACACGCTGCTCGACGCACCGAAGGCCGAGCCCTCGCGGCGGTTGTGGGAGCTGGCCCTCGAGCTGCCTGGAGCCCCTGGCGACCGCTACGCCGAGCGGGCCCTGCGTGAGGCGCCCCCCGGCCCTCGACTCGCGGCCCTGCGTCGGGCCATCAAGGCGAAGGGTGCCGAGCCCCTGCGGGCGGTGCTGATCGAGTGCGCCGAGCACCGAGACCTCGCCATTCGCAAAGAAGCGCTCACCGCGCTCGCCCCGCTCCCCGGCGACGACGTCTCGGCGGTGATGCTCGATCGCCTGGGCACCGACGACTCCAAGGAGGTGCGCGACTTCGCCGCCAAGTACCTCCAGCGCTACATCGCCCGGGCGCCCCCGGAGGTCCGGCCGCGAATGCTGGGCAAGCTCCTGCTCGCCGGAGACCCTGAGCAACGCACGGCCCTGGTGAAGAGCATGTTCGGCCTGGCCAAGGCCGACGAGCTGCTCACGGGCGTGCTCCAGTTTTGCAAGACGCTCACCGGGGTTCAGCACCGCACGGTGATGGAGTCACTGACCGCGGTGGGCGACGGCCTGATTCAGCCCACCCTGGCGCAGCTCTCGTCGAGCGACGCCGACTTGCGAGTGCAGGCGGTGTACCTGCTCGAGGCCTTCGCCGACGTGCGCACGGTGGGGCCCTTGCTGAACATGCTCCGCGACACCGACTGGTGGGTGCGCATCGTTGTGTGCGAGACCCTGGGCCGGCTCAAAGACCCGGTCATCATCTCGTCGCTCCGAGATCTGTTCAATGACCCCGACGCCAAGTGGGCGGCCATCGAGGCGGTGGGGCAGATCGGCGGAGAGCAGGCGGCGTCGGCGCTGCTGCCTCGCTTGAAGGACGCCTCCCCCGAGGTGCGGGGGGCGGTGGTCGACACCCTGCGGAACGTGCGCGACGTGCGGGTCGAGGCGGCGCTCACCGAGGTCTCCACGAAGGATCCCTCCATCGACGTGCGCCTCAAGTGCGTCGAGGTGCTCCGATCGCTCCAGGGCAAGACCCGCCCCGGCAGCATGGTGGTCTCGAGCCAGGAGCTGAGCAAGCCCCTCGAGAAGATGCTGGCCTACACCCGGGAGCGCTCGGGCTCGGATCTCCACATCACCCCCGGCGAGCCGCCGATTCTCAGGGTCAACGGGACCATCGAGCGCATCAACTCGCAGAAGATCGACCCCGAGAACACCACCAAGCTGTTGCTCGAGGTGCTCGACCCGGTGCGCCGGCCGATCCTCGACAAGCACGGCGCGGTCGACTTCTGCTTCTCCATCCCCGGGGTGGGGCGGTTCCGCACCAACATCTTCAAGATGCGGCGCGGCCTGGCCGGAGTGTTTCGCGCCGTGCCGAACCACGCGCCCTCGCTCACAGACCTGGGCCTGCCCAAGCACCTGGGAGAGATCGGCACCTACCACCAGGGCATCTGCCTGGTGACCGGCCCGGCGGGCTGCGGCAAGAGCACCACGCTCACCGCGCTGGTCAACCTCATCAACGAGACCCGCCCGGCCCACGTCATCACCTTCGAAGACCCGGTGGAATTCGTCCACACCCCGAAGAAGTCCCTCATCAACCAGCGGGAGATCGGTCGAGACTCGGCCAGCTACGCCACGGCCATGCGGGGCGCCTTGCGAGAGGACCCCGACGTGATCGTGGTGGGAGACATGCGCGACCCCGAGACGATTCGCCTCGCGCTCTTGGCCTCGGAGACCGGCCACCTGGTGGTCGCGACGATGCAGACCACCGGAGCGGTCGCCACCATCGACAAGCTGATCGAGTCGTTCCCGGTCGACGAGCAGCAGCAGGTGCGAGGTGGCTTGTCCGAGAGCCTCAAGCTCATCGTCTCCCAGGTGCTGGTGCCATCGGCCGACGGCAAGGGCCGGGTCGGGGTCTTCGAGATTCTCAAGAGCACCTCGTCGGTGCGCTCGCTGGTGCGCGACGGCAAGACGCTGCAGCTCCCCAGCGCCATGGTGATCGGCCGGGCGCTGGGCATGCAGACCCTCGACGGGGCCCTCGAGGAGCGGGTGCGCGCCGGGCAAATCACCTTCGAGGCGGCCCTGGCGTTCGCCACCAGCCGCGACCAGTTCCTGAGGCTCAAGGACGTCGGGCCGGCTCCCTCGCAACCCTCGCCTCCCGTCGCCCCGCAGCGAAGCCCGCCCGCGCGACCCGCCCCGAGGAAGAGCTGACATGGCCGAGAGCGATAAAATCGTCGACCGCGTGGGGCGCTTCCTCCGCATGATGAAGGACTGGGGGGCCAGCGACCTCCACCTCTCGGTGGGGCGAGCGCCGATGTTCCGCATCGACGGCGTGCTCAGCGAGATCCGCTACCGGGCGCTCACCGACGGCGACTTCCGAACCCTGGTGGAGCCGGTCACCCCACCGAACCTGTGGCGCCAGTACCAGAGCACCGGCGACGTCGACTTCGCCTACGACGTGCCCGGGGTGTCTCGCTACCGGGTGAACCTGTTCCGCCAGCAGCGGGGCATGGCGGCGGTGTTCCGAAACCTGGCCGCCTCGCTGGTGAGCCTGTCGAAGCTGAACCTGCCCGAGCAGCTCGCCCGCGTGGTCGACCTGCGCGCGGGCCTGGTGCTGGTCACCGGTCCGACCGGCTCGGGCAAGTCGACCACGCTGGCGGCGATCATCCACGAGATGAACCAGCGCCACGCGATGCACTTCATCACCGTCGAGGACCCGGTCGAATTCGTCCACGAGAACGGCAAGTCCATCATCTCGCAGCGGGAGGTCGGCACTCACGTCGAGGCCTTCGCGCCGGCCCTCAAAGCGGCCATGCGAGAGAACCCCGACTGCATCCTGGTGGGCGAGATGCGTGACCTCGAGACGATCTCCGCCGCGCTGCAAGCCGCCGAGACGGGCATCTTGGTCTTCGGCACCCTGCACACCAACTCGGCCGCCAAGACCATCGACCGGCTGATCAGCGCCTTCCCCGCCGACCGTCAGCCTGGGGTGCGGGGCTCGCTGGCCAACGTGCTCAAATGCGTCGTCGCCCAGCAGCTGCTCAAGAAGCGCGCTGGAGGTCGCGTGGCCGCCGTCGAGCTCATGTTCGCCAACTTCGCCATCGCCTCGATGATCCGCGAGGGGAAGACGTTTCAGGTGAACAACGCCATCCTCTCGGGGAAGCGGGAGGGCATGGTGGCGATGGACGAGACGCTCCAGGGCTTCGTCGCCGACGAGCTCATCGAGCCCCAAGACGCCCTCGACAAGGCCCTCGACAAGGAGGGCTTTCGGGAGTTCCTCAAGTCGCGAGGCCTCCACGCCCCCGGCGATCTCGACGAGCCCCCGCCTCCGGCCTCGCCACCCGCCAAGCGAGCCGGGTGAGCGAGACACCGGAAACAACGGCTCCGGGCACGTGACCCAGCGAGGCGAACCAACCAGCCCCAGTGGCCCGCGGGGAGGCGGCTGAGCCCTCGAGCACCGGAGCGCTCACTTGAGGAACGCAGTCACCGCGTCTGCCTTCGTCTCTCCAGCCTCGGGCTCGATCACCACGCTCGCGCCCTTGCCGACGACGATGACCAGGTGGTCCGACAGGGCGAACGCCGCCTTGAGCTCCGGGCGTGCCTTGATGAGCGCGAAGTAGGCGTCCGACAGGTACTTCACCTTGAGCTGCCGCGGAGTGCCCGAGAGGGCCTCGGTGTCCACCCAGCCGCCGCCGCGGTAGACGAAGGTTCGACCACCCAGAGTTCGCACCGGGTCGCTCACTTTCCCCGCGACGACCTCCTCCTTCATCTTGCGAACCGCCTTCGACGCGGCGATGCCTCCGGCGCCCTCCGCCTCGCCGAGGGTGTCGTCGCGCGTCGCGGGAGCGGCGGCCGGAGCTGAAGACTCGGCTCGACGCGCTCGATCGAAGGCCCCACCCGAGCCTTTGCTCATCGGCCGGTCCATCGGCGAGCGCTCGACCCACGGAGCCGGCGACGCGGGCTCACGCATCGGCCTCGCCACCGGCGTGTCCTCCACCACCAGGTACGAGGTGTAGGGGGTGACGATGCCGTAGCGCTTCCCCAGGGTGACGATCTCGTCCTTCAGCTCGGCGCGCTCTCCGTGCAAGCGGATCTCCTCCATCAGGTAGCCCACCTTCCGAATGGCCCACAGCCGGGGAACGAAGTCGAAGCTCTTGCCCGAGGCGGTGGCGTCGGCGCGGTACTCGAAGGCGGTGCGCTTGCCGTTGAACGAGCCGCTCACCACCACCGTGCCCTCCTTGGGCGTACGGTAACGGCCCATCACCACCAGCTGGCTGCCCTTGAACAGGTCGCCCAGCCTCCGGGGGTAGACGTCGTAGGCCCCGAAGGCCGAGAGATCGAGGGCCAGCTCGGCGAGCACCGGGTTCGCGACCTTGTCGTAGAACCCGGCGATCTTCACCTCGAGTTCCCGCCCGTCGCGCACGTAGTCACTGGCGCCTTGGCCGTCCTCCGCCACCCGGTCGAGCAGCCTGGCGTTGAGGTCCTCCCCCACCCCGAAGGTGAAGACGCGGCTGCCCTTGTTGGCCTTCTTGGCGTCGGCCGCGATGGCCGGCTCATCGGTCTCCCCCACCGTCGGGTGGCCGTCGGTGATGAACAGCACCATGTGGGGCCGCTCGCCTCGGCCCTCTCCGTCCTTCATGGCGCGCTGGAGGGCCTCGTCGATGGCCGTGCCCCCGATGGCCTCCAGGCCGCTGACGAACTCCAGGGCCTTCTTCACGTTGCCTTCGGTGGCCACGAGAGGCTTGTCGAAGACCGACTCCACGTCGGTCGAGAAGCGAACCACGTTGAATTCGTCTCTCGGGTTCAGCTTCTGCACGCAGTACCTGAGCGCGTCCTTGGCCACCTTCAGGCGCTCCCCCATCATCGAGCCCGAGGTGTCGATGACGAAGGTGACGCGCTTGGCGATGATCTCCTCGGCCTTCACCTCGGTCTTGGGCGAGATGAGCGCCATGAAGAAGCCCGACTGCTCAGGGTCGGGGCGATGGGACATGAACGTCAGCCCCACCGCCTTGTCGGACACCGTGTAGTAGAGATCGAGATCCTTCGAGATGTCGCTGCCCGGCCCGGCCTCGAGCCCGGCCACCGCCTCCGAGTCACCCTTGCGCGAGACCCCCAGCCGGTGCGTCGGCGAGTAGATACTCCGCAGCGGCGTCTTCGACTTGATGACCGCCGAGAACGTGAAGTCTTGCTTCACGGCGAGCGGCGGCGCCCCGCGCGACGAGGCCCCCAGCGGGTAGTGGTACTGGTACAGGCCGCCGGAGAAGTCCAACACCTGAGAGAACGTCAGCTCGATGCGCTGCTCCCCGTTGGCCGGCACGGGGAAGACCCGGGCCCGAAACGCGTCGGAGTCGACGTACTCGAGCAGCCCTGGGTCTTGCAGCCGCCGCACGATGCCCTCGTAGATCTCGGTCGCCTTCTGCTTTTCCAGCACCTCGCCCTTGGTCTTCTTGCCGTTGATCCACAGGTAGAAGTCCTGCAGCGCGGCCCCCTTGGGCAGCGGGAAGACGTAATGAGCCTCGAGCTGCCGGGGCGCGGAGTTGACGAACACTTGCTCGACCTTCGTCACCGCCGCCCCGTCGATGAGCTCCGCCGAGACGCGCTGGTACTTGATACCCAGGGGCCCCACTCCAGGATCAGTGGGGAGCAGCATGCCCTGGGCGTACGCCAGCGGCGCACCCAGCACGAGGAGGACGTAGAGCGATCGGATCATGGTGGCTCCTTCAACGGGCCGGGGGCCAAAACGATCTCGCCCCCTCGACGAAACGCTTGTGTTTTCGGCGCTGTATAGCTCGTTCCCGACGGAGGGGGCACCTCCCCCTCGCGCTGAAGGGAGCACCCCGCCGGGCGTGCGCATTGTGTATGGTGCGCGGCCGTGAAGTCTTCGGTGCAGACACAAGAGCGAAAATCGGGTGAAGCGAGCTGGGCCGTGTGGGCGCCCATCGGCCTTCTGGCGGCGGTCCTCCTGCTGGCCATCTTCTTCGTCGCCCAGAAGCCCTTCGGCCTCGACGACGACACCAGCGTCCAGTGGGTGCAGTTCGGCCTCGCCGCCGCGGCCGTCGCCGTCCTCGGCTGGGGCTATCAGCTGGCCAAAGAGGGGAGGCCCAGCGACCGCCTGGTGCTCCGCGATCGCCTGCTCCTGGTGATCGGCTTGTCGTCGTTTCTCGGCTACTTCAACTTCGGGCACTTGCACTTCGGCAACTTCGTGCACGTGTGGGACACGTACCACTATGTCATGGGCTCGAAGTACTTCCCCGAGCTCGGCTACGACAAGCTGTACGACTGCGCCGCCGTCGTCGACCTCGAGAGCGGCCGAAAGGACGAGCTGCGCCGGCGCACCCTCACTGATCTCCGCAACAACCTCATCGTCCGCCCTGACGAGATCATCGCCCACCCCGAGCGCTGCAAGGAGTCGTTCAGCCCCGCTCGATGGGAGGCCTTCAAAAAAGACATCAACACCTTCCACGGCCTCGTCAACGAGGGCCGGTGGAAGGAGATCCACCAGGATCACGGCTACAACGCCACCCCGGTGTGGACCCTCGCCGGCGCCGCCCTCACCAACGCCGGCCCGGTATCGATGGGCCAGCTCACCCGGCTCAACCTCTTGGACCCCATCTACCTCGCCTTGACGCTGCTGATGGTGTGGTGGGCCTTCGGGCCGAGAGCCTTCGCGGTGGCCGCCCTCACCCTGGGCACCAACTTCGCCAACCGGTACTACTGGACCGGCGGGGCCTTCCTGAGACACGACTGGGTCTTCTACCTGGTGGCGTCGATCTGCCTGCTCAAGAAAGATCGCCCCTTCCTCGGAGGCATGGCCTTCGCCTACGCGACGCTCCTGCGCCTGTTCCCCGGCCTGGCTGTCCTGGGGCCGATCATCGCGGCCGTGGAGTATTACCGGGAGCACCGCACCCTCGACCGCCGCTTCGTTCGCTGGGTCGCCGGTGGAGCCGTGGGCACCGCGCTCCTCGTGGGCGCCTCCTTCGCCGCCTTCGGGGGCGTGACGACCTGGGAGCGCTTCGCCCAGAACACCTTGAAGCACTCCAACACGCCCCTCACCAACCACATGGGCCTACGCACCGTGCTGTCGTGGCGGCCCAACACCATCGGCCAGCGCATGGTGGACAACACCCAGATCGACTCGTGGGCCAAGTGGAAGGCGACCCGCCTGGCCAAGTGGCGTGAAGCCCAGCCTGTTTTCTGGGGCCTCATGGCGCTGGCGATCTGGCTGGTGTGGCTGGCGGTGCGGGCCAGCGGGCTCGACCCCTGGTTCGCCCTCGCCCTCGGCATCGGCTTCATCGTCTTCGGCGCCGAGCTGACGAACTATTACTACTGCTTCCTCATGGGCATCGCCGTGCTCCACGCCCAGCGCCGCGAGGTCGGCATCATCTTGGGGGCCCTCGCCATGCTCACCCTCTTCATCAACTGGGGCCCCCTCACGTGGATGAGCCACTGGCTCGACGAGCAGTACGTCGCCATGAGCCTCGCGTCGATCTTCGCCGTCGTCGGCATCTGGTGGCTCTTCACCAGGTGGGGCCAAGAGGCCGCCTTCGCGCCCGACCCTGCACCCGCCCTCGCTCAAGGCCCCTCATCCGGTCCTCCGCCGTCACGGGAGCCGGTTGCCAAGAAGAGAAAAGGCAAGAAGCGGCGCTGACCGCGGAGTGAGAGAGAGCGCGCGCCGGCGATCCGAGGAGGTGCCGGTCGAGCGCGAGGCCCGCTTCTCGCTCCCCTCCGCCGCCCACGGACCCGTGACGGGGACGGTGAACGGGGACGGTGAACGGGGGACGTGAACGGGGGACGGGGGACGTGAACGGGGGACGGGGAACGTGA
>PMBV01000350.1:0-65364 GCA_003153055.1 Myxococcales bacterium
GTTCGTCACTCGGCGAAGTCTGGTGCACGATGCCAACGAGCAGTTCATCGACCAGGGTGAACCGCTGGTTGATAACAACGACAACGGCATTCAGGACGCAAACGAGACGTACGTGGACATCAACGCGAACGGCCGCTGGGACGGCCCGAATGGCCAGTGGGACGGCAACACGACCATCTGGACAGAGACTCGGGTGCTCTACACCGACATCGCTGACCCCACGGTTGCTTTCACAACGCCCAGCTCGTACGGGAGCTGTCCCGCTGGTGTCTCCAAGGGTGGGTCCTCGCTCATCGACGTCTATCTGCCTGACTTGAACTTGAACCGAGTGCAGGCGGCGAGCACCTCGATGGGGGTTGCTCACACCGCGACGAAGGGCTCGGTGCAGTGGGTTTCGACGACAATTCAGGACGGGTACGGGTTCCAGATGGATCGACTCCGCTTCGACGCAGCGGGGGCGGCGAACGCCGAGTGCGCCCCGACCTCGCCCGTGTGTGTTTGGAAGGTGATCTTCGGAACTTGGGGTCAAGGCTACCTCGGCCAAGTTCGTATCACTGGGGCGGCGGTCTCCGATGCGACCGCCTGCCAGAATGACGTCACCACGACCGATGTCACGGTTCTCGGCGTCAAGAGCTCGGTGGCGACCCCGGGAGCGATTCAGTAGCACGCATGCCGGCTGCACGGTGCGGCGCCACTGGGCGTGTTACACGAGGAGGGGTATCTCATGAACAAGTTCGTCTTGCTCGCGGCCATCCTGCTTCCCTTCACCCTCTCGGCGACGCTCCTCGTCCCCGCGTCCTCGCTGGCCGCCCCCAAGAAGAAGGCCAAGAAGCCCGAGAAGAAGGCGCTGAAGAAGAAGGAGGAGCCGCCGCCGCCGGTCGTTGAGGAGGCTCCCAAGGAGGCGACGTCTCCTGCTCCCGTCGAAGACGACCGGGAGGATCGGGGTGGAAAGGTCTACGGCAGGTAGCAACACCAACGGTCGCCCGGCCTGCCGCGCGCGACTCGAACGGAGGATGCAATGATTCGCTGGTTCGTCGTTCTCGTTTTGGCGGTTGTCTCATCGGGCTGCGTCACCTTCGGCTCCCTCACGCCCGGCTCGAATTCCGACAAAGGCGTCTGGGTCTCCAAGAACACCGGCTTCCTCGGCATCCAGGTGAGCAACCAGGAAGTGTTGTTCTGCTCCAACTCGCAGGGTGGCAGTCCGGTGTGCACCAAGGCCGGTGGAGACGTGGCACCGTCGAAGACAGGGCAGTAGCGGGAGCGACGACACTCGCCGCGTCGGGTGCCCTCAGCGTGGGCCCCCCTCGACGAGCCGTCTCAACACCTCAGCGCTTCGCTCCAAAGCCGCCGCCGATGCGCTCTCGTCCCGCTGGTGAGCCTGGGCCGTCTCACCCGGCCCGTAGTTGACCGCGTCGACGCCCAGCTCGGAGAACCTCGCCACGTCGGTCCACGCTTGCTTCGCCTCGGCCGGCCGCCCAGTCAGGCGCACCAGCCGCTCGAGGTGCGAGTTCCCGGTGGCGACGCCTCCCGAGGGGGCGAGGTCCGTGAAGGCCACCTCACACCGGCCCGCGACCAACTCCATGACATCCTGCTGGGCCCGCTCCAGTGTCTTCCCCGGAGCGAAGCGATAATTGAGATTGAGCTCGAACGTCTCCGGCACCACGTTCCGCGCCCGTCCGCCCTTCGCCAGCGTCACGCTCATCACCTCGAAGAAGGTATGTCCATTCACCAGCACCTCCCGACGGGAGCGGGCCTCGAGCTCGGCGAGCAACGCGCCGGCCGCGTGTATCGCGTTCTTCCCCTGCCACGGCCTGGCCGAGTGCGCCGCCTGGCCCCGAAACATCAGCGTGGCGTGGAGCGAGCCGACACACCCCACCTGCACCGCTCCATCGGTCGGCTCGAGGGCGATGGCGAAGGCCACCTGTCTCAGCTCGGGAGCCATCTCGAAGAGTGGGCCCAGCCCAGACTCCTGGAAGGGGCCCTCCTCGCGTTCGTACATGATGAGGAGCAGGTTGACCGGCAGCCGCGGGCGATCCACCTGCTCGGCCAGCGCCATCATCACCGCCAGCGCACCCTTCATGTCCGAGCTGCCGAGGCCGAAGAGGCGGTCGCCCTCCAGCCGTGCCGGCCCTGACCCAGGGTTCTCCGGCACTGTGTCGAGGTGCCCCACCAGCGCGATGGTGGGTCGCGGGTCGATGGTCGGGCCGACCAACAGGGAGTGGGACACCCGCCGCACCTGCTCCCGAGGGTAGTGGGCGAGGGCCCAGGCCTCCACGAAGTCAGCCAGTGGGCCTTCGTGGCCGATGACCGACGGAATTTTGACGAGCTCGAGGGCGCGAGAAGCCAGATCCATCGCCGCGCTTATAGCTCAAGCACTCGAAAACATGAGGGAGCTCCACACTTGGGGAGTGGCACTGGCGCCCGGGGGCAGTACCTTCGCCTCATGCCGTCCGCTGAAGTCCCATTGGGCAAGCTGACCGCGAGAACCAACGAGCTGCTGTACTCAGGCCAGCGGATCGGCCCGTGGATGAATCAGATGATCGCCCTGGTGATGCTGGTCGGCGCCGATGGAGTGGTGCCGCGCTGGCTGGGGGTCCTGTGGTGGAGCTTCGGGCTCGGCTGGCATCTCCTCCGGCGCCATTGGAGCGTGGCCTACTTCCGCGCCCATCCAGCCGACCGCGAGCGCGACGCGGCGTACTGGGAGCGCCTGGTGGTGCGCGCCATGTGGGGCAGTGGCCTGTGGTTCAGCATCGGCGTCGCCACCATCATCACCCTGGCCCCGAGCGAACAGCGGCTCTTCACCAGCCTCACGGTGTCGGGCCTGGTGGGCGCGGCCACCGCCACCGTCGCGGTGACGAAGCGGGCCTTCCTCACCTACCTGTCGCCGCTGTTCATGGGGAACTTCTTCCCCTATGTCTGGATAGTCGCCCATGGAGGCTCGCGCATCGACTGGCTGGTGCTGGCGAGCGTGCCCGCGTTCATCTGGGGCACCTGGCGCGTCTCGGCGCTGTCGGTCGCGCGAATACGAGACAACCTCCTCTTCTCGCTTCGCCAGGACGCGCTCCTGGTGGACCTCGCCGAGACGAGAGACGCGGCCATCGCCTCGGCCCGGGCCCGCAGCGAGTTCCTCGCGGTGATGAGCCATGAGATTCGCACGCCCCTCAACGGCGTCATTGGCATGAATGGCCTGCTGCTCGACACCACACTCGACACCGAGCAACGCGAGTACACCCAAGCCATTCAGCAGTCGGCCGAGACGCTGCGGGGCCTCATCGACGACATCCTCGACTCCTCGAAAATCGACGCCGGCCGCATCGAGCTCGAGGCGGTGCCCTTCGCGCTCGGCGAGGAGCTCTCCGGCCTGGTTCGGCTGATGGCCTACAAGGCCGCGGAGCGAGGCGTCACCGTCACCTTGGAGCTGTCGCCAGTGCTGCCTCCCTTCGTCCGAGGCGACTGGGCCCGCATTCGCCAGGTGCTCCTCAACCTCCTGGGCAACGCCATCAAGTTCACCGAGCGAGGCACGGTGCAGTGCACGGTGGAGCCCAGCCAAGGCCGAGTGCGCTTCGAGGTGAAGGACACCGGCCTGGGCATGACGCCCGAGCAGCTCAGCCGGCTCTTCCACCCCTTCACCCAAGGCGACGCCTCGACGACCCGGCGCTTCGGCGGCACCGGGCTGGGCCTGTCCATCTCCCAGCGCCTGGTGCAGTTGATGGGCGACACCATCGAAGTGCAAAGCACCGCGGGCCTTGGCAGCACCTTCTGGTTCTGTCTGGCCCTGCCGGCCGCCGAGAAGCCCGCGCAGCGAGGGCACGACGAGGCCGCCCCGAAGGCGCCTCCGCAGCGAATCCTCGTGGTGGAGGACGACCAGGTCAGCCGGAGGCTCGCTCAGCGCCTGCTCGAACGAGAGGGGCACTCCGTCGCCGTCGCCAGAAATGGCCTCGAGGCGCTCACCCGCTTGGGCGAGGAGCGCTTCGACGTGGTGCTGATGGACCTCCAGATGCCCGAGATGGACGGCCTCGAGGCCACCCGGCGGGTCCGCGCCCAGGCCGGCCTCAACGCCCGCACCCCCATCGTCGCCCTCACCGCCAACGCCAGCACCGAAGACCGCCAAGCCTGCGAAGCCGCTGGCTTCTCCGACTACCTCACCAAGCCCATCGCCCCGCACTTGCTCTCCCAGATGCTGGCACACTGGGCCACCTGGAAGCCCGGCGCCAAAGTCGGTTGAGGAGCCCTCCCGAAGCTGAAAGCTTGAGCAGTTGCCTGCTCGCCCGTACAGTCCGCGCTCGAACGGGAGAGCAGAATGACTTCAGCCTTCTCGGGAGCCCGCGCGGCTCCCTGGCTTGTCGGGCGTGGGGTGGAGGCAGTGGTGCGCGGGTGGCTCGAGACGCCCCAGGTGCGCTCGAACTTCGTGCTCGACGAGGTGTTGCCCAGCGCCGAGGCCGAGAGCGTGCCGCTGCCCGTGGGCCTCTCGGAGCCGGTGAAGAAGGCCCTCGCCAAACGGGGCGTGGCGAGCCTCTACACGCACCAGGCGGAGGCCTTCGAGTTGGCTCGTGCCGGCCGGGACTTCGTGGTGGCAACCCCCACCGCCTCGGGGAAGAGCCTCTGCTACACGCTGCCGGTGCTCGATGCGCTGGCCCGACGCCCCGAGGCCCGCGCGCTGTTGCTGTTCCCGACGAAGGCCCTCTCCCGCGACCAGGAGGAGTCCATCCGAGCCCTGATGAAGGACGCCGAGCTCGACCACGGAGCCGTCACCTTCGACGGCGACACTCCGGCCGACGCGCGCCGGGCCGCCCGGGAGCGCTCGGGCATCATCTTGTCGAACCCCGACATGCTGCACACCGGCGTGCTGCCGCACCACGCGTCATGGGCTCGCTTCTTCGCTGGCCTCGAGTACGTCGTCATCGACGAGGTGCACGCCTACCGCGGCGTCTTCGGCTCTCACCTCGCCAACGTGCTGCGGCGCCTCGAGCGGGTGGCCCGCTTTCACGGCGCGACCCCTCGCTTCCTCTTCGCCTCGGCCACCATCGGCAACCCCAGGGAGCACGCCTCGCGCATGCTGGGCCGGGAGGTGGCCCTGGTCGAGAAGAGCGGCGCTCCCCGGGGCGCCCGGCGGGTCCTCATGTACAACCCGCCCGTCGTCAATGCCGAGCTGGGCATTCGCCAGTCGTACATCAAGGCGGCGGCGCGGCTGACGGCTGACCTGGTGAAGGCCGAGGTGCCGACGTTGCTCTTCGGCCAGTCACGCAACACCGTCGAGGTGATGCTGAAGTACCTGCGCGACGCGCTGATGGAGGCCCGGCTGTCCCCTGACCTGGTGCACGCCTACCGCGCCGGGTACCTCCCACAGACGAGGCGAGACATCGAGGCTGGGCTCCGCGCCGGAGCTCTTCGCTGCGTGGTGGCGACCAGCGCCCTCGAGCTCGGCATCGACGTCGGAGCGTTGGACGCGGTGGTCTGCGCCGGCTGGCCAGGCAGCACCGCGGCCCTCTGGCAACGCTTCGGTCGGGCTGGGCGCCGTCAGGGCACCAGCTTGTCGCTGCTGGTGACGTCGAGCGCCCCGGTGGATCAGTACGTCGCCGCCACGGCCCAGCAGCTCCTCGGCGCGCCGGTGGAGCACGCCCGCATCGACCCCGACAACGTCGAGGTGCTGGTGCAACACCTCAAGTGCGCGGCCTTCGAGCTGCCCTTCGAGGGCGACGAGCGCTTCCGTGACGTGCCCACGGAGAAGGTGCGCGAGGCGCTGGAGTGGCTCGCTTCGCACCAGGTGCTCCACGCCGTGCCTCAGCCCGACGGGACGGCCTCGTTCCACTGGAGCGCCGACGCCTACCCGGCCAACGACGTGTCGTTGCGGAGCGTCGGCTGGGACAACGTCGTCATCATCGACGTGTCCACCGACCACACCATGGCCGAGATGGACTGGCGGTCGACCCACACCATGCTCCACGAGCAGGCCATCTACCAGCACGAGGGGAAGCAATTTCAGGTCGAGCGCCTCGACCTCGAGAACCACAAGGCCTTCGTCCGCCCAGTCGAGCCAGACTACTACACCGACGCAATGACATACACGAAGGTGACTGTGCTGCGCAGGGAACAGGAGGACGAGCGGGCCACGATGACGTTGGGAGCGGGAGAGGTGTCGGTGGTGGAGCGAGTGGTTGGCTACAAGAAAATCAAGTACCACACCCATGAGAACGTCGGGTACGGCGAGGTGCAGCTGCCCGAGATGCAGATGCACACCACGGCGTTCTGGCTGACGTTGTCCGAGTCGGTGCTGGGCGAGCTCCTCACCAAGGCGACGAGGCCCGACCTCCATGACGCGATGAATGGTCTGGGGGCCGCGATGCACACGGTGGCGGCCGTGGGGTTGATGGTCGACCCCAGAGACCTGGGTCGCACGGTGGGCAACAAGGAAGGCAAAGGGAAGACGCTCGAGGCGCCCACGGTGTACTTGTACGACCACATCCCCGGAGGCGTCGGCCTCGCCAGTCGCCTGCATGACGAGCGCGACGCACTCTTGGGGCGAACCCGGACGCTCCTCGAGGCGTGCCCGTGTGAAGGGGGCTGCCCCGCGTGCGTCGGGCCAGCGGGAGGGCGCCCGAGGAAGGCGTTGGCGCTCCGCATCCTCGACCGCCTGGGCGTGAGCGCGGTGGCGTGATGGAGCGAACGCCTCCGGGAGAGGACCTCCTCGCGCTCGCACCCGCGGGAGCCTCGGCCAGCCTGCTCCACCGCTTCGCCCAGCGACGGGCCGAGCTGGACCTTCCGGTGGAGACGGTGACGCCGCGCGGCTCCGGTGCCTTCGCCGAACAGCTCGCTCAGCTCCGCTCGTCGAGAGGGCTGCCTGCTTCACATGCACCGCCGACAGCGGCGGGCTCGGCTGAGGATGACCGCCGGCTGCGGATGGGCGAAGTCGCGGCCCTGACTCAAGCGACCGTGCCGGCGCGGGATGCCCAGGAGTCGCACCCGGAGCGGCCAGCGACTCAGGACACTCAGCCACCGCGGAGGCCCTCCTCGACCTTCGGCGCCCGGCTGGCGATGCTCTCCCCTCCGACTCGAGGGCCGCCGGATGACCCAGCTCCTCCGGCGGCTATGGAACCCCTGCCTTCGGCGCCTGATCCATCCCTCTCCGATGGGAGCCTGACCTCCCGCCTGAGTCTCCTCCGGCCTCCGGGAGGTCCCTTGGGAGCCCGACCCACGGCCCGTGGGAGCGCTGCCAAGTCGCTGGATGCCCTCATTCCACCGAGAGCAACACCTCTTGGCCCGCTCCATCTCGTCGAGGAAGCGGGAGTTCGGTACCGAAGCGTGGCCTCCGCGACGCTCGAGGCCCTCACGCTGGGCCGGTCGCCCCTCGACTCCAGCCGGCCCCTCTTCCTCGACACCGAGACGACCGGGCTCGCTGGAGGCACCGGCACGCTGGCGTTCCTCGTCGGCATCGCCCGAGTCGTCGACGGCTCGGTGCAGCTCGAGCAAGCCCACTTGCCTGGCCCAGGTCAGGAGCGGCCCATTCTCGAGTGGCTCCGCCAACGCCTCGAGGACGCGACGGTGCTCATAACCTTCAACGGGAAGAGCTTCGACTGGCCGCTGCTCAAGAGTCGCTTCATCCTCAACCGCATGACGCCACCGGTGAGCCCGCCGCACGTCGACCTGCTGCACTGCGCGCGGAGGGTGTTCCGCCACGAGACTCCCCAGTGCACCCTCACGGCTCTCGAGCGCGTCGCCCTTGGCCACCACCGGGTGGGAGACATCGACGGAGCGTTGATTCCGTCAGTGTGGTTCGACTTTCTCCGCACCGGCCGGGTGGCGATGCTGGGCCGAGTCCTCCAGCACAACGCCCGCGACGTGCGCAGCATGGTGGAGCTCCTCGAGCTGTTGGCCGACGCCTGGGAGGAGAAGCGTGCTCTCTCCGACGCCAGTCGCCTCGGGCTGGCGAAGCTGGCCGCTCGACGAAGGGACACGGCCCGCGCCCTTCGGTTCCTCGCTGGCTTCGATGTGGCGGCCTCGCGGGCCTTGGCTGGTGACGCCCTCGAGCTCAAGGCGCTGCTCCTCAAGCGCCGAGGCGCGATGGCCGCCGCGGCCGAGTCTCTCGAAGAGGCGCTGCTCGTCACCCACGCCCCCGGCCGGGTTCGCCTCGCCCTCGCCAAGCTCTACGAGCATCAGTTGAAGGACTTCGCCGCGGCCCGGAGCCACGCGGCGGGGGCGCTCAGCGCCGAGCCTCCAGCCCAACGCGAGCGGCGAATTCGACGTCTCACTTCGCTCGAAGCGCGAGCCATCGTGCCGCCGAGATCCCTGGAGATGGACCTGCCCGACGTCAGGCCTCCAATGCGAAGGAACGGGTCTGCTGCGAATCCGATGCTCGACTGAAGACCGGTGCCTCACACCACCGCACGCACGCGGCTGGAGATCGCCGCTCAGAAGCGGTCCGACTCGGTGCGCACATCTCGCGCTCCCGGAAGTCAGCGGCTCAGAATACCTGAACCCACATTGAACCTGCGCCAGCACATCGCCGCTGCGACTGGTTTGTGGCCAGACTCTACGATGTGCGGGCGATCGCCATCAGGGTTCTATCGCGGGCGAGCGAGGCCCCGGCGTCACGAGCCGAAGCCGGGGAGCAGCTCGAGCGCCAGGAGCGCCGCGATCAGCGCCGCGAGGGCGATCGCCACCGCGCCGATCATCAGGGTTCGATTACGAGAGAAACCCTGGTCCTCTCGGAAATCGGGAGTAGGTGGCGGCACCGCGGCCCGGAGCGGCTCATAGGGCCGAGGCCGCGAGGCCGGGGGCGCCCAAAGGTCTGGCTCCGATGGCGGCCCACCCCGCTCACCTTCACCTGGCAGCCCTGAGACCGTCTCGTCGGTGACCTCCCGAACGGGCGGACGAACCGTCGGCGTCGATGGGCGCGGAGGCAAAAGGTGGCGCGCTCCTGCGTCGGTGACTGGCTCCGGGACCACGGGCGTCCGCGCGCGCCAAGCGAGCCTCGACCTCATCTCGCGGATCTCCGCGGGGAGCGTCGCGGCGGGTATGGTCTTCGCGTAGGAGTCGTCTTCGTCGTCCTCCGGGAGCGGCGTCAAGTTGATGGTGCGAGGCACCAACGTCGCGAAAGTGGTCGGCGGCGGGGGCTGGGGCCGCGGGCTGGGGCTCGACATCATCGGGGCCTTGGGGCGACCGCGAGACGGCGTGGTCTTCACCTCGGGCTCCACCGGGCTGTACGGCGCGAGACCCGGCTGAGTCCCGACAGGCACCGGCTGGGCGGCTGGCACCTGCGGAGAGAGGTCGGTCGACTGGCGCTCGGCGGCCGCCTTCATCTTCGCGATGATGGTGTCGACCCGAACTTCGCCGGTGCTCTCCGAGCCCATGGCCGCTTCGAGAACTCTCCGGGTCTCTGCCCGTCGTTCGGCGAAGTGTCGAACCACCAACTCTCCGCTCTCCTCGGGGTGCCAGATGGCTCCGGGGGCGGCGCGCTCCAAGGCCCGGGCCAGCTCGAGCGCGGTGGCGAAGCGGGCCTCTCGGTCCTTCTTGAGGGCGCGGAGGACGACGGCGTCGAGGTCTGCCGATATCAGCGAATTCCACTTGCTGGGTGGCGCGACATCGGCCCGCAGCGCCGCCATCATCCCTTCCTCGGCATTTCTCCCGTGGAAGAGCCTCAGCCCGGTCAGACACTCATGAAGCACGACCCCCAGAGAGAAGATGTCCGAGCGGTGGTCCAGCGGCTCCCCGCGGATCTGCTCTGGAGACATGTACCCCGAGGTGCCCTTCACCATGCCCGCCGAAGTCCGCCCGCTGCGCCCCATGGCCTTGGCGATGCCGAAGTCGAGGAGCTTCGTCACTCCCTCGTACGTCACCATCACGTTCTTCTCGGCCACGTCGCGATGAATGACGATCTGCCGACGACCCCGCGCGTCGACGAAGGTGTGGGCGTAGTGAAGGGCAAGGGCCGTGTCGCGCACCGCCGCGAGAGTGAAGCCGATGGGAATGGGCTCCTTGGCCTGCCGACAGGCCCGCGCCATCTCGACCAGGGTGCACCCCTGAACGAATTCCATCGCCATGAAAAGCACGTCGTCGGACGTGTCGAGCTCGAAGACCTGAGCGATGTGCGGGTGGTTGAAGGCGGCGGTGATGCGGGCCTCCTCGAGGAACATGCGCACGAAGTCCTCTTCACCGACGATGTCGGGGAGGATCATCTTCAAGACGACGAGCTTGTTGAAACCCCCCATGCCGTGCTGGGCGGCAAGGAAGATCTGACTCATGCCGCCGGTCGAGATGCGGCACAAGACGTCGTATTTCCCGAGCTGGCGCCGATCCATCGGCGTGCTGGGAGCGATGAATGGGCTGGGACCTGCCACGGGACGGCACGGAGTCTACACGCGCCGGGCCGCACGTCGCCTTTTCTGGTTCGTCGCCTGAGGTGGAGAGCAGCCTTGAAGGGCCCTATTGGGCGGGTTACACCGCGCCTGTCATGGAATTTCGGATCGCTGCCGATGAGCTGAAGAAGGCCCTCCTCCGCGCCCAGGGCATCGTCGAGCGCAAGGCGACCATGCCGATTCTGTCGAACGTGCTCGTGACCGCCGGAAAGGGCGGCATCACCGTCACGGCGTTCGACCTCGACATCGGCATCGTGAGCGAGCACCAGGCCGAGGTCGCCAAGGCCGGTGCCATCACGGTGTCGGCGCGCACCTTGCTCGACATCGTGAGCTTCGTGCCCGACGCGCAGGTGTCGGTGAAGAAGCTGCCCAACAACTACGCCGAAATCACCTCGGGCGCGGCGCACTACAAAATCGTCGGCATGGCCCCCGAGGAGTACCCCAAGCTCCCTCGAGAAGACGCGTCGAACCTGGTCAAGCTGTCGGGCCCGACGTTGCTCGAGATGGTGCGCAAGACGGCGTATGCCATCTCGAACGACGAGACGCGCTACATCTTGAACGGCGTCTTCTTCGAGCCCCGCGAGGCCGGCCGGGTGCGCATGGTGGCGACCGACGGCCACCGGCTCTCGCTCGTCGACCGCGAGCTGGTGGGTGACTTCAAGCTGAAGTCCGGCGTCATCATTCCTAAGAAGGGGCTCTTTGAGCTCAAGCGGTTGCTCGACGAGGCGCCCGACGCAGAATGCCAGCTCGGTTTCGCCGACAGCTCGGCGCTGTTCAAGAAGCCGGGCCTGTCGATGGTGATGCGCCTCATCGACGGCCAGTTCCCCGAGTACCAGCGGGTGATTCCCAAGGAGGGCGAGAAGCAGGTGCTCATCAATCGCGGCCGCCTGGCCGACTCGCTCAAGCGCATCTCGCTGCTGTCAGCCGACAAGTCGAGCGCGGTGAGGCTGTCCTTGTCCGAGAACCTCCTGCGCATCACTGCCTCCAACCCGGACCTCGGAGAGGCGAAGGACGACCTCGAGGTCGCGTACCGTGGAGCCGCCCTCACGGTGGGCTTCAACGCCCGCTACATTCTCGACGTGCTGGCCTCGATGGATGGCGACGAAGTCACCCTCGAGCTGGGCGACGAGCACAGCCCTGGCGTCATCCACGCCCCTGGAGACCGCTCGTACACCGGCGTCGTGATGCCGATGCGGGTCTGACGAGGGCCGTCGCGGCCTGAAGGCCTACCACCGGAGCACGAGCTTCCCATTCACCTGCCCCTGGGCGAGGAGCACATGCGCCTCCGCGGCCTCTTTCCATGGGAAGACCGCGTGGAGCCGGGGCCGCAGCTCACCTCGGGCGGCCAGCGAGAAGAGGTGCGCGAGCGCCTCGCGGTACCAGGTCGGTTCACGCCTGATGAGGCCGGGGACGCCGCAGACGGTCGCCCGGCGACGGCCTCCGAGGACTTTCTTGGCCCCGAGGGAGAGCAGGCCACGCACCATCGGACCGAGCCCCCCATCGATGGACGGGCTGAACCCGTAGCTGACCAGCGTGCCCTCGGGCCCGAGCGCCTTCCAGCAGGCCTCGAGGGAGCTGCCTCCGAAGGCATCGAAGGCCGCGTCGACACCGCCCGGCTCGAGCTCCCTCAGGCGGTGGAGCCAATCTCCTCGGCGCTCCAAGGGGACACCGCCAAGCGCTCGCACCGTTTCCAGCCGTGGCCCCGAGGCGGTCCCATAGACCTTGACCCCCAGGCCTCGCGCGAGCTCGAGGAGCGCGGTGCCCACGCCTCCCGCGGCCCCGTGAATCAGCACCGACTGACCTCGGCTCGGGCTGGCCGCCTTGGTCAGCAGCGCCCAGGCGGTGAGTGAGTTGAGCGGGAGCACAGCGGCGGTCTCATCGGGGACCTCGGCCGGAACCGGGACAGCCCAGCGTGCGTCGAGGCACAACACGCCACGGTACGCGCCCAAGCTGGGGAGCATTCCTGCGACTCGCTCACCGACGGACACCGTGCGCACCTCGGGCCCGACGGCCGCGACGGTGCCCAGGAACTCATAGCCGGGAGAGAACGGCCGGCGTGGCGCGAGGGGGTAGCCACCTCGCACGGCCATCACGTCGGCGAAGCCCACGCCGGAGTACTTCACCTCGACGATGACCTCGGCGGCCCGGGGCTCGGGCACCTCGACCGTCCTCGACTCCATGCAGCCCCAGCTCTCGACCAACAGTGCACTCGCACGCACGGTAGCTCCTTGGTTTCAACCCACTCACTGTACGAAGCGCGGGTGGGCTGCGCATTCACCCAGGCGCAGAAGCTCGGGCTCGCCGTCTGGGAGCTTCCCATGCGGGAAGCGTCGGACACTCCTGGCGGGACGCAAGGCCGGCGCTGGGCTGAGTCCACCAGTGTCCTCGACCGGCAGAGGGCCGAAGACCGAGGGCATTGCCTGAACCCTGAAGCTCCCGAGTCAGAGTGAACGAGTGCGGTGGTGGAGGCCGGAACGAGCCGCCACGCCCAGCCAGCGTTGAGCCACCCAGGAGACCAACGTAGGCAGGGCGGTCGTCCCAGGGCCCCGCGGCCCTGAGAGCGGGCCCCCCTCGCCCGGCGGGGGAGGGGCGGGGGAGAGTGGGGGAACGAACGCCCAGACTGAAGCTCGTCCACTGCGGACGAGAGGTGCCTCAGGCTCACTTCGTGTCCATCAACTTGAGCCCCATCATTTACATTTGCATTTTCAATTGATGCGCGTCAAACGTACGACGTGTCCACACGAGCAAACCTCCTCATAGGGCTGATGCTGGGGTCTACCGGGTGTTCGACGCACCCAGAGGGCTCCGCGTCGACTCTGCCGGGAGACGAGCTCTTCGCCGCTTGCGCCGCATGCCATGGCCCCAAGGGCGACGGGAACGCGATGTTCAGGGCTCCAGCCATCGCCGGCTTGCCGGCCTGGTACGTGGAGGCCCAGCTGTGGAAGTTCCGCACCGGCGCGCGTGGGGCCCACCCAGACGACGTCGACGGCCTCCGTATGCGGCCCATGTCCCGCCAGTTGATGAACCCCGCCGAGGTGAAGGGGGTCGCCGAGTACGTCGCCGCGCTGACACCCGTGAAGGTGGCCGCGACGCTGACGGGAGGCGACCCGAAGGCCGGCGCGGCATCGTGGCCGGTCTGCCTCGCGTGCCACGGTCCCGACGGGAGGGGGCAGCAGACGATGAATGCCCCGCCCCTCGCTGGGCAGGCCGACTGGTACCTCCTCGCCCAGCTGAAGAAGTTCAAGGCGGGCGTCCGCGGCACCAACCCCCGAGACACGACGGGAGCCACCATGCGTCCGATGTCGATGACGCTCGTCGACGAGCAGGCGATGAAGAACGTCGTCGCTCACATCTCGACGTTTCCTCGCTGAAGAAGGAGGCGCTCGATGGCCGACCAACCGTTGACCCCAGCTGAGGCCTCCGACCGGCTGGCCCGCACCATCTTCCTCCTGGCAGTCGGAGGCGCGCTCGCCTTCGTCTCCCTGGTCGCCATCTTCGTCTTGAGGTGAGTCGATGATCTCCAAATACGTCGAGTCAGCCTCCAGCTACGCCCCCGACGTCGACGCGCTCATCCTCGTCATCGCGCTGGTGGTGGGCTTCTGGTTCCTGGTGGCCGAGGTGGTGCTCCTGGGGCTCGTCTTCCGCTTCACCGAAAGAGAGGGCGTGAAGGCGAAGTATGTGAGCGGCGAGGACCACAGAGAGAAGCGCTGGGTCTCGCTGCCCCACTTCGCCACGCTCTTCTTCGACGTGCTCATCATCGTCGGGGCGCTGCGGGTGTGGAGCGAGGTGAAGATGAACATGCCTCAGGCCGACGAGACGGTGCGCGTCATCGCCCAGCAGTGGGCGTGGACCTTCGTTCACCCGGGCCCCGACGGGAAGCTCGATACCCCCGACGACATTCGCACCATCGATGAGCTGCACGTCGAGAAGGGCAAGACGTACCACTTCGAGCTGACCAGCCGCGACGTCCTGCACAGCTTCTCGGTGCCAGTGTTCCGCTTGAAGCAAGACGCCGTCCCCGGGCGAATCATCAAAGGCTGGTTCAGGCCCACGCTCACTGGGCAGTTCGACATTCAGTGCGTCGAAATCTGCGGCATCGGCCACGCCCTGATGCCGGGCCGTATCGTCATCGAAGACTCCGACGCCCACGCCGCCTGGCTTCTCGCCAACACGCCTTTGACAGCCCGCGCGCCGACCAGCCCGGGAGGCCAGCCATGAGAGAGACCACCGAATCGCCCCAGCACTCCCACGAGGACCAACCCCAGACCCACCACGAGCGCCCCGGTTTCTTCCGCCGGTACTTCTGGTCGACGGATCACAAGATCATCGGCTTCCAGTACCTCTTCACAGGCATGGCGATGGCGCTGGTCGGAGGCTTCACAGTCTACGCCTTCCGCATGCAGCTCGCGTTCCCGGGGCAGAGTGTGCCCGGCTGGGGGCGGGTGACGGCGTCGGACTACAACGCCCTCGTCACCACCCACGGCTCAGTGATGATTTTCTGGGTCGCCATGCCGGTGCTCATCGCCGCCCTGGGGAACTACCTCATCCCCCTGATGATCGGCTGTGATGACATGGTGTTCCCTCGCATCAACCGGCTCTCGTACCAGCTGTTCCTCATCAGCGCGTTGGTGCTCCTCGGCTCCTTCCTGGTGCAAGGCGGGGCCTTCGGAGGCGCGTGGACCTCGTACCCTCCCCTCTCGGCCAAACCCCAATACAACCTCACACCGGCAGGGGCCTCGCTGTGGCTGGGGGCGGTGGCGCTGGAGTTCGTCGCCTTCCTCCTCGGCGGCATCAACTTCGTCACCACCGTGATGAACAGCCGGGCCCCGGGCATGAAGATGTTCGACATCCCCATCGTGGTGTGGATGATCATCATCGCCTCCATCCTCTTCATGGCCTCGGTGGGCCCGCTGGTGGCGGGAGCGGTGATGCTCCTATTCGACCAACTGGCCGGCACCGGCTTCTTCGACCCCGCCAAGGGAGGCGACCCGGTCCTTTGGCAGCACCTCTTCTGGTTCTTCGGGCACCCCGAGGTCTACGTGGTGATGCTGCCGGCGTTCGGCATCGTGGCCGAGGTGCTCACCGTCTTCTCCCGCAAGAAGCTGTTCGCCTACAAGACGGTGCTCTACACAGCGGTGGGCACGGGCGTGCTGTCGTTCTTCGTCTGGGCGCACCACCAATTCATCGCCGGCATCGACCCGCGCATGGCGAACATCTTCAGCCTCACCACGCTGCTCATCTCGATTCCCGTGGCCGAGATGATGTTCGTCTACATCGCCACGCTGTACGGCGGCTCCATTCGCCTCGCCACCCCGATGCTGTGGGCCATCGCCTTCATCGCCGAGTTCCTCCTCGGGGGCGTGACCGGCATCTTCCTTGGCTCCGCGGGGTCCGACATCTACTTCCACGACACGTACTTCGTGCTGGCCCACTTCCACTACACGTTCTTCCCCATCGCCTTCATCTCGGTCTTCGCTGCCCTCACCCACTGGTTCCCCAAGATGTACGGGCGATTGATGAGCGAGACGTTCGGCAAGGTGCACTTCTGGGGCACCATCATTCCCTTCAACTTCATCTTCATTCCGCTCTTCTTTCTCGGAGCCCGGGGGGACCACCGCCGCATCTACGACTACTCGAACTTCCCCGACTCGATGAGGGCGGGCATGCAAGACCTGAGAGTGCTGGCGACGCTGTCCTTGGTGGTGCTGCTCGCCTTCCAGGTCGTCTTCCTCATCAACTACTTCTACAGCATCTTCTTCGGCCCCAAAGCCCCCGAGAACCCCTGGCGCGCCAACACGCTGGAGTGGGTGGCGCCCTCCCCTCCGCCGCACGGCAACTTCCCCGAGGGTCTCCCCAACGTGTACCGCGGGCCCTATGAATACAGCCACCCTGACCGGGTCGAAGACTTCTGGCCCCAGAATGAGGCGGGCTGACCATGTCGACTCGACCCATCGCGACGACGCGAGCGGTGACTGGCATTCCCACTGGGCGGCTGGCCGTGTGGTGGATCATCGCCTCGGAAATCGTCATCTTCGGCGGCGTGCTCGGCTCGTACATCATGCACCGCCTCGGGCACCCCGAGTGGGCGCACCAGTCCATTCATACCAACACCTGGGCCGGCGCCTTCAACACGCTGGTGCTCCTCACCAGCTCCCTGTGCGCCGTGCTCGCCCACCAGGCCGCCGAGGAGGGCGATGGCAAGAAGGCGGCCCGCTTCCTGTACCTCACCGTGCTGGGCGGGCTCACCTTCTTGACGGTGAAGGGCTTCGAGTGGAGGAGCGAGATTCACCACGGCTACACGCTCACCTCGAACACGTTTTGGTCTTTCTATTACATGGCGGCTGGCCTCCACGGCCTTCACGTCATCGCCGGCATGGTGCTGATGCTCTTCGTGGCTGCCGACGCGCGCCAGGGCCGGGAGCTGCAGCGGGTCGAGAACGTCGGCCTCTACTGGCACTTCGTGGACATCGTGTGGATATTCCTCTTCCCGCTCCTCTACATCGCCAAGTGAGCCAGCCATGAGCGAGACGAGCGCTTCATTGTCGACCGGAGCCCGGGCCCACCCCAGGCATCACCCGAGCTACGTGCGAATCTGGGCCATCCTCGCGATCCTGCTGGTGGTGAGCGTGACCGGCCCGTTCCTCGGCATTCGCACGGTGACGCTCATCACGGCCTTCGGCATCGCCATCGTGAAGGCCTACCTGGTCGCCAAGTACTTCATGCACATCGGCCTCGAGCGCCGGTTCGTGGTGTACCTGCTTGTGGCGATGCTGGCCATCATGGTGCTGATGGTGGGAGGCTTCTCGCCAGACGTGATGAAGCACGACGGGCTGCGCTGGGAGAACGTCGGCGCTAAGACTGAAGTCGGGCGAGGCGAGGCGCGAGCCAACGAGGGTGCTCACCACTGACGGGCGAGGTTCGCCTGAGAAGGAGGCTGTCATGGATGGCACGTTCTCTCCCGAGCCCGAGCCGATGCGAGTTCCGTTTCCCAACCGGAACGTGGTCCCCAGCGCGGTGCTGGGTACGCTCATCTTCGTGGTGGCCGAGGTGATGTTCTTCTCTGGCGCCATCTCGGCCTTCACCATCTCTCGGGCCAATCAGTTGCCAGGCATGTGGCCACCGCCTGGTCAGCCGCGGCTGCCGGCCTCGGCCACCGCGCTCAACACGCTGGCACTGCTGGCCAGCGGAGCGCTCTTGCTGGTGGCCTCTCGCCAATGGAAGCATCGGGGCTCCTTCGCCCGATGGACCTACCTGGCCTCGTGGCTCCTCGGGCTCACTTTCGTGGCGCTCCAAGGTCGGGAGTGGCTGGCGCTGCTGAGCGAAGGCCTCACGCTGACGTCCTCCACGCTCGGGTCGTTCTTCTACCTCATCGTCGGTGGCCACGCCCTGCACGCACTGGTTGCCTTGGCCGCGTTGGGCTGGGGAGGCCTCCAGCTCTGGCAGGGGCGGCTCTCGAGGGGCTGGTTCTTCGGCACGCAGACCTTCTGGTACTTCGTGGTGGCGATGTGGCCCGTCATCTACGCGCGGGTGTACTTCTAGCCGTGCGCGCCCTTCTTCGAGCGCCTGGCTTCGCAGTCCTGGCGGCATCGGTCGCGGCGGCGTGCCCCGTGTGCGGCGGAGGCGCCAGTCAGCAGAGTCAGACCGCGTACATCGACATGTCCATCATTCTCTCGGCGCTCCCCCTCATCTGCATCGGCGCCCTGGTGACGTGGGTCGCCCGGCGCATGCGCACGTCGGTTCGGGCCGATGACCGTGCTACAACAACCGAGGTGCGAAGACGGGGCGAAATGCCCCGGCCTGTTCTGTGATGGTGCCTTTCCCGGGTACAGACGGCTCCCCGGATGGGAGCGTCGGCACTGAGAGTCCTCCATTACATGGGCACCAACGTCGGGATGACCGGCGTGGAGACGTTCATGCTCCAGCTCGCCTCGGCGCAAAAGCGCCTGGGGTTGAGCCCGATGTTCCACTGCGAGTTCGCCGGCCGTGAGGAGCTCATCGAGCACGCGACGGCCCGGGGCATTCCCGCGTTCGACTTCATGGGGCTGCCGTCGATGGCGAACCTGGCTCCGCGAAAGGTGCGCTCGGGCCTCAGGCGCGCGCAGGCGGTGAGGGCGGTGGCCGAGGTGCTGAGGCGAGAGCGGGTCGACGTGCTCCATGTGCATTCGGTGGGAATCGCGGGACTCCATGGGTACCTCGCGGCCGGGCTCTCGAGGACCCCAGTGGTGGTGACGCACCACACGACGTTGTCCTTCGCTCCACCGACGGGCGTGACTGGGCTTCTCACCTTCGCGCTCGAGAAGCGCCTCGCCCGGTGCATGGTGTCGCCCTACGCGGCGGCAGCGACCGAATTGGAGACGGCGGGCATGCCGACGGCG
The DNA here is from genome assembly GCA_003153055.1 of Myxococcales bacterium. The sequence goes on from PMBV01000350.1 coordinate 18,728, forward strand.
CGCCTCAGGGTCGTTCCCTTCTGCATTGACGAGACGCGCTTCGAGCTCGGTGCGCCGCCGCCACCGCCCAACGGGGAGTTCCGGTTGGTGATGGTGTCTCGGTTGGTGGAGGGCAAAGGCTCCGGCGAGCTCCTCGAGGCGGTGGCGGCGATCCGCGGGCGGGTCCCGGCGCTGCGGGTGTCACTCATCGGAGACGGGCCGGAGCTGGGGCGAGTCAAAGCGCAGGTCGAGCGCCTGCGTCTCGCGGACATCGTCGAGGTCGCGGGGCGAGTGCCCCACACCGCCGTGCCCAGCATTCTCGAACGCTCCCACGCCATCGTGCTGCCGAGCTACATGCCAGGAGAGACGTTCCCGCTCTCGCTGCTCGAGGGCATGGCGTTGGGCTTGCCGGCCATCGGCACCAGGTGGTTCGGAATTCCCGACATCATCACCGACGGCGAGACGGGGTTGGTGGTCCCTCCGCGAGACGCGCCGGCGCTGGCGAACGCCATTGAGCGGCTGGTGAGCGACACGGGGTTCTACCGAGCGGCCAGCGCCAAGGCCATCGAGCGCGTGCGGCAGCACTTCACGTCGAGGGCGGTGGCTGAGCGTTACAGCCAGCTCTACGAGGAGGCCATGACCGGGTGAGCCATGAGCTCAGCCACCGCGGGGCCTTGGTCGTGTTAAGGGCCGCCCATGGCCTCCGTCGAGCCTCCTTCTGCCGCTCCCACTCCAGCCACGCCACGCCCGAAGTGGAAGGACCCCTTCGTCCTCGCCTTCGTCATCGGTGTCGTCGTGCTGACCGCCCTTCCCTTCCTCCAGCGGCGGTTCCTCAACGCGCCGCCGCCCATCACCAAGCTGCCAGCCTGGCAGCTCTCGACCCTGGACGATGCGGGGCGACTGTCGAGCGCTGACCTGACGGGGAAGGTCGTGCTCCTCGAGCTGGTGGCGGCTCCGTGTGACGCTGGGTGTGTCGAGCGGCAGCAGTACTTCGGCACCGCGGTCACGCACACCGATGACCTCAATGGGAAGGTCGAGCTGCTCACGGTGGTGCAGCCTGGGGCGGAGGCGGCCCTGTCGACGCTCACACGAGCGCCTCGATGGCACCTGGTGACGGGCGACGCGGTGCCGCTGGTGGCCGCGCTCCACGAGGGCTGGCGACAGTGGGCCAAGACCGACGCAGGGCAGACCGAGGAGGAGTTCTTTCAACTGCCCGCCGTCATTCTCGTCGACCAGGAGGGCATGCTCCGAGGCTTCTGGCGCGATGACTCGACGGGCCGGGGGAACGCCATCAACGCCGCCCGATTGCTGGCCGAGCACGGCGCTCGCCTCAGCCGCTGACCACTCGACGGGGCTCGCGACGGGCGCCCGATTCGACGACAACTTCCTGGGGGCTTTGCCGAAAGGGTGTCACAATCATCACGAGTCATCGCGACCCTGGAGGAATCCCATGTCGATGGAAGTCGATGGTTCCCTTACACAGTTGCCAAGATTCGAAGAGCACGCGCCCCAGGGCACTCCTGCCAAAGGCCAGCTCACCTACGCCAAGAACACGACCGGCAGCCAGGCTTCGGAAGGCCAGGACACTGCCATCGACTTGGCAAATAGCCCAAACCCATCCCTCCAGGGCTATGGTGGCAGGAACGAGTTTGACGGCGCCAATTCCTCCAAAGATCGCCCGGATCTCGCGATCCAGCCGCCAGCGCAAAGATTTGCACAGCTGCGGACCGAGAGCGCCCGTTCCGAAAGTCAGGAGCGACCGCCCGCCAGCGTTGGCGAGGCGACCGCCGGGTTGGGCAGCCGCGGGCGCTCGGACCTAATCAAGGGCCTCGCCGAGAGGGCTGGCGTCGCGTTACCGACCGAGCCCGCGTCGCCTGAGGAGCGCCACTTCGTCGAGGACCGCACGCGAGAGCTGGCGACGACCATCAACCAGGTCACCGTCAACGCCTCCCGCGCGCCGACCGCCATCGCCGGGCGCACGCTCACTGAGGCTGAGCGCAAGGAACTCGGCGACCCCACCACACGCGCTGCGACCGCCGAGCGAATCGCCGGCGAGGTCGCACGGAGCGAGAGCTTCGCGCGCAGCGTGGGCCGAGCCGACGATCACGACACGCTCGCGCAGGCGGTGGGCGGCGAGGGCAACCTCAAGAAAATCGAGGACACTTACGAGGGCTTGTCACCGGGCGACAAGCAGGCCGCGGTCGACAAGGCCAAGGCGCAAGACCCGAAGCTACCCGAGCTACCAAAGGGCGTGAAGGACTTCGCGGAGGGCTTCAAGGACGGCGTGGGCGGAACAGTGGAAGGGATCGCCGACCTCGGGCGCTTCGTCAAGGACTTGGCCACCGACTCGAAGTTCCGAGATGAGCTCACGAAGAACATCGGCGCCATCCGCGAGGCCATCAGGACGCCCGAGGGACGCGCAGCGGTCGACAAGGCGTTCACCGACACGTTCGGCGACGCGGGCAAGAAGCTCCTCGACACTATCCAAGAGCGCCCCGAGTACGCCGCTGGGTACCTGGCAGGTGCGCTCGCCACCGGCGGAGCCCTCGCCAAGGGCATCGCGACCATCCCGCGAATCGCCCAAGCGGCGCGCGCCGCGACGACGGCCGTCGTAGAGGGCCTCAAGAAAGTGGCGCCCGTTGCGGTGGCCGCTGGCGGCGTGCTGTTGGCCAGCAGCGAAGACGCGCAAGCCGGCGTTCACGATGCGCTCAGGACGCTCGCGCAGCCGGGCGTCGCTTCAGGGGTGGCGGCACTGACGGCGGCGGCCACGCCACTCGGCAAGCGCGTCATAGGCCTGGCGAAGGACGTCGTCGCCAAGCTTGGCCCGCAGGCCGAAACGCTCATTTCACGGATCGGCCGCACCTCCGAGGGCCAAGAGTTCTTGCAGAAGCAGCTGGAGCGGCTGCGGCAACCGCACGAGGGCGTCGCCAACGACGTCGCAAGTGCCATCCAGAAGCGCGGTGCGCTCAAGATCGACGCCGGATCGCAGGCACGTGCCCTCACCAAGGAAGAGGAGCTGCTCACGACGAACAAGGCCACGGCGCCGCAGAACCCGAAGGCGTTCGGCACCGACTTCGACGGCCACGGCGTGCACGTACGGCCCGAGAAGGGCAAGGGCCACGTCTCGTTGGAGCTCAAAGACGGCAAGCTGACCGGATCGTCGACCGACGGCGCGACCGCGGACCAGGTACGGGCGGCGGAGCTCAAGGTGCTCGGCGACCGCGACTTCCGCCGCCAGCTCGGGGAGCAGATCGAGCAAGGCCTCTCGCTCAAGCCCGGAAAGGATCCTGCGAAGATTGCCGGCGCTCGCGAGTTTCTCGAGTACCTGCGCACCCTCGGCATCTGAGGCGCGCCCAGGGCCCGGTCTGCGACTCCAGGGACGACAGAACCCGACTGCTCCATGGGCCGAGCCACCCACCGTCCGATGGAGGTGAGGGCGGCCATCGACCTCCACGCGACCCCTCGCTTCAGTACTGCCCACCCACCTGGAAGTTGAGGACCCCCGCGGTGCGCGACGGGCCCGTCACCTGCTCGAGCTGAGTGCGCCCGCTCACCGAGGTCCGCACCCACAGCCACCGGAAGATGGACACCTCGACGTTGAACGTCTCGGCGATGTCATTGGACGCCAGGCCACCGCCCATTTGCTGCAACCACGAGGTGCGAGAGAGAATTCGGGCCCGCCCGAAGAGGGTGAACGACGTCTGAACGTACGCCGACCGGCCGGGGAGCCAGCCGAGCTCCTCGTCGTAGCCCACCATCAGCGCGCTGCCCCGGCCGAAGATGTTTGGGAACGTCACCTCGGGACCAAACCGGCCCTGTGTCAGCCCCGCGGCCGGGTCGACGAAGTCGCTCGCGACCCCGGCGATGCCCCCGAGCCACAGCCACTGAGCGACCTCCCAGGTGACACCTCCGTCGGCGTGAATCGCCTTCTGCAGCGGTGACGCCATGCCGAGGTCGACCGCGCCCGACACCGAGCCGCCGCGGTAGCGGGCCGTGGCGAACACCCGGAGTTGCTCAACCGGCCGGTAGCCCACGTCGATGCGGAAGCCGTCGACTCCCGCGGTCGACTGCACCTCGCCTCCATAGGCCAGCTCGAGCAGCGCGTGCGCGTCAACTCGCTTGCCCTGGTACAGGTGGGCCGCCGCGGCCAGCTCGAACCGCCCACCGAGTTGGTCCCTCAGGGAGTAGCCCAGCCGGCCCTCGGTCTGGAACAGCGTCGACGTGGCTCCCTCGCCCGTTTGCACCCGCGCCATGACGAAGGCCCCCGCGGACCACTGCTGCGTGCTGGGAGCGATGTTGTACGCGTTGGGCAGCAAGCCGCCGTAGACGCCCGTCTCGAGCCAGTCGCCCACCCGATACGAGGCCTGGAGGCCGTCGACCACCGACAACCCAGGCACCCACCGCGTCCACACTCGGCCAATGGCCCCCGAGAAGGCCACGTCGGACCGCCGAAAGCCGAGCTCGAGCTGTCGCACCAGCAACACTGGCGTGTTCACGAACTTCGACTGAAAGTTCGACGGTCGCTGGCTGAAGTTCAGCACCGAGAGGTCCGCCGACACGCGCAGGCCCTTCCAGAGGTCGACGTCGTACACCGCGACGTCGAGGCGCTGCACCTGAAAGGGCCCCTCGCCCGAGAAGTTGGCGTAGGTCGTCTGACCGAGCGCCACCGACACCCGATGAGCCTGGGGCCCGCCGGAGTCGCCATCGAACTCCACCAGACCGGTATCCGCAGCCATCACCAGGTCGTGCCGAGCCGCGACGTCTCGCTCGGTGAGCACCTCGAGCGACGGGCCGGGCGGCGCCGCCTCGGGCTTGCGAGCCATGCTGAACCTGTCGCCCTTGTGCAGGGGCCCGGCCAAGCAGGTCGCCCAGCGATCCGCCGCCGCGTCCACCGCGCAGGTCCCGATGGCTCGGCCTCCACGGGTGAAGTTGATGGTCATGCCGACCTTCACGCCGTCGTCACGCCCGCGGTTCAGGTAGGCGAGCGTCGAGGTCAGGTACCGCACTTCTCCCGAGGTGCTCGCCTTGGGCGTCGCCACGACCCGGGGCCTGGCCCGGCTGGTCGCCGGTGGAGCACCAGCCGCGGGGAGCGCCAGGAGCCCCAGCACGAGCCCGAGCACCCCCACCGAGCCGGAACGACGCGACGCGCTCATCGACCCGCCCCTGTGCCCATGTGGCACTCGTAGCACTTTCGATTCACGCACTTGTACCCGGCCGCCGACAGCTCGGCGTGTCGTTTGTCCATCGCGACACACAGGTGCTCATGGCACTCGTTGCATCGGAGGTTGCCGGTGTTGCAGGTGCCCACGCCCCCCTTGTACTGGTCTGACGAGTGGCAATCGCGGCACCCCAGCCCCAGGTGCGGCCCCGAGCTGATGCGGTAGCAGTCGTCGTGGGTTGGGAACAGCGCCGGGGTGAAGCGGAAGGCGCCGTGGCAGGTGCGGCACTGCTTGGTGTCGAAGCCCCGCACCACGTGGTCGAGGGCCGTGCCCAGGGTTCGGGTGTAGTCCTGCTGGTGGCAGTTGAGGCAATCGACGGTGGCCCGCGCGAAGCGCCGCTCCCGCGCCTCGAAGTGGCACTCCACGCACGGCAGGGAGGCGTGGCCACCCACCAGAGGAAAGTTGGTGCGCCGGTGCGCGTCGGCGTCGATCCGCGAGCGCCAGGTGCTGGTGTCGTGGCACGACTCGCATTGGGTGCCCAGGTCTCCCGCGTGCGCATCGCGGTGACAGCCGACGCAGGTGCGGGGGAGCGGCCGCTGGAAGTCCACCACGTGGCAGGCCTTGCACGTCACCGTGGTGTGGGCGCCCGTGAGTGGAAACCCGGTGCGCTCGTGGTTGAAGCGCACGTCGGTCCACGACGACGTGGCGTGGCAGTGGCTGCACTGGGTCGTGTCGCTCTTCTTCCCCATGACGCCGCCGGGCTCGGCCGACGCGGGCATCATCGAGGTGGGGGTCTGCCTCGGCGCGTCGACCGCGCGCGACGGCGGCAGCTTCGCCGTCTTAGGAGGAGCCGCCGAGAGGAGCACCAACAAGAGCAGCGTCATGGCTCGAACCCCTGGAACGCACCCTTGTGGTAATCGGCGTGGCAGCCCTCACACGTCCTGGACACCGGCGTGTAGCGAACCGCGTCGAGCTTGGGGCCCAGCGCCACCTTCTTGTGGCACTTTTCGCAGGGCACCTTTTCGTGCTGGCCATCGAGGAGGTAGGTGGTGAAGGGCGGCTCGTGCTTGAACTTGGTCTTCTTCCACTCGTCGGTGACGTGGCACTCCTCGCAGTCGGCCGGCTTGCCCTTGCGAACGAATTGGCCCACGTGCTGGTCCGGGTGGCAGGCCTTGCACTTCTGTTCCATCGGCCGGTACAGCACCACTGGCTTGCCGTCGACAAGCTCCTTGGGCCCCGGCGGCACGAAGTGGCACTTCTCGCAGGCCACCTTCTCGTGCTTGCCCGTCAGGGGGTAGCGGGAGTCCTTCTGGTGATCGAAGCGCACCTTCTGGAAGGTCGCGGGAACGTGGCAGGTGTCGCACTTCTTCTCGAACTGCCCCTTGTGCACGTCGGTGTGGCACGAGTCGCACTTCTCGGGCGGCTTGGGGAAGTCGAAGATGGCAAGGCTGAACAGCTCGCGTCGCTGCTTGCGGCGGAGGTCGCTCAACACCGTCGGAGGAATCTTCTTCTGCAGCGCTTGGCTGTCTTCGTGGCACTCGTCACAGGGCACCGTCGCGTGCGCGCCTTCGAGCGGGTACTTGGTCTGGGCGTGCTGCGGCAGGCCGTACTGCGGAGGCATGAAGCCGTCGACCGAGTGGCAGACGGTGCAGTCGGGCAGCTTCGTGCCCTTGGTGACAATCTGACCCTCGTGGGAGTCGGGGTGACAGTCGGTGCAGTCCTCGAACTTCATGTTCTTGAACTTCGCGGGCTGGCCGGGGTACGGGCCGTGACAGGCGCGGCACTCCACGTCGAGGTGAGCGCCCTTGAGCGGGTAGCGGGTCTTCTCGTGGAACTCCCGCTCCTTGGTCGCGTTGCGAATGATGTTCCACCCGTCGACGGTGTGGCAGCTCGTGCAGCGCGGCCCGAAGCGGTTCTCGTGCGGGTCCTTATGGCAGTCGGTGCAGGCGTTGTACTCGAGGTTGGCCAGCTTGAGGAACGTCTCCGACTTGGGGGCCGGGAAGCCGTGCTTCACGTCGTCCTTCTGCACTGGGTGGCACTTTTCGCACTTCACCTTCTTGTGCTTGCCCTTGAGCGCGTAGTTCGTGGTGTCGTGGTCGAACCCCGGCGCCGGCTTCCATTCCTTCTCGTTGTGGCAGTAGGCGCAGTCTTCCTTCTGTTGGCCTCGGTGCTCGTCGAAGTGGCAGGCCTCGCAGGCCTGGTCGACTCCGAGAAACGTGCGCGGCCGGGCGTCGAGGAGCTTGATGGCCACGGGCCAGCTGATGAGTCGCCGCTCGTGGCACTTCTCGCAGTCGGTCTTGAGGTGCGCGCCCTTGAGCGCCCAGCCAGTGCGCCGGTGGTCGAAGGACTTCTTGCCGGTGCCCCAGTCGACCAGCTGAAACTCGCGGCCCTTGTGCTCGTGGTGGCACACCTCGCAGGCCCGCTTCTCGTCGGTCAGCCGCCCATGGAGCCCCTTGCTGGACGTGATGCGTGGCTTGAGCTCGGTGTGACAGGGCGTGAGGCAGGCCTCCTGAGACAGCTTGTCGCCCGCGGGGTGGCACTTGGTGCAGTTGGAGATGCCCTCGAACTGCTGGTGGGGCTTGGCCAGCTCTCCGGGTGAAAAGAGGTCAGCGCGGGCGACTCCTGCCAGGGCGACCGTCGCAACGAGGAGGGCCCGCCCGAGGTGTCGGCTCACGAGAAGATCCACTTGTACCCGAGGAAGAGCGAGAACCCGATGTGGGCGGTGATCATGACAACCAGGCAGATGGCCAGCACCACGTGGAGCACGCGCCACACCGACATGAGGCGCCTGAGCGCGCGGAAGAACGTCACCTGAACCTGCATGACGCGCAGCTTGGCAAAGTTCGCTCGGAATTCCTTGAACTCCGTGTCTGACTTGAAGGCGTGGCTCACGCGGCGGAGGTCGAGCTCGTCCTTCAGGCGCATCATGGGAACGTGGAAGAGGAAGGTGAGGAGCGATCGATCCTTCGGCGGCTTGGTGACGTGGCTGAGCACCTCGGCCACTCGAAAGGTGTCGGTGGTGGTGTCTTCAAGCTCGACCTCGGCGCGAGTCTTGAGGCGGTCGTACCGCTTGGTCAGCTCGCCCAGCTCGTTCTGCTTCCCCTCGCCTGAAGGCACGATGGCGAAGAAGAAGCGCCCCACCACGCCGGTCAGCACCACGATGCCGAGCGAGATGGCCGTGGAGCTGGCCAGCAGGTTGTTCGACTGGAAGGCAGCGTGGAACGCGATGACCAGCGGGCTCATGAAGCCGACGAACTGGTGAAAGGTGAGCCAGTTGCGAATCGAGCTGAACCCCTTGAGCCGCTCCCAGCGCTTGCGCAGGGCGTAGAGGAAGTTCGACAGCATGAAGAGCGTGGCGACGATGCCCACCCCGTGCCCCCAGGGCCCAGCAGGCTTGAGGAACGCGTTGGCCGGGTGCTTGACCCTCAAGGCCAGGGGCACCCGGTAGTAGTCTTCACCGATGACGAACAGGAGCGCGACGATGATGGCGCCCAGCGTAAACAGCCCGAAGGCCAGGCGCCGCTGAAAGGTGAGCTCGGCCTCCAGCTTGGCGGTGGGCTTGCCTCCGCGGGCCTTGGCGCCGAGCTGCTCGCCATGGAGCCGCTGCATCGAGACGCCGTTGGTCTTGAGAAACTCGGTGGGAGGCTCGCCGCCGAGGCAGGCGATGACGTAGTCGTTCTTGAGCTCGAGCGGCTTGCCTGCCACCTCGAGCTTCACCGACTTCTGGGTGACGGCCTGCACCTTCGAGGGCATGAAGGCGAAGATGCGGCCTTCCTGCACCAGCTCCTTGAAGCGCTTCTTGTTGGCGTCGCGGGCCTTGCCCAGCTCGGCGTTGCGGTAGCTCAGCGCCACCTCGGCGTTGGTCTCCTCGGCGATCTGAATCGCCGCCTCGAGAGCCGCGTCGCCACCGCCCACCACCAGGAGCCGCGTGCTCTCGTACTGCTGGGCGTCGACCAGCCGGTAGGCGACCTTGTTCAGGTCCTCCCCAGGGGCGCCCAGCTTGCGCGGCGTGCCCGCACGGCCGACGGCTAGCACCACCTTCTTCGTCTTCACCGGCCCCTTGCTCGTCTGCACCGTGAAGTGGCCGTCGGAGCCGTCGACCTTCTCGACGTTGACCCCTGTTTCAATCTCGAGGTTGCCCTTGGTGATGGCGTCGTTGAAGGACTCGAGCAGGTCTTCCTTCGAGATGAGGGTCTGCCCGAACTTGCCGTAGATGGGCAGCACCACCCGCTCGGTCATCACCACCTTCTGCCTGGGGTAGTGGGCGATGGTGCCTCCGACGGACTCGCGCTCGAGAATGCGGAAGTTGAGCCCAGCCTGCCTCAGGCCCAGGCCCACTGCCAGGCCGGCCGGGCCAGCCCCGACCACCACGACGTCGACGTCCGGGTCTCCCCCCGGCTTCAGGCTCTTGGTGAAGTACTGCGAGACCTGAACCCCTTGGGTGATGGCGTTCTTGATGAGGCCCATGCCCCCCAGCTCACCGACGATGTGCACGCCGGGCCGGCTGGTCTCGAAGAACTCGTTCACCTCGGGGAGATCGAGCCCTCGCTGGAGCGTTCCGAAGACCAGCGTGATGGCGTTGACCGGGCACTCCAGCGCGCACTTGCCGTGGCCGATGCACGCCGACGGGTTGATGAGCGCGGCCTTGCCGTCGACGACGCCCATGATGTCGCCCTCAGGACACACCGCGAGGCACGAGAGGCTGCCCATGCACTTGTCGGGGTCAATCACCGGGTGCAGCGTCGGCGGCTCGCGGCCCTCGGTCAGCGACTGGAGGTGCATCTCGGTGTCGACCTTCTGGCGCTTCGACCGAGACCTGGCCATGAGGGCCATGCCGATGGCCCCAGCGATGAAAAGAAGGGCAAGTCCCAGGACGTCAATGCTCATGGAAGGCAGTTCCGACGTGTCTCTTACAAGCGATTGGTTTTGCTGGCGTCCTCGGTCCCGATGGGCGCGGTGGAAGGTACCACAGTCCGAGCAAAGTCAAGCTCTCCCGAGACGCCGGGGCAAAGCTCGCTGCCCTCCCACTCCGACCTACCCATCGCCGACTCTCGCCGCCGGGGAAGACCCTGCACTCTCCAACGTGGCCACCGCGTCTCACACCTAACCCCGAGCCACAAGGGTACTTTTTCTGAATGAGGGAGATGAGGGGGTGAATGAGGCGTGAGACGGGTCAACCAGCGCAGGAGCTGGAGCGCGATGGAGAGTTCCCTTCGTGCCCGTCTCATGGCTAAGGGGGGACCCATGACGACCAGCTCGACCGCAACGCCGTTGACCTTCGACCAGTTCTGGCGGTGGCTCCTGGAGCACCGAAACTGCGTCGTTCGCGCCGGCGCGGGAGACGTGGCGTTGATGGATCACGAGTTGATCCACTGGGACTTCTTCGATGAAGAAGACGGCCGGGCCGTCTGCCAGGCCATCCTCGGGAAGTCGCTGGTGGGTGAGTTGGTGGTCGAGCGATCCGAGGTCGTCTTCGTGCAGGCCAGCCCCGACGTCGAGACCCCCAACTCGGGGTACTGGGTCTTCGAGTGCATCGGCGGGCCCCGCGAAGACAGCTTTCCGCTGTACTCCTTCGTGCTGACCCACGGCATGGAAGGCGTGCAGGGCCACCAGCTGCTCAAGCACTGACATGTCGCTGGCGCTGGTGCTCGCTGCGCTGGCTTTGGGGGCCGAGCCCGGCCCGGTGGAGGTCGAGCTCCACGGCAACGAGGTATTGCCCGATGAGGTGTACCGGGCGTTGCTCGAGCGCCCGGTCGCCCCCGCGACGGCCGAGATGGCGGCGGCGATGGCCACGCGGCTCGAGTCTTTCCTTCACCAGGCGGGGTACACGCTGGCCACGGTCGAGGGCCAGCTGGTGGAGGGGCGCGTCGTTCTGCTCATGAACGAGGGGCTGCTCGAGAAGGTCGTGTTCCGCGGGCGCCTCACGTTCCAGATGATTCGTCTGAAGCTGGCGCTCGATCTCCCTCGCGACGTCTTCAACCAGCCCGCCCTGGAGCGCCAGCTCGCCCAGCTCTCTTCGCAGCTCGGCATCGACGCGCCCGAGTACGAGTTGGTGCCCACGGCGGTGGTGGAGCACGTGGGCCCTCAGGTCGACTCGCTGGGGCCGCTGGGCACGCTCAAGGGCGCAGCGCTGTTGCACCCTCGCCACCAGTACGAGCTCCACCTCTACTTTAAGGAGCGGGAGTGGCCCACCGGAGCGGGCCTCGACGTGCGGGTGACGTACTTCGACGGCCTCGAGCTGGGGGCGAACTACCAGGGCCGGGGCCTCATCTTCGACGACGACCTCTGGCGGGTGGGCGTCATGGGAGGCGGGGGCGTGCGGCAAGACCTCCAATCGCACGCGTACTACGTCTTCCCCTCGCGGCTCTACGCCGAGGCGCTCTGGTACACGCCGGCCATCGCCTCGGTGCGCAGCTTCGTCTGGCTCCGGGGCGAGGGCCTCGCGCGCCAGCGGTGGGACTTGGGCCTCGAGAACTACCTCGCCACCAACTCGGAGCTGTCGGCCAATATTCAGGTCCGCCCGGTGGCGCCGCTGCGTGTCTTCATCGGTTTTGGCCTGCAGCACTTCTACTTGTTCGGTCAGCGTGGGGCCGGTTGGGGCCCTCCACCAGCCGAGGTGGGGAGCGAGCTGCGGCGCTGGCGCGGCTTCGTGCAGTTCGGCCTCGAGCTGGTGTTGGACACCGGCGATGCCAGGTGGGATCGCCGGCACGCGGCATCCCTCGATGGACGGCTGTGGGGCAACCTGGAGCGGCTCGACGAGGTGGCCTACGGCGAGGTGAAGCTCCGATGGCAGAAGGTGGTGGCCCTGGGGTGGCACGACCTCTGGTTCAAGGCCAAGGGCACACTCCTGACTGGCGATGTGCTGTACCCCTTCGAGGAGCCGCTGGGCGACCACCTCCGCGGCGTGTTCGGTGACATCTTCGTGCGGGCGGCGGCAAGCGGGTCAGCCGAGTTTCGCTTCTCGTTGACGCGAGACCTCTTCAAGCTGGGCTTCTTCGTCGATGCCGCCGCCTGGGGCCAGCTCGACGCCCAGCGAGCCGAGCAGACCCCGAGGCTCGGGGTATCGTTTGGCCCGAGCTTCCACGCGCTGGTGGAGGGGATGTTCCAGCTCGACCTCGGCGTCTCGTTTGGCTTCCTGTCGACGGGTCGGTTTGCCACCGGCCTTCACGCCGCGCTCATCAAGGTCTTCTAAAAGCGCGCCGTCAGAAGGCCACGCCCCACCCGCCGATGACGCCCATGCCCTTCCCCGTGGTGGAAGGGACGAGGCCGAAGAACGGGGCGTGCCTGAGCGCGTTGGAGCGCATCTCTTCCTTGAGTGTCCGCGCCTGGCTCGCCGACACGAAGGCATCCAGAGACATGAAGAGCGTCGAGAGGAGCGCTCCAGCTCCGAGAGCCACGATGATGGGCACTGGCACCGTCACGTTGGCGAGGCCCAGGCCCACCATGACGACGGCCGTCGCCAAGGTGAGGCCATAGAGGATCCACCCCACCACCCGCGCTCCTAGCAGCCCAGCGACCTGCCCACCGTTCCGTGCGCTGCCCGCGCCCGCTGCGACGATGGGGTTCGACACCGCGAAGAAGATGGTGGTGACGGCGCCCACGATGGCCGACGAGGAGCCTGAGCCGTACAGCCCCAGGGTGACGCCGATGAGCGTCGCGGTCACGGCCATGGTGACGATGCCGTAGATGCCCGCTCCCAACGCCCACCCGGTGCTCACCCGGAGCCCCGCTCGCGTCGTCGGCCGTTCACTCGCGTACGGGTCCGCGTAGGGCAGCGGCGGCGGGCTCTGGGTGCGTGGAACGTAGGTCGGCTGCGAGGGCCCTGGTTGAGGCGTGGCCGGCGCGAGGGCGCATTCACCCGAATCGAGGCACTGTTGGCCGGCGCCGCACGGTGGGTTGCACCGGCTGATGCACTCCCCCAGGCGACAGACGAAGCCGCTGCGGCACGAGGGAAAGCAGTCCACCTCGGTCGACGTGAGCGGCGGAGGGGGCGGCGGCGGCTCGGGCACGGGTTGCTGTGCGAATGCCGAAGACGACACCAGCGCGGCGATCACCAGAAAAGCACGCATTCAGAGCCTCCTCGATCGACGGACCGCTGCATTGAGCCTCAGTCTGACACTCAATGCCAGCGCTTCGACCGCGCTGACCCGCCCACACCTGCCGTGCGGAGGCGATGCTCGGGGGATGCCCACGGACCCCGACCTGTTGACCGCCGCCAAAATCGCCAAGCAGCTCGCCGTCTCAGACGCCAAGGTGAAGAAGGCCATCGCCGAGTTGAAGCTCGTGCCGACCGCCAAGAAGGGCCCGTGCAATTTCTACGCGCCGTCCGCGGTCGCCAAAATCAAGAAGGCCCTCACCTGAGCTCAGCCGGCCGCGGCGATGGAGCGCGTGGGGAGCGGGAGCGCCGGCTCCTGCTGAGACAGGCAGTGGAGCGTGCCCAGGCCCCACACGAGGTCGAGCGCGTGGACGCCTATCACCGGTCTATCTCTGAAGAGCTCCCCGAGGATGCCGAGCGCGAAGCGGTCGCGCGGGTCGCCGAAGGTCGGCACCAGCACCGCGGCGTTGCAGATGTAGAAATTGGCGTAGCTCGCCGGCAGCCGCTGGCCGTCGAACACGACCGGCGAGGGCATGGGCAGAAACACCACCCGAGGACGACTGCCGTCCTCCAGCCTGGCGCCCTCGAGCCGCTCGCGGTTCTCCTCGAGGATGACGTAGTTCGGATCCGCCGGGTCCTCCTCGCGGCACAGCACGATGGTGCGTGGGTCGACGAAGCGGCACAGGTCGTCGACGTGCCCGTGGGTGTCATCGCCGGCGATGCCCTTCCCCAGCCACACGGTATTGCCCGCCCCCAGCACGTCGCGGAACACCGCCTCGTAGTCGCCGCGCTCGAAGCCCGGGTTGCGCACCTGGACCTCGGGGTCGAGGAGGCACTCCTCGGTGGTGAGAATCGTGCCCCGGCCGTTGACGTCGATGGCGCCACCTTCGAGCACCACCTCACGGCCCCGGTGCAGCGCGGGGAGCAGCGGCGCCTTGAGGGCTTTGGCGGCCCGGCCCGGCACTCGAGCGTCCTTCTTCCAGTCGGGGTACTTCGCCCAGGCGTTGAAACGAAAGCCGGCGATGGCTCGAGCCGGAGACGAACCTCCGCGGGTCAGCCAGATGGGGCCGGCGTCGCGCGTCCACACGCGGTCCGTTGGAAACCGGCGCAGCTCCACCGGCTCGAGCGGCACTCCGGCCCGGCTCAGGAGCCGACGGACCTTTTCTTCGTGGGCGGCGTCCTCCACGAGCAGCCGAACGCTCTCGCCCTTCGAGATGTGGCGGACGATTTCCGCGTAGACCCAGGGAATGGGCCCGAACTTGCCCGGCCAGTCGCGCACGTTGTGAGGCCAGGCCAGCCAAGTCGCCTGGTGGGCGCTCCACTCCGCCGGCATGGCGAAGCCCTGCGCCGCGGGGGCCTTGGTCGCCATGGCAATCAATCGCGAAACCGCCGGGTCAGGTCTCCGTAGGCGTCGATGCGGCGGTCACGCAAGAAGGGCCAATGTCGGCGAACCTCCTCGATGCGGCCGACGTCCACCGTGGCCACCAGCGTCTCCTCGCGATCCGTCGAGGCCTCGGCCAGCACCACGCCGAACGGGTCGCACAAGAAGCTGGTACCCCAGAACTCGAGGCCGGCGTCCTCGCTCTTCTCTTTCTCGTGGCCGACCCGGTTCACCGCGGCCACGTAGCAGCCGTTGGCGATGGCGTGGCTGCGTTGAATGGTCTTCCAGGCGTCGCGCTGGGAGACGCCGAACTCGGCCTTCTCTGCTGGGTGCCAGCCGATGGCCGTGGGGTAGAAGAGAATGCTGGCGCCGGCCAGCGCGGTGAGGCGGGCGCCCTCGGGGTACCACTGGTCCCAGCAGATGAGCGTGCCGATGCGGCCGGCCTTCACGTCGAAGGCGCGAAACCCGGTATCGCCCGGCGTGAAATAGAACTTCTCGTAGAAGGCGGGGTCGTCGGGGATGTGCATCTTCCGATACAGACCAACCAGCTTGCCGTCGGCGTCGATGATGACGGCGCTGTTGTGGTACAGGCCTGGCGCCCGGCGCTCGAAGATGGGCACCACCACCGCCACGCCCTGCGCCTTGGCCACCCGGGACAACGCCTCGACCGACGGGCCGCCTTCGACCGCCTCGGCGAGGTCGAACATCGCGTGCGTCTCGGATTGGCAGAAGTAAGGGGTGCGGTACATCTCGGGGAGGCAGACCACCTCGGCGCCCTTCTTCGCAGCGTCGGCGGTCAAGGCCACCGCCCGCTCGACGTTGGTCGCCGGGTCCTTCGACATGGACATCTGCACGAGGCCAACTTGAAACGTGCTCTTCATCGCGCTGGCCATATAGCAGATTGACTGGCCCCGAGGACGGGTGCGATTGGGGCCAGAGGGGCGGTGGTCCGGGCACGCGGAATTGACGAGGGAGCAGGGACGGCGCCTGTGGCACCTCATGTCCGCAGTGCCAACGTTCTTTCGTCCGGGCGGACGGCCCCCACTCCCCCTGACCCCTCGCCCCGGCGAGGGGGGTCCCGCTCTCAGGGCCGCGGGGCCCTGGACGACCGCACTGGCGAAACGCTTCGTGCTCGGGGGCTAAACGTTGGCTGGGCGTGGCGGTTCGTTCGGGCCTCCACCACCGCCCCAGCTCACTCTGACTCGAGAGCTTCTGGGTTCAGGCAATGCCCTTTGTCTTGAGCCCTCTGCTGATCAAGGACACTGGTGGACTCCGCGCTCGAGCTTCCTGGGCGGCGCTGAACGGGAGTGCAACCGAGACGTTGACCGGCAGAGGGCCCAAGACCGAGGGCATTGCCTGAACCCAGAAGCTCGAGGCTCAGAGTGAACGAGGGCGGTTGTGGAGGCCCGGGCGAGCCGTCACGTCACTCCAGCGTTCAGCCACCGAGAGGCAGAGCGTTCGGCAGTGCGGTCGTCCCGGGCCCCGCGGCCCTATGAGCGGGCCCCCCTCGCCCGGCGGGGGAGGGGCGGGGGAGAGTGGGGGGACAAACGCCCAGACTGAAGTCCGTGCACTGCGGACGAGAGGTGCCTCAGCCCCATGCGCCTTGTCGCCTGAATCATCAGGAATTCCACCGTTTCTGGCGACCCGGGCTCGACGGTGCCCGATGGCCTCGTGCATGCTGCGCGCCGCATTGAACGCCGGAGGGGGAGCTCATGCACAGGCGCGACCACCAGCCTCGAAGCACATTCTCGCTCATCACCGAGCTCGGGTGGATTGCCCTGCTGACCGTGTTTCTCTCCGCCCTTGGCTGCTCCGACAAGCAAGACCCCACCGCGAACAGAATGGAGCTGTCGAGCGATGCGCTCCTCGCGCGACTCAGCGGGCTCCCTGGCGTCACCGTCGAAGAGGTGGCCGGCGACGAGGGGACCCGTGCCTTCCGCCTCTCCATCGTGCAGCCGGTGGACCACTCGCACCCGGATCGCGGCTCGTTCTCGCAGCGGGCGCTGTTGCTCCACCGCGACGTGGCTAAGCCGATGGTGCTGGGCTCGACGGGCTACGGGCTCTTCAGCATGGTGCCCTCCGACACCGAGGTGTCCTACCTCCTGCAGTCGAACTCACTCATCGTCGAGCACCGCTTCTTCGGACCATCGGTGCCGGCCCCGCTCGACTACAGCGACCTCACCATTCGCCAGGCCGCCGAAGACCATCATCGCGTGGTGACGCTCCTCAAAGAGGTCTACCGGGCCAAGTGGCTCTCCACCGGAGTCAGCAAGGGCGGGATGACCTCGCTGTTCCACCGGCGCTTCTTCCCCCACGACGTCGACGGCACCATCGCCTACGTGGCGCCCGAGAGCTACGGCACCAACGACCCGCGCTACCCCGCCTTCCTCGAGGTGGTCGGCTCGGCTGCCTGCCGGACTCGCCTCATCGACTTTCAGCGGGCGGTGCTGTCTCGGCGCGCTGAGGTGCTGCCGCTGTACCAGGCCCAGGCCGACACGTATGGCCTGACCTACCAGCGCGTCGGAGGCCTCGACGTCGCCCTCGAGCACTCGGTCCAGGAGCTCCGCTTCGCACTCTGGCAGTACCTGGGCGAGGACTTCTGCCTGGCGCTGCCGCCCGCCGACGCTCCGGCCGGAGCGCTGGTCGCGACCCTCGACCAAGCCTCTGGCCCGGCGGACGTCGCCAGCGATCAAGTGCTCTCGTTCTTCGACGCCTACTCCTACCAGGCGTCGGCGCAGCTCGGCTCCTACGGCCCCCTCGAGAAGCACCTCAAGCCACTCCTGCGGTACCCCGGGACCTACCGGGTTCAGCGCTACTCCCCTGCCCCGGTCGACCACTTCGACGTGCGCGCGATGCCCTTGGTGCAGACCTGGCTGGCTCTGTTCGGCGAGCGGGTGATGCTCATCTACGGAGGCCATGACCCCTGGTCCGCTGGGGCCTTCGAGCTCGGGCAGGCGCGCGACTCGTACCGCTACGTCATTCCGGGGGCCAACCACGTGACGGCCGACCTCTTCGACCTGCCCGAGCCCCAGGCGTCAGAGGCCCTGGCGGCGCTTGGGCGGTGGGCCGAGACCCCAGCGAGCACCCCGCGGGCGAGCGTCGCCTCGGGCTCCCAGGCTGGCCTATCGAGGCTCCAGGCCCAGTGGGCCCTCGAGCGACAGCCGCGGAAGCTCTGGAGCGCCACCCGGCGCTAGAGCAGAAGCGACGGAGGGCGGTTCCCCGGGAGCCGATTTTCCAGTACACGCCGCCCGCCATGGGACTTTCGATCGGAATCGTCGGGCTGCCGAACGTCGGTAAGTCGACCTTGTTCAACGCAGTGTCGAACGCCGGAGCACTGGCGGCCAACTACCCCTTCGCCACCATCGAGCCCAACATCGGCGTGGTGCCGGTGCCCGACTCCCGGCTCGATCAAGTCGCCGAGGTGACGAAGCCCGAGAAGACCCTGTACACCACCCTCGAGTTCGTCGACATCGCCGGCCTGGTGCGGGGCGCGTCGAAGGGCGAAGGCCTGGGGAACCAGTTCCTCGCCAACATCCGCCAGGTCGACGCGGTGCTGTACGTGCTCCGCTGCTTCGAGGACGAGAACATCACCCACGTCGAGGGTTCGGTGGACCCCCGCCGCGACAAGGAAGTGGTCGACACCGAGCTCTGCCTCAAAGACCTCGACACCGTCGAGAAGCGCCGCGACAAGACCTCCCGCAGCGCCAAGGCCGGCGGCAAAGAAGGCGAGCTGGCCAAGGCCGAGCTGGTCGTCTTGGACAAGGTGAAGGCCAAGCTGGACAACGGCGTGCCAGTGCGAGCCCATGGCCTCTCCGACGATGAAGCGGCCCTCATTCGCGAACTGTTCCTGCTGACGTCCAAGCCGGTGCTGTACGTGGCCAACGTCGCCGAGTCACAGCTCGCCAGCCAGGCGACCGACGCCCACGTGCAGGCGGTCAAGGCCATCGCCGCCGAAGAGAACGCCGACGTCGTGGTGCTGGCCGCCGCCTTGGAGGCCGAGATTCAGCAGCTGCCCCCCGAGGAGCGACCCGACTTCCTCGCCTCCGCCGGCCTCGATGAGCCGGGCCTCAACAAAGTCGTGCGGGCGGGCTACCACCTGCTCGGGCTCCAGACGTACTTCACCGTCGGCCCCAAGGAGTGCCGGGCGTGGACGTTCCACAAGGGGTGGAAGGCCCCGCAGTGCGCCGGCGTCATTCACTCGGACTTCGAGAAGGGCTTCATCAAAGCCGAGGTGATGTCGTGGAAGGACCTGCTCCAGTACGGGAGCGAGGCGGCCGTGCGCGACAAGGGCATGCTGCGCATCGAAGGCAAGGAGTACGTCGTGCAAGACGGCGACTGCATGCACTTCCGCTTCAACGTGACGACGTAGGTGGGTCGAGCGTCTTGGGGCCCATGAGGACCCAGGATTTGGCGATTCGCTCGCCTCGCACCTCGTACATCACGATGACCTCGAGCTGGCCGGCACCTTCGGGGAAGGTCCGAGTCACTCGCTCCTGGTCGACCACGACCTGCCCCATGGTCAGGCGGTTGACCAGGTGGCCATGCAGGTTGGGCTCCTGGAAGCGCGCGAGGTGCCGGGCGCGAATCTCCGCCGCGCCGTTGGCCAGCAGCGTCGCAGGGTGCTCGAAGATCTGCGCGTCGTCCCACCAGGTGCGCATGAAGGCGTCGAGTTCTTTGGCGTTGTAGGCATCGAGCTGTCGCTGGACGACGGCATCGGGCTTCATCATCGGAGGCTCCTCTGGGTTCGCTGGTGGGCCGCGTCGTCATCGGCCAAGCGCTTCCGGAAATCGAGGAGGATCCGCACGAACTCCTTGGGCTTCTCGAAGTGGAAGCCGTGCCCCGAGTCGACTCTGACGAACTTCACGTCGCCCAGGAGTGAACGAGCGCGCTCCGCGTCCTGGTCGTCCATCGCAGCCATCAGGATGCCGTCTGGGTCGTAGCCCCAGTTCGCGTGAATGAGCACCGCCGGGAGCTTGATACGCCCGAGCGCCTGGGCGTGGTCGAAGCCCTCGTCGAAAGTGCCACGGTAGAATGCCTCGCCGAACCGCGGGTCGTAGCGGTTGAGCCCGCGGAAGACCTCGTTGAGGAGCGGCGGCATGTAATAGAGTCTCACTGGGTCATTCGGGTGTTTGACCCGGTAGGCGAGCATGTGCCTCGTCATGGCTGGCTGGAGGCCCCCGAACAGCGAGAGGAAACGGTTGGAGGTCGCGTTGTAGGCCACGAAGTCGGCCTGGCCACTGCGCAAGAAGTCATGAGCCGAGGTCGCCAGGTCGACGAAGTTCCACGTCTTCAGTGCTCGCGGGAGCAGCGTGGTGAAGAGCGGTGGATCCTCGAGGATGATGCCGCGCAGGGCCCCCGGTTCGTTCGCGGCCAGCCATGCGGTCAGCAGCCCGCCGCTCGAATGCCCCGATACAACCACCGGCTCGCCGATGACCTCCTTGATGAACGCCGCGAGCGTGCCGCCGATAGCCGCTGCGGAGTACTTCTCGGGCACCCGCGCCGACCCACCGTGGCCAGGGCAATCGACAGCGAAGACATGGAAGTGCTCGGCGAGCTCGGGCAGCACCTTGGCGTAGTTCTTCCAGTCCACCACTTGCCCGTGTATGAGCAGCAGCGCTGGGCCTCGGGCCGGCCCCTCGCCATAGGTGATGAGGCTCCCGTCGATCGTGGCTTGCTTCTCGACGAACCCCGCCTTCCACACGGCGGACATGTCTCGGTCGAAGTACGTCAGGTTGTCATAGACATACGCTCCGACAACGAGCGCCAGCACCATGAGCGCACCCAAGACAACCCAAAGGACAACGCGAAGCGCCTTCCTCATATGGTCTTCTCCTGGTTGCTACCGCGGCGTTATTCGCCCTTCTTTCTGGCCCCCAGTCTCGACCCCGCGTCCAACACGCTGTCGGTGAACTGCGTGAAGAGCTCGCGCCGAACGATGGCGATGCCTCGCTTCTCGTCGGCCAGCAAGAGGAGTGTGTCTCCGGGCTTGATGTCGAACATCTCCCGCGCCGCCTTGGGGATGACGATTTGACCCTTCTCCCCTACTCGAACCGTGCTCGCGAACTTCCCGTCTGCTGGTTCCATGCGTCAACCTCGGGCTCGTGCAGGCAGTCGAACCAGTACGAACGGTTACACTGGTTCCACTTGTACAACTCGGCGCGCGCGGGATCCATTCCCCGCCATGCAAGGCACGGGCGTCCGGCGCCACTGCCCACGGAGGCTGGAGCGTCAGTCAGTCTTTGGTCGGCCGGTCTTCGCTGAGGCCTCGGCACACCTTCGAGGCGGCGTCGACCTCGTCGGCCTTGGCGCCCTTGGTGGTCGCGCACCAGACGGTACGCCCCGGGGTCCGCTGAGCTCCGAGGAAGCCTTCGTCGAGCGACTCGGCAAAACGGTACTTGACCCCAACAAAGGAGTCATTCGACTCTTTTGAGATTATGATGACTTTTTCATGTTCCAGCGGGCCGGTGAGCTGCTCCAGCGCTGGGAGCGGCGAGGCGAGCGACTCGAGCTGGAGCACGACCCGGCCCGCGGGCCCCACCTGGAGCCCACCGGGCGAGGAGCTCGCCTTCCAACCATCGGGCAAGGGCACCCGCAGCCCTCCCTTCGCGTCTGACGCGGGGTCAGCCGGGCAGGCCCACAGCGCGAAGGCCATTCCCGCCCACCACCAGCGGGCCTGAGGCACGGTCTACTTCGGCCCGGGCGCGGGCGGCGGCGGCAGGCTCTTCGAGGTCTCGCCCATCTTGGTGGTGCCCTCGAAGAGGACGCCCTTCTCCATCGACATCGAAGGCGTCTCGATGGTGCCCTTCACCCGGGCTGGCGGGTGGAGCTCGACGGTCTGGGTGGCCCGAATGACGCCCTCGACGGTGCCGTTGATGATGACGGTGCCGGCCGAAATCTCGGCGTTCACCCTGGCGCTCTCGCCGATGACGAGCACGTCCTTGGTCGAGATGTGGCCGGTGTACTTCCCGTCGATGCGAACCTGGCCCTCGAAAGACAACTTGCCGTCGAACTCACTCCCCTTCCCCAACAGCGTGTGCAGCTCTCCGGTGCGTGCCGACACGACTTTCTCCTCTTTCGGAAGCGCGATCGGTTGATCACGCTTTTCGTTTCCGAACAGTGCCATGGTGGGTCTTCCCTACCGCTTCACCAGGTGAATGATGCGATCGAGGTCTTCGTAACTGAAGAACTCGATCTCCAGCGTCCCTTTCCCATTCCCTCGCTCGACCAAGCGCACCTTGGTACCCAACCGCCGCTGGAGGTCTTCGACCAGACGCTTGGCCTCGGGGCTCGCGGCTGGCTTCTTCTTCGCGACCGTGGTGCTGCTGGCCGGTCGCTGGTCCTTCACCCTCGCCTCGGTCTCGCGGACGGTCAACTTCTCCGTCACCACGGCCCGGGCCAACGTCACCATCTCTTGCGGCTTCGACAGGCCGAGAATGGCGCGGGCGTGGCCCATGTCGAGGTCACCATCGGCGACGAGCTGCTTGACCTCGTTGGGCAGCGCCAGGAGCCGGAGCGAGTTCGCCACCGTCGAGCGATCCTTCCCCACTCGCTCGGCCACTTGCTCCTGGGTCAGCTTCCGCTCCTCGACCAGGCGGCGAAACGCCTCCGCTTCTTCCAGCGGGTTCAGGTCGGAGCGCTGGATGTTCTCGACCAGCGCCAGCTCGTAGGCCTCGGCGTCGGAGGCCTCGCGAATCAGCGCCGGAATCTCTTTGAGCCCGGCCTTCTCAGCCGCACGCCACCGTCGCTCGCCGGCGATGATGCGGTAGCCCTTGCTGTCCTTGCGCACCAAGATGGGCTGGAGCACGCCCTGGTTCTTGAGTGAGGCGGCCAGCTCGGCCAGCTGGGCCTCGTCGAAGCGCTTGCGGGGGTTGGCGCGGTCGGCGTGAATCTGGTCGAGCGGCAGGCGGGTGACCCCGGCGCTCGAAGCCGTCGATGGCGTTCGCGCGTCGGCGAGCAACGCTCCCAGCCCGCGACCCAGCGCTGGCTTCCGATTCTGGGGGGGGACGACCTTGACGAGTGCGGGCATGGCCTCTCCGACGGGGCGCCCTTATGCCATGACAGGCTGGCTGTGTCCCGATCGCCGAGTCCTCTTTCCACGCTTGAGGAGCTCGCGGGCGACGCCAAGGTACGCCTCGCACCCACGAGACTTGATGTCGTAGAGCAACACCGGTTTGCCGAAGCTCGGGCTCTCAGCCAGCCGCACATTGCGCGGCACGACGCTGGTGAAGACGAGCTCGGGGAAGACGCGCTTCACTTCGGTCGCCACCTGATGGCTGATGTTGGCGCGCTGGTCGAACATCGTCAGCAAGATGCCCTCGACCGTCAGCTTGGGGTTGAGCGACTGCTGCACGAGCTCGATGGTGGACATGAGCTGGGCGAGCCCTTCCATCGCGTAGTACTCGCACTGCAGAGGAATGAGGACCGAGTCGGCGGCGGTGAGCGCGTTGACGGTGAGGAGCCCGAGCGACGGCGGGCAGTCGAGCAGCACATAGTCGTAGCGGTGGGACAGCTCTTTGAGGGCGTCCTTCAGCCGATGCTCTCGGCGGTCCATGCCCACCAGCTCGACCTCGGCGCCGGTGAGGTCGGGCGTCGCGGGGGCGACCTCGAGGAACCGGAGCTCGGTCGGCAAGATGAGCTCGCTGAGCGGCCGACCGTTGATCAACGCGTCGTACACGCTGCCGGTGAGGGCGCTGCGATCGACCCCCAGGCCCGAGCCGGCGTTCCCCTGCGGGTCCATGTCGATGAGGAGCGTCTTCCGCTCGGCCGCAGCCAACGACGCGGCCAAATTGATGGCGGTGGTCGTCTTCCCTACGCCGCCCTTCTGATTGGAGATGCAGACGATTCGACCCATGCCGGCGTTGTAGTCCATGGCCCTGACATCTGCACGGATCCACGTCGAATGATTCGCCATCAGCCCTGAAGAATCTCGGGCCCTTGCGTTTTAGCTCGCGCGAAACGTGGCCACCGCGCGAGGGTCGCCAGAGCCCGGCAGCCGGAGCTCTCGGAGCGTCACCACCTCGAGTCCCGCTGCCCGCCCAACCGCCGTCAACTCGGCCTGCGTCGGTGCCTTCCCCAGCATCGCCACGACTCGCCCGCCAGGTGCCAGATAGTGGACGGCGAGCGCGACGAAGGCGCCCACCTCCATGAAGGCGCGGGAAATGACGACCTCGGCCTTGGCCAGACCCTCCTGCTCGGGCCGACCGCCCACCCGCTGGTGCACGGCCCGCACCCGGGGAGAGACCCCGGCCTTCACCGCCCCGGTCTTCATGAAGGCCACCTTCTTGGCCACGGCGTCGACCAGGGTGCACTGGAGCGTGGGCAGGACCACGGCGAGGGGAATGCCCGGCAGCCCTGCCCCGGCGCCGAGGTCAAGGAGCGTCACGGCGCCAGCGACCTCAGGGAATACGGACAAGGAATCGAGGAGGTGCTTGTCCACCACCTCGCTGGGCTGGGTGATGGCGGTGAGGTTCACCTTTTCGTTCCAGCGGAGGAGCTCCTGCGCGTACGCCCAGAGCCGCTCGAGAGCCTGGGGCTCGATGGCGTCGAGTCCCAAAACCCTCACTCCCTCTTCCAAGCGACCCAAAGGGTTATCCACAGGCGACACCTGACTCAACCACTGAGAAGCAGGGGGTATCCTCAATGTTCCTCACAGCTTCTCCACAGGAGCGCCGGCCTCGCTGAGGCGCCGGAGGTGAACGAGCAGGAGGCTCACCGCTGCCGGGGTGACACCGGGCACTCGCCGGGCCTGACCCACCGTCGAGGGCTTGAGACGGCCGAGCTTCTCTTGGGCCTCTCGTGACAGGCCTGGCACAGCCCCCCAGGCCAGCTCTCGGGGAATCACCCAACCGTCGTGGTCGTCGGCGCGGCGGGTCCAGGCGGCGTTGGCCTGCTTGATGTACCCAGCGTACTTGGCGTCGGTCTCGACCTCCTCGCACAGCTCGGCGGCGAGCGCCGGCCGCCCAGGGTCGTCTGCCACCAGCGACTGGTAGGTCACACCCGGGCGGCGCAGCCGGGTGAGGAGCTGGCGCCGCTCGAGTCGTTCGAGCTCCTCGGCCACCTGACGTCGACGCTCGGCGGAGGCGGCGGCCTCGGTGTCCGACACCAAACCGATGCGATGCCCGTGGGCCCGGAGCCGGAACTCCGCGTTCCCCTCGCGCAGGGCCAGTCGGTGCTCCGAGCGGCTGGTGAGCATGCGAAAGGGCTCGTCGACGCCTCGGGTGACGAGCTCGTCGATGAGCACGGCGCCATGGGCCTCGTGCCGGCCGAGCAGCAGCGGCGCCTCCCCTCGCACCTGGAGCGCCGCGTTGACTCCCGCCCACAGCCCTTGAAAGGCGGCCTCTTCGTAGCCCGAGGTGCCGTTGAGCTGGCCGGCGAAGAACAGGCCCTGCACCGCCTTGGTCTCCAAGGTCGGCTCGAGCTGCGTCGGCGGGGCGTAGTCGTACTCCACCGCGTAGCCGTAGCGAGCCACCTGCACGTCCTCGAGGCCCTCGATGGTGCGGAGGAAGGTGAGCTGCACCTCGGCCGGCATGCTGGTCGACAGGCCCGCGGGGTAGACCAAGGGGCTCTGTGCGCCCTCCGGCTCGAGAAAGACGGTGTGCCGCTCCCGGTCGGCGAAGCGCACCACCTTGTCTTCGACCGACGGGCAGTACCGCGGCCCTCGCCCGACGATGCGCCCGGCGAAGAGCGGCGAGGCTTCGAGGTTGCCCCGGAGCACGGCATGGGTGCGTGGGTTGGTGTGGGTGACGTGGCACTGGAGGCCGGGCTGCACGGGGAACGGAGGGCGAGTGCGCAGCGAGAACGGCCGAGGCCGCTCCTCGCCTGGCTGCACGGCGCACCGTGACCAGTCGATGGTGCCCTTGAGGAGTCGCGCCGGAGTGCCGGTCTTGAAGCGGCCGAGCTCGAAGCCGAGCGCGCGGAGAGAATCGGAGAGGCCCTGGGCCGCCTGATCGCCCACCCGCCCACCCACGCTGACCTCGCTGCCAGTGTGCATCACGGCGCTGAGGAAGGTGCCGGTGGTAACCACCACCGCCCGGGCGCCGAGCTCATGGCCGCCGTCGAGCACCACCCCTTCGACGCGAGGTCGGCCTCCGCCGGAGCTGACCACCAGGCGCTTGACCTCGCCTTCGACGACCTCGAGCCCAGGCTCGGCATGGAGCAGCCCACGCATCACCGAGGCGTAGACGTCACGGTCGCAGAGGACGCGGGTCGCCTGAACCGCCGCGCCCTTCGATGCGTTGAGGGTGACGAAGTGCGTTCCAGCCTGGTCGGCCGCCCAGCCCATCGCCCCACCCAGTGCGTCGAGCTCTCGCACCAGGTGGCCTTTCGCCGTGCCGCCAATGGCCGGATTGCAGCTCATCACCGCGATGCGGTCGTCGCGGAGCGTGACCCCGGCGGTGCGGAGGCCCATGCGAGCACAGGCGAGGGCGGCCTCGCAGCCCGCATGCCCAAGACCCACGATGATGACGTCGTACCGCACCCGGCGCATATATCATTGGAGCCCATCAACGGGCGGGACGGGTGCTCCACGAGGAACCTCAACCTGGGCCCTCACTCACTGAACCCAGCTTCTGACAATGGGGGTGCCAGATTGACGCCTCGGTTGGTCGCGAGACGCAGTCAGCGTGGGACACCTGAGCGAAGCTGTCGTTCTGGGTCTCTCCCTCCCTCCCGTCCGTTCCGCGCTCTCGGCAAGGCACCCGGGTGCTGAGCCGGTCCAGGCGTTCCACGTGGAACCTCGCTCCGTTCCGTCCGCACCCAGCCCAAGAAGGCATCGGCCCCCGCTTCAACGCCTTCCGGGCTTCTTGTCCGCGTTGCCCTCGGCTCACTGGAGCGCAGGCCTCCTCCTTCGTGCTCCACTCGGAGCTCACTCCGACCCGCCCGGGCCCGGCCAAGAAGGCGTCCGAAGCAGCCTTCTGGCCTCACGCAGCGCAGTGCCCTCGGCTCGCGGTNNGTGCTCCACTCGGACCTCACTCCGTTACGCCCGGGCCAGGGCAAGAAGGCGTCCGAAGCAGCCTTCTGGCCTCATGCAGCGCAGTGCCCTCGGCTCGCGGTGAGCGGAGCTTCGCCTTCGTGCTCCACTCGGAGCTCACTCCGACCCGTCCGGGCCAGGGCAAGAAGGCGTCCGAGGCGTCCACTTCAATGCCTTCCGGGCCTCCTTTCCGCGTCGGCTCACTGGAGATCGAGCCCCCACTTTCGTGCTCCACGTGGAACCTGATCCGGCTCGTCCGCTCCCAGCCCAAGAAAGCGTCCGAAGCCCCTTCAACGCCTTCCCGGCCCTTTGGCCGCGCTGCCCTCGGCTCACTGGAGCGCGCACCCCCTCCTTCGTCTTCCACGTAGAACCTCACTCCGGTTCCTCCGCTTCCAGCCCAAGAAGGCGCCCGAAGCGTCCCCTTCCACGCCTTCCGGGCCTCCTGTCCGCGTCGGCTCACCGGAGATCGGGCCCCCAAACTCCGTGTTCCACGTTGAACCTCGCTCGCTCCGGCGCGTCCGTGGCACGGAGTCCTCGACTCGCAGTGAGGCAGTCGGCCCAACCCCTACCTGCGTACTCCACCTCCACACTCGACTCCGACCGCTGCGGACTGCCCAGCGAGGCGTCCCCGCGCTGCGGAGCAGTCGCGTTCCACGTGGAACACAGAGATCGAGGGGCCCGTCGAGCTGAAGATTCCCGGGCCCGAACCTCTGGTGCGTGAAAGAGGCCCGTCGCGCGAGGATGAGGTTCGGACCCCGGGAAGGAGGAGGGCTCACGACTCCTCACTCCTCGCCCACGACGACCCGGCTCCTTCAATCCCCGCCCCGAGCTCGCACCCGCCATAGACAGGCGGGCGTCCGTTCTCCTCGCCGGGCACATCTCAGCTTTCCGGCATCGGCCGACCCGAAGCGATTCAAGACCGCTCGCCCGGTCGACGCCTCCCTCGGGCTACTCCGCGTCGAGAACGCCTGCATCAGGGCTGGGGCCATCATCACACCCGGTGCCCTTCGCACGGCGCGTGGGTCACTCCTTCGGAGTCGCGAGACGAGGCTCGGAGTTGGCGTTCTCTGTGAGGCTCGATTCGAAGCGGGGTTCCTCCGCCAGGCCGGCCGAGAGGGTGCAGAGGGCGGCTCCCTTCTCGGTCGCCCGCCCACGCGGAATCGAGTCACCCTCGGCTTTCTGTCCGACGGGTGAACTCGGGTGCGCGGAGGCTCATCGCGAGGCTCAGAACCGCCCGGAGCGAACCCTTGCTCCCCTCACCGGGGCTTGGGGTGCGAGGGAGGAGCTTGAGGCGTCACTTTCGCGCGGGGACCAAGGGTTTCACCTGGAACATGCCGGAGGGGCCAAGACAGCGGTCTCAGCCCCCAGTGCTGACCTCTCCCTCGGTGTTCCACGTGGAACGCGAACTCCTGGTCCTCGGATCCTCTAAGGAGAGAGAGGAGTTTTTCCGCCATCCCTCTTCCGCCACCTGCGAGCCTCGGGCTGCCCGCCCACCCGATCCGATGCCCCACTGCGAGGCTCGGGCGGCGTGGAGGGCCTCAGGCCGCCTCCTCTCTCGCCCTCGAGCGCTTGCAGCGTCGGGACTGCCCAACCGCGGCCCCTGCCGCCTGAGGTGGCCGAGCAATGCCGCCCAGGACACGGCGTTCCAGGTCGAAAACCAAGGGAGAGGTCAGCGAAGAGAGGCCTAGCGCGCCAAGGCCTCGTTGCGAGGCTCGGGCTCCGTGAAGGGGGAGGGCCCCAGGCCACCTCCCATTTCGCCCTCAAGCGTTCTCAGCGTCGGGGCTCCACACGCACCTTGGAGGTGGCAGTCGTGACCGCGGACTCTGTCGCGCAAGGCGGAGCCGCGATGCCGGCCAGAACGGCTCCTTCCTTCTCGCCCGCCCCCTCGAGGACCAGGAGTTCGCGTTCCACATGGAACACCCGGAGAGAGGTCAGCGAAGAGAGGCCTAGCGCGCCAAGGCCTCGTTGCGAGGCTCGGGCTCCGTGGAAGGGGGAGGGCCCCAGGCCGCTTCCCATTTCGCCCTCGAGCGTTCGCAGCGCCGGGGCTCCACACGCACCTTGGATGTGGCGGTCGTGACCGCGGACTCTGTCGCGCAAGGCGGAGCCGCGATGCCGGCCAGAACGGCTCCTCCCTTCTCGCCCGCCCCCGACACCAGGAGTCGACGTTCCACGTGGAACACCCAGAGAGAGGTCGGCGTGAAAGGACCAGCAATGCCGCCCAGTACGCTGCGCTCCAGTTCAAACACCGAGGGAGAGGTCAACGAAGAGGGGCCCGGTGCGCGGAGGTCTCGCTGCAAGCCTCCGGCGGCGTGGAAAGGGGAGGGCCCCGGGCCCTGTCCCATCTCGCCCTCGAGCGTTCTCCGCGTCGGGGCTCCACACGCACCTGAGGTAGCGGTCGTGACCGCCGACTCCTTCGCGTAAGGCGGAGCCGCGATGCCGCCCAGGACGCCGCGTTCCAGGTGGAACACCGGGAGAGGTCAACGAAGAGAGGCCCAGTGCGCGGAGGCCTCCTTGCGAGGCTCGGGCTCCGTGGAAGGGGAGGGCCCCAGGCCGCCTCGTATCTCGCCCTCGAGCGTTCGCAGCGCCGGGGTTTCACACGCGCCTGAGGTAGCGGTCGTGACAGCGGACTCTGTCGCCTAAGGCTGCGCCGCGATGCCGGCCACAACGGCTCCTCCCCTCTCGCCCGCCCCCCTGACACCGGGAGTCGGCGTTCCACGTGGAACACCCAGAGAGAGATTCGGCGTGAAGAGACCAGCGATGCCGCCCAGGACGCCGCGTTCCAGGTGGAACACCGAGGGAGAGGTCAGCGAAGAGTGGCCTCGTGCGCCAAGGCCTCGTTACGAGGCTCGGGCTCCGTGGAAGGGGGAGGGGCCCAGGCCCCCTCCCATCTCGCCCTCAAGCGTTCTCAGCGTCGGGGCTCCACACGCACTTTGGAGGTGGCGGTCGTGACAGGGGACTCTGTCGCCCAAGCCTGCGCCGCGATGCCGGCCACAACGGCTCCTCCCTTCTCGCCCGACCCCTCGAGGACCAGGAGTTCGCGTTCCACATGCAACACCCAGAGAGAGGTCGGCGTGAAAGGACCAGCAATGCCGCCCAAGACGCTGCGCTCCAGTTCAACCACCGTGGGAGCGGTCAACAAGGAGAGGCCCAGTGCGCGAGGGTCTCGCTGCGAGCCTCGGGCGGAGTGAAAAGGGGAGGGCCCCAGGCCGCCTCCCATTTCGCCCTCGAGCGTTCGCAGCACCGGGCCTTCACATGCACCTGAGGTAGCGGTCGTGACAGCGGACTCTGTCGCGTAGGGCTGTGCCGCGAGGCCCCCCAGGACGCCGCGTTCCCGGTGGAACACCGGGGGAGAGGTCAGCGAAGAGAGGCCTCGTGCGCCAAGGCCTCTTTGCGAGGCTCGGGCTCCGTGGAAGGGGAGGGCCCCAGGCCGCCTCCTATCTCGCCCTCGAGCGTTCTCAGCGTCGGGGCTCCACACGCACCTTGGAGGTGGCGGTCGTGACAGCGCACTCTGTCGCCTAAGGCTGCGCCGCGATGCCGACCAGAACGGCTCCTCCCTTCTCGCCCGACCCCTCGAGGATCAGCAGTTCGCGTTCCACGTGGAACACCCAGAGAGAGGTCGGCGTGAAGAGGAGGAAGTACTCGGGCCTCCCGCTCGCCCTCGAGCGCTCGCACGGCGGGGCTCCATCCGCGCGTTGGGGGTAGCGGTCGTGACAGCCACTGTATCGC
This sequence comes from Myxococcales bacterium, assembly GCA_003153055.1. Next base: position 49,036 of record PMBV01000350.1, read on the forward strand.
CTGACGAGGACCAGCAATACCGCCCAGCACGCGGCTTCCAGGTAGAACACCGAGGGAACCGCCAACGAAGAGAGGGCCCGTGCGCGGGGGCCTCGCTGCGAAGCTCCGACGGAGGGCCTCAGGCCGCCTCGCATCCGCCCTCGAGCGTTCTCAGCGACGGGGCGCCACGCGCGCCTTGGAGGTTGCGGTCGTGACGCGGACTCTGTCGCGTGAGGCGGACTCTGTCGCGTGAGGCGGAGCCGCGATGGCGGCCAGAACGACTCCTCCCTTCTTCCCGCCCCGAGGACCAGGAGTTGGCGTTCCACGTGGAACACCAAAGGAGAAGTCGGCACGCGGGCTCAATCGAGCAGTGGCTCACTGTGCGCGGATGCATCCCTGAGAGGCTTGCCCGGCGTGAGAGGGGGAAGTGCTTCCGCCCCCTCTTTCCTCGGCCTCGAGCCTTCGCAGCGCCACCCCTCTGGGTGCACCTTCGAGGTGGTGGCGACAGCGGTCTCTGCTTCCTGAGGTAGAGCAGCCGTGGCGTCGAGGACCAGGAGCTCGCCCTCCATATGGAACGCGAGGCGGCCCAACGCGCGCGGGTCAGTCGAGCAGGGAGACTGCGCCCAGATGCCTCGTTCCAAGGCTCGGACAGCCTGGAAGAGAGATGTGCTCAGGGCCTCTCGTCCAAAGGATCCGTGGAGGAGTTGGTGTTCCACGTGGAGCATTGAGGTCGAACCGAGACCGAGACCCCGTCGAGCCGCGGCACCAACTTGGAAACGCATGCGAGCGGTGGCCCGAGGATGAGGTTCGGAGGCGCTGAAGATGTGGCTCAGGGCTCCATGGGCCGCGCGCGCGCCGCGAACCCTCCTTCCCTCACTGGCGAGCGATCGTTCCCGCGACAAGGATCCCCTCGGTGAAGCACCAGGTTCCACGTGGAACACCAGGGCGCGGTCGCGCACAGGCCAGGCCCCTGCCTTTGCCTCCATTCCCCAGCTCCGTCCTCGGCCTCGCACCGATACGCCTGAGCGGTTGCCCCCGAATGGGATGCGTTCACCATTCGTACGCCGCTGTGTCCCCGATGGCGCTCCGGTGCTCTCATCAGATGCTTCGCGACCGGTTCCTAGATCTGGCGCTGCCCGTGTCGCAAATCCCCGTTAGGCGGGCTCGCGGCGATCATGCCCCGCTCTCGCCGAACCGACGTCGACGCCCTTCCCGCCCGAAACCCGTGTGTCCGGTCGAGTTCGGCTGCGACGCTGTGCGCGGGTTGAGTGGCACGGAAGAACTCGGCGAGCACCGCTCCAGCGGCTCCTCGCCCTTGACGCCCGAGCCTGCAGGCGCGACCTTCGCCCCACGTGCCCGACCCACTCTCCACCCCCATTGAGTCTCCCTGGGCTCAGCTCCAGGGCCTCCGTGCCTCGGCTGTCCCCCGCGCCCAATGGGTTCCACGGCTCGTCGCAGCCGGGGTCGATGAGGAATCCGCGCGGGTGCTGGTGAGCTCCGTCGACGGGCCCAACCCGGCGGCGCTTCCTGAGCCGTCGTTCGCGCCCGCGGTCAACCCCTTCTCGCCCGCCCTCGCCTTCACCGAGATCGGCCTCTCCGGCTCCCCCGTCACGGTCGGCTTCTACTGGCTCGTGTTCGGCGTCGCCGTGCTGATGATGCTCGCCGTCTTCACTCTCCTCCTGGCCGTCGAGGTGGTGCGACTCCCTCCGCTCGCCCCTTCAGTCATCGCCTGGGTCATGGGCACCATCGGGGCAGGCGCCATCGGCTGGGGCGGCTGGCGCGTCTTGTCATCGGTCCGCGTCCGGCGCCGGCCCTGATTCGCTTCGAGCGCCTCACTTTCCGATGCAGAACCGTGAGAACACCGCGTCGAGGACCGCGGCGGTCGCGTCCTCCCCGGTCAGTCTCATCAAGGCCTCCAGGCCCAGCCGAAGCTCACCGCCCACCACCTCGAGGGTGCTCTGTCTCACTGCCTCGCTGGCGCGCGCCGCGGCCTCAGCGGCCTCCCGGATACACTCGAGGTGCCGCTCGCTCGTCACCACCGCCGCCTCCGCAGCGCCCGCCCCCAGTCGACTGGCGATGGCCGCGCGCAATTCCGGGATGCCCTCGCCCGTCACGCCTGATACCGCCAGGCCTCCGAGGCTCCTCTCTCGGCCCAGGTCCACCTTGCTGGTCACCTCGAATCGCCGGGCCGCCTCGACCTCCCGTCGCCACACCTCTACGGCCTCTCCCCCGGCCTCCGGTGGCACCACCAGCAGCGCCAGGTCCGCTCCAGCCAGGGCTTCGCGCGCTCGGGCGATGCCCATGGCCTCAAGGCGCCCCGCCGCCTCCCGGAGCCCCGCGGTGTCGACCAGCGTCACGGAGAGCCCCGCGAGCTCAAGCCGAGCCTCGAGCGTGTCCCGCGTAGTGCCAGGCTCTGGGTCCACCAGCGCGCGGTCGACCCCCGCCAGCCGATTGAACAGCGTCGACTTCCCGGCATTGACCGCCCCGTAGAGCACCACGCGGGCACCTCTTCGCACCAGCACCCCCCGGGCACCGTCTTCGAGCAGCGCGCTCAACGCCGCGCCCACGCGCTCGAGACCCAGGCCGATGCCCACCTCCGCGCCCTCAGCCTCATCGGGAAAGTCCAGGACCCCCTCGACCTCCGCCAGCACCCCAAGCACCAGCTCCTTCACCTCTCGCACGCGCTCCGACAGACCTCCGTGGAGCTGAGCCGCGGCAGCCTGAACCTGGGCCTCGGACTCGGCCGCGATGAGGTCGGCGACGGCCTCGGCTCGAGCGAGGTCCAGCTTGCCGGCGACGAAGGCCCGGCGCGTGAATTCACCGGGCGCTGCCAGCCGCGTCTCCTCATGAGACACAACCTCGGCCAAGAGCAGACTCAAGAGCCGGGGCGACCCGTGCACCTGCAGCTCCACGACATCTTCTCCGGTGTACGACCTCGGCCCTGGGAAGAAGAGGAGCAGCCCGTCATCCACCACCTTGCCCCGGACGGAGAGCTCGATGCGCGTGGCGTGCCTGGGCACTAGCAGTGCAGGCACGTGACACACCCGGGCAACCGCCTCAACCGACCTTCGCCCGGAGATGCGAATGACGCCAATGCCAGCCGCCCCGGGCCCGGTGGCGATGGCGGCGATCGTCGCCTGCATCCCCTCTGCTTGCGCCAGTTCTTCGCTCCACGCAAGCAACCGACTGGCGGCCATGCCCAGGGCCAGGTATGTGCCTCGCGGTGATGAAGGGCTTGCAGTGGCTGCTCAAACGCCTCGAGTGGCTTGGAAAAGTACTCCTCGCCATCATCGTGGCCGTCGTCGGGTACCGCCCGAGCCGGAGAGCCCACGCGCCGCTCCGGGCTACCACCCTCGTGTCGAAGCGCGCGCTCTTGGTGCGCATCGACAACCGGGTCGGGGAGGCACTCCTCACCACGCCCCTCGTCGACACGCTGGCGGCGCAGGGCTTCGAGGTCCACGTCCTCCTCCACCCCCGCGCGGTACGTGTCCTCACTGGCCTTCCCACCTTGCGACGCATCTGGCCCTTCTCCAAGACGTGGGGGTGCCTCGCAGCGCTCCGGGCCGAGGCCTTCGATGTCGTCGTCAACTGCGGCAACTGGGGTGCTGTCTCGGTCACCTCCGCCATCGTCGCCCGGCTGGTGGCCCCGCGGGCGTTGGTCCTCGGTCCGGCCAACTTCCCCGCTGGCTGGCTCGCCGACCTTCCGGTCACCGCGCGCAGCGACAGTCGCTCGGAGGCACTCCAGCGCCTTCACCTCCTCAGCCCCATCGTCGGCCCGAAGGCGACGGCTCGTCTGTCGTTCCGCCCGGTGAGCCGAGCCACTGGCCGCCCACCAGGCCCCTACATCGTCATCAACCCCGGCGGTCGACTGGGCTTTCGCCGCGTCTCGCCCCGACTCTTCGCCGCCGCCGCTCTCGAGGCCCAGGCCTTCGGCGTTACGCCCCTCATCACCTGGGGCCCGGGAGAAGAGGCGTTGGCCGACGAGGTCCTCGCGCTGGCGCCTCGCGCGACCCGAGCCCCACCCACCGACCTCGACGCCCTCGCCGCGCTCATGGCCGAGGCCGTTGCGACCATCTCCAACAACACCGGGCCGATGCACCTCGCAGTCGCCGTGGGCTCTCCCACGCTGGCGCTCTTCCTCCATATGGACGCGGAGCGCTGGGGGCATGCGTCGCCTCCACACCAGATGCTCGACGTGACGCCCCTCGCCGACGCGCCTGCCGAGGCCGAGCAGTTGGTGAGGTCCGCGACGAGGAAGTTCCTCCAGGGCCTCGCCTCCTCGCGACCGATGACGGCGGTCGAGTAACCGAGCCAACCCGCCGAAGCCGTTCGCCACCAGACGCCCCGAGGCGAGATAATCTTACCATCGGTCAGTCGGCCGCGATGTCCCGGCTTCGCCAGCAACTCCTCGCGAGGTTCTCGTCTCCCTCAACCGGCAGTTCCCTCTTCGCATTGCCTCTCGTTTCGGATGGAAGCTGCTCTTCCATTTGGCCCTCACCCCTTCGAGCCCCGGACCTGGCCTCGAGAGAGCGCCCCTTCTCGAGTTGAGTTGGGGCTATGGCTCGATGATTGCTCCCACTGCCCTGGGGCTTCGGGCTCTGCGAGCGAGGCGGGGGCACTGGCGAGCACCACGAGCCCCTCGGCCGGTCGGTCGAGTGGTGCAGGGCCGGGCTCGTGGCCCCTTTGCTCACCGCGATCTCGGGGCGAGGCGCTGGCCAGACCGCTCTGTCGGTGGGCACCGGGCTCCTCGCACCTCAAGGCCTGCTCCTGCCCGCTCGGAGAAAGTGGCGACCTCGCATTGCCCATGGAACACGACCAGAGGGCGGGGAAGGTTGGCCCCTTCTTCGGGGCGACAACCAGGTTGTCGCAAATTGGCCTCTGATCGCGACAACCAAGTTGTCGGTCTCATTCTCGCCCCTCGCCGAGGTCGACTCCTTCGACATCAGACAGAGGACCGGGCACTCACCGTCGCTCGATTGGGGAGAGCGCCGGTCAGTTTGCGCGCCCGCCTCTCCGCGGTGGAAGCTGCTCTTCCATTTGGCCCTCTCCCCTGCGAGCCACGGACCTCGCCTCGAGGGTCGTGCCGGCTCTCAGGTGTGCTCACCGACGTCTCGGGTCGAGGGGCTGGCCAGACGACCTCGGTGGTTGGCCAGGAGCCCCACCCTCGGCCTTCAATGCGTGCTCGCCGCTCGGCCCCCGTTGGAAGGCCCCTCCTCGAGGTCGTTGCCGAGGTTCACAGACCCCAACTCCGGCCGCGGATGCGATGACCGCGGCACCTGAACACTTGACCAGTGGCCGGCGATTCTTCGGTCGACCGCGTTTCGGCAACGGCCGAGCCAGCTCCAGAGCGAAGTTTGGGGCTCGTCCTCCAACGTGCAACCCATCCTCATCGGCGATACACCAGCACCTCTCCGGTCGACCCGGCGAGCCACACCAGAGAAGGGCTCGCGCCGCCCGACGCGGCACCCACCAGCCTCCACCCCTCGAGCGTCAAGTCGTCCACTCGCATCGTGACGCGCCAATCGCCCCACCCGAAGACTGGTACTGGGTCGCCACGGTCGATGAGCTCCGCCGAGCGACCGGGGAGAAACGTCACCGAGGGAACCAGCGCGTCAGCCGGAAACCGGAGGAGCCCGATAGCGTCGCTCTCCACGCTCCGCACCCACAAGCCATCGGCTTCAGCCGCGCCGACGGAGAGCTGTACGGTCGCACAGCTCGACCCACCATCGAGCCAGCCGCGGCACACACTCTGACCCTCGGCGCCCCACACCAGGACACCATCGGGGCTCACCACCAGACCACTCGCCCGGCTGGCCGTGCCGACGACGGCCCTTCGCCCCGCCACGCTCAAGCCGCCGTCGTACACGATGTCGAGCAGCGTCGAGCCAGCAATGGCGAGGAGGCGCCCCTCGCTCGAAGCAGCGGTACCTACGACGCCCGCCAACCCATCCTCGAGCAACGTGGTGCCGACCAGCGGGCCAGCGCCGGTGTCCTCGAGGCGAGCCACCTCGGTGGCGCTCCACGCCCACAGCACTGCTCCGGCGCTCGAGAAGTGCTTGGCGATGATGCGCTGCACGCGGCCCCCATCGCGGACCACCTCGAGCTCCTCGGCCCCCTGGCACACCACCACACTCCCCACCAGCCCCACGGCGCTACACGTCTCTGAAGGGAGGAAGCGCGCCACCGGTGCGACTTGGGAGAAATCGGCCACGACCTGCACCTGCCGCAGCACCACGCCGAGCGAGGGCTCGAAGCGAACCGTCACCAGGTACAACCCCGGCGTGACGGGCGTGAAACGAACGTTCGTGCTGTATCCGGTGCTCAAGGTGCTGGGGGCATCGGCAGTGCTCTCCACGGGTTGGTTCCTCCCGTCGAGGACCGCGGCCACCGCCTGCGTCGCGGGGATGGGCCCCGCCGAGCACAGAACCGCCAGCCCGAGGGAGAGGGTGACGGTCGCTGGCTGAAGAGCCAGCACCACCGGCACCGTTCGATCCACCGGCACGCCCTGCCGCCCACAGACGTCGTCCGTCGGGCTCGGGCAAGCGAGCAGCCCAGTAGCGAGAACCGCGGTGTGGACGCGTCCCATGGCGACACACGCTACTCCCGCGGCGCCGCCGAAGTACGTTGGGGAAGTCGACCAGCAACACTCTGTTGGAGACAACAATGCCAATCATCATGATGATGCCCATGAAGCTGTTCACTGAGAGCGTCGTCTGCACGTCCTCGGCGGGCACCACCGGCGCCGTCACCAGAGGAGGTGGCCGCTGCCTGGGTCCGGCGGGGGTGCACACGACACCAGCCCTGTGCCCACGACGAGCACCACGAGAGGTCGCATGAGCAGGGTTTGTACTGGCCGCCAGCGCGCCACCCAACGGCGGCCGGCGCATCCCACGAGCAGGGGCTCGTCGCTCCGTGTTACGTCAGAGGCCATGTACGACCTCGTCCTCCGTGGTGGAGTCTGCGTCACCCCTTCAGGCCAAGTCGTCACCTCCATCGCGGTCCGCGACGGGCGAATCGTCGAGGTGGGCCCGGTGGACCCGAGCCAAGCGGCGGAGGTCTTCGACGCCCAGGGGCTCCACGTGCTGCCTGGCGTCATCGACCCTCAAGTGCACTTCCGCGAACCTGGCCTGACGCAGAAGGAGGACCTCTCGACGGGCAGCGCAGCCGCGGCGATGGGCGGCGTCACCGCCTACTTCGAGATGCCCAACACCAAGCCCAGCACCGACTCCGCGGAGCAGCTCGCCTGGAAGGTCACAAGGGCCCGGGAGACGTCATGGGTGGATTTCGCCTTTTTCGTGGGCGCGACCAAGGAAAACGCTGCCGAGCTCGCCCACCTCGAGCAGCTGGAGGGCGCATGCGGCGTGAAGATGTTCCTCGGCAGCTCCACCGGAAACCTGTTGGTCGATGACCCAGAGGTGCAGCGGCAGGTGCTGGCCTCGGGGCAACGCCGGGTGGCCTGCCACTGTGAAGACGAAGCCCGCCTCAAGGAGCGCCGGCCGCTCTTCGAAGGAAAGCCGGTGCGCTTCCACCCCGAGTGGCGCGATGAGGAGTGCGCCGTGCGGTCGACGCGTCACATCGTCGAGCTGGCGAGGCAGGCAGGCCGCCGGCTGCACCTGCTGCACGTCACCACGGCAGGCGAGCTCCCCATTCTTCAAGCCAACCATGACCTCGTCACCATCGAGGTGCCCCCGCAGCACCTCACGCTCTCGGCCCCCGAGTGCTACGAGCGGCTGGGCACGCTGGCTCAGATGAACCCTCCGGTGCGCGACGCACGGCACCAGGCCGCCCTGTGGCACGCGGTGCGGAACGGCCTCGTCGACGTGCTGGGGAGCGACCACGCCCCCCACACCCTCGAGGAGAAGTCCAAGCCCTGGCCCCAGTCTCCGTCGGGCATGCCGGGCGTGCAGACGCTGGTTCCTCTGATGTTGAATCACGTCAACGAGGGGCGCCTCACCCTCGAGCGGCTGGTGGACCTCACCTCGACCGGTGTCGCGCGAGTCTTCTCGGCCAAGAGAAAAGGGCGGCTGGCCCCGGGCTTCGACGCCGACTTCACGGTGGTCGACATGAGGGCACGACAGACCATCACCAACCAGTGGATCGCCTCGCGCTGCGGCTGGACACCCTTCGATGGAATGGCGGTTCGCGGCTGGCCGGTGGCCACCATCGTCCGCGGCAAGGTGGTGATGCGCGACGGAGCGCTCCTCGGCAAACCCTCGGGTCAGCCCGTCACGTTCGAATGACTCAGTCCGCCGGGAGCTCGTCCAGCTTGAGCTTCAGTGGCGTGTTGCGCCCAGCCGCGACCACGAGCGAGAGCTTTCGTCGGCGGCCATCGCTCCCCCGAACGGTGACGAGGTGGGTGCCCACGGGAAGAGAGAAGCTCACCACGTGGCCCTGACCGAGCACCTGCGGCCCCAGGGACACCTGCGCTTCGGGGAAGAGGACCAAGACGACCTCGCCCTGGGCCCTCGACGAATCGCTGAGAGAATCCGCGCGATTCACCACCGACTCCCTCAGCTTGGGCCCGCTCATTCCCTGAGTCATCACCCGTTCGAGCGCCGCCGGAGCCACCGGCGCGGCCTCCTCGTTGAGCATCGCAAACATGCCCACGCCTCCCAACCCCAGGAGCACCAGAGCAATCGACCAGGCAAAACGGCGCTGCCCAGCGCTCTTCTTCTCCGGCCGAGTCGGAGCAGACCTCCGAGCTGAGCCGCGCATCGGACCCAGGACCTCGGTCGACTTCTCCGCGTGGCGCCTGTTCGAAGCCGACTGGCGGGGCGTCAGGAGTGCCCGGGTGGCCTCAATCTCTTCAGCGAAGCGCTCCTGCATGAAGATCGCCCGCTCCTCGGGCTCGAAGAACAACTCACCGACCGTCGCCTGAAGGGCCTGGGCCAGCTCCTTGGCCGACGAGGTTCTCACCGACCGCTCGCGCATGAGCGCCGCCTCGACAATCGCCGAGAGACTCCTTGGCACCGAAGACTCCACGACCGCCGCCGCCGGAATCGGGGCCTCGAGGGTGCTCTTGAGCTCCTCGCGCTCGGTGCCCGAAGCGAAGAGCCGTCTCCCGCACACCATCTCCCAGAGCACCACTCCAAGCGAGAAGATGTCACTCCTGCCGTCCAGTGGCTCTCCCTTGAGCTGCTCCGGTGACATGTAGCCGCCGGTACCCTTGACGGTGCCGGGTCGGGTCTTCGCCAACCCATTCCTCACCTTGGCGATGCCGAAGTCGAGCAGCTTCACCCGCCCGTCGTACGTCACCATGATGTTCTTCGGCGACACGTCGCGATGAATGACCGGCGCCTGCTCTCCGGCGACCGTGCGGAACGCATGGGCGTACTGGAGCGCCAGGGCGCACTCATGCACGAGGCTCACCGAGAACCCGAGCGGCAGCACCGCGCGTTGGCTGGCGCAGGCCCTGACTATCTCGTTGAGATTCTTCCCGGCGATGAACTCCAGCACCACATAGAGCCCTCGCTCGTCTTCTCCCAGGTCGTAGACCTGCGCGATGTTCGGGTGAGAGAGGGCCGCGGTGATCCGCGCCTCATCGAGGAACATCTTCACCAACTCCTCGTCGCCAGCGCCCTCGGGCAGAATCCGCTTGATGACGACGTGCTTCCGAAAACCGCCCGGCCCGGTGCTTGCTCCGAGGAGCAGCTGGGCCATGCCTCCTTCAGACAGGGGAGCCAGGACTTCGTACTTTCCGACGCGCTCCCTCATGTCGTCCTTCCGTCGAGCCGCGATGGATTCCTGTTCCTTTCCTGTTGGGAACCAGCCCGCCCTGTGGAGAAAAGGTCGCTCTCCCTCCCACATCTCTCGACCCTTGGGAAAACTACCCCACTTTTCAACAGGCCGTTCACCTCTAACTTAATGAAATAATTGATTTATTTCTCTCTCCACAGGTGAACCCCCCACTACCACTGCTACTGCATATGTAAGAGATCAAATCATAGAGAAGCCTTGGAAGAGGCGAGGCTAAGAAGTGTTGTGGGTAAGAGCCCCCGACCCGCAGAGGAAGACGAAAGATGAGGCGTGCCCCAGGCCTCTTGCTGTTCCTGCTTGGCGCGTGCCACTCCGATGCCCTCGTGGGGCTGAGTTCGTCTCTGCGCTTCGAGCTCGTCGACCCTCAGCCCGTGCTCCGCGACGTGGCGCCCAAAGCCCCGAGCCTCGTCTTCCCCTCGGTCTACGCGGGTGCGTCAGCGCGGGTTCTCCCGGTGAAGGTCATCAACGACGGGAGAGTGCCTCTGGAGGTGAGTTGGAGCTCACTCCACGAGCCCTTCTCAGCGACGCTGCCCGCTCACCTCGAGCCTGGAGCCACCATCATCAACCTCGGTTGCGGAGCGCTGACCGCGGGGCCGCACACGGATCAACTTCAAGTGACCGCCACGACGGGGGCCACCGCGACCATCAAACTCTCGGCGGGCGCCTGGAAGCAACTCTCGTGCAACGGCTCCACCTGCGTCACCTCGGCCTTCAACCCCGACACCGGATCCTGTGTCGAGACGCCTCTCCCCGACGGCCAAGCCTGTGACGCGGGGACCCTGTGTATCGAGGCGCCGACCTGCCAAGCCGGACGCTGCGTCGGCGCCCCCCGTCACTGCGACGATGGCAACGCCTGCACGGTCGACGTGTGCCACCCACAGACCGGGTGTGAGCACCTCCCGCCACCGCCGTGCCCCGGAGACGGCATCTGCCGAGTCGGCGTGTGTCACCCCGACACGGGCTGTGGGCTGGAGCCGGCACCCGATGGAGCTCGCTGCGGCCCTCAGCAGACCTGCACCCAGGCGCAAATCTGCCTCGCCGGGAGCTGCGAGACGAGAGACCCTCCCGAGGGTTACGTCTGCGAGGAGGCCTCACCGTGCAGCGACGAGGGTCGCTGTGTCGCCAACGTCTGCACCCACCAACAGCCGCCCACGACGTTGAGGTCCTGGTGGAGCTTCGATTCGCTCGACACCGCCGACCCAACCGCCGGCACCCGAGCGCGGCAGATTCACGACTTCGTGCTCGAGCCGAGCGGTGCCATCACCGTGGCGGGCTTCTTCGATTCTCCGCCCGTGCTGAGGGCCAACGAGAGCCCGTTGCTGGCTCCCTCTGGGCCGGCCCGGAGGTGCATCATCTGGAACACCCGGCTCGTCTGCGCTGACTACCCCTCGGTGCCCTCTGGTCAGGTGACGGCGCTCGACCTCTCGACCGGTGAGACCCAGTGGACCTTCGCGATTCGCGCCAGCCGCCCTGGCTACTCGACGCTCGCCGAGCCCATCTTTCTCGCGCGACTGGTGGTGCTGGGCAGCGACCGTCTCGGGGCCATCTACGAGGGCTACCCCACGCCTCCGCCGTCGAACAACCAGCTCTGTCGAACCTACTTCCTCGTGGTGATGGACGCGTCGGGCCACCTGGTCACGGCCCAGCCCATCAGCGACCCGCTCCTCGACGTGTGCAACCACCCCCACCCGTATGGGGCGACCGCCGACTCGGTGGGGAACCTCTACATCGCGTTCTCTCCCACGGTGAACAACGGCACGCCGCTGTTGCCGGACCGGCCGACGCTCCTCGTCAGCTACACCCGGGAGGGCGTGTTCCGGTGGAAGGTCCTCAACTCGCTCATCCACGGTGGGGAGCTCGCGGTGGCACGCGGCCTGTTGTACTTCGAGAACTCTCCAGTCGTGATGGACGCTCCCACTGGGCACCAGGCTTTCGCCCTCGAGTACCCTCTGGGACGTTCGGTGGTGTCCGACGCGAGAATGATTCCCGCGCCCGTCGATGGGGCCTCGCGGCTGTACGGCTACGAGGCCGGCCTCGCGACCCAGCGCTGGGCCCACAGCCTCCCGGAGGGCTTCTTCTTCTGGGGTGAGCAGCTGCGGCTGGCGAGATGGTCGACCTCCGCTGGCCCCAAGACGGTGGCCCTGACGTTCATCACCGACTCAACCACGCGCCGGCTCCACGCGGTCGACGTGCAGAACGGCTTCACCGCGTTCAGCTGTGACATCTCGATGCCCGCCAGCCGCACCGTCCCCCAGCTCTTCGAGGTGGCCGACGAGCACCTCGCGGTCATGCACGGGGCCCTCAGCGACGACGGGAGCCCATCGTGCGGCAAGTGCGACCCGCCCTTCGCGACCAGCAGCGCAGCCTTCCAGACCTTCGACACCAAGGGGCTCTTCACCTCGCCTGACCCCTGGCCGGGCACCTTTGGTGGCCCTTCCCACGACCACCACGAGAAGACCCTCGGCTCTCCGTCAAACCCCTGAGATGGACTTCTCGGCGTGGGCCCGAGCCACGGCTCGCCACTCGTTGAGGTTGCCATCGAGTCCGAGGCGCTCGAGCAGTGAGGTGTCGAGCTTGGCTGAGCTGGCGGCTTCCCCGCGAATCAGCGCGTGCTGCTCGTGAGCGAGGAAGTCGGCCACGTGGACCGCGACGAGCATGTCGAGCTCGACGGGCTTCAACCGCGAAGGGTGGTGGTGGTTGGCGACGGCCTCGACGATGGGGAGGGGGAGCTGCCAGAGGCCCATGATGTAGGCGCCGATCTCCGCGTGGGTCGTGCCGAACAGGGACATTTCGCTCTCGTGCATCGACTCGTTCTCTCTCGCCATTCGCTCGGCGATGGCCTTGGCTCGGTCCGGGAGCTGGGTCGCGATGACGAGCTTGCCGAGGTCGTGGAGAAGCGCCGCGATGAAGGCGAGGTCTTTGCGAGAGTAGCCAGTCAGCAGCGATGACGCGATGCTCGCCGTGAGGAGAGAGTGCTCCTGGAGCGCGCGGATCGACGTGGTGTCCATGGCCCGTGCGTCGGCGTCTTGAAACACCTCGGCGACGAGCACCAGCTGTCGAACGGTGCCGAGGCCGAGGTACAGCACCGCCTCCTCCACCTTCACGATGGGCCGCGCGAGCCGGAAGTACGCCGAGTTCACGATGTGGAGGAGCTGGGCACAGAGCGCCGCGTCGGAGAGGAGGATTTTGGCCACTGCCTCAGGCGTGCGTTGAGCATTCAGCGCGTCCATGAGCGCTTGGTAAACCGTCGGCTGAGTGGGCAGGGCGCCGATGCGACCCACCGCGGTCTTCACGGCTTCGTCCTGGGTCAGGGCCTGGAGCGCCAAGATGCGCTCGAGGGTGCCTTCGAGGACCCCAGGTGGGCTCGGCTTGGGGAGAAACTCGTGGGAGCAGGCCATCGCCCGGAGCACCAGGCGCTCCTCCCCGTGGCCCGACAGCATCACCCGCGACGTCGACGGGTAGGTAGTTCGAACGTGCTGCATCAGCTCCGCGCCGTCCATCTCGGGCATTCGCAGGTCCGACACCACGATGTTGAAGGGCTCCTTTTCCAGCGCGGCCATCGCCTCCTTGGGACCGCAGGCGAAGGTCATCTTCCACTGCTGGCGCTTCTGCCGCAGACGCACCTTGAGCCCCTCGAGCACCTCGGTCTCATCATCGACGAAGAGAATTCGTGCCGTCATGCAGCGACCCCCGCCGCGGCAAGCTCAGGCCGGGAAATGGGCAAGTGAATAGTGAAGGTCGTCCCTCGATCCATCACGCTCTCGAAGGTCAGCGTCCCCCCGTGTTTGCCCACCACGATGGCGCGTGCGATGGCCAAGCCCTGGCCAGACCCACGCCCCACGCCCTTGGTGGTGAAGAAAGGGTCGAAGACGCGATCACGGATGGCCTCGGGGATGCCGCAGCCGGTGTCCGAGACGTCGATGCGCACCTGCTCGCCGACCTGTCGGGTCTTCACGCGAATGGCGCCCCGCTTCCCGGTCGAGCCCACCGCGTCGGAGATGGCGTGGGCAGCGTTGACCAGGAGATTCAAGAAGACCTGATTGAGCTCGCTGACGTGACAGGTCACCGAGGGCAGCTCGCCGAGGTCGAGATCGAGATCCGCCACGTACTTGTATTCGTTTCGAGCGATGGTCACCGTGGCCCTGAGTGCCCGATTCAAGTCGGACGGAGACTTCTCCTTCAAGTCCGGGTGAGCGAATTCCTTCATGGCCATGACGATGTTGGCGATGCGCTTGATGCCCTCATGGACGCGATCGAAGGCCGGGGGGACGTTCTCGGTGAGGAAGGAGAGATCCGCCGCCTGCTCCGCCTCCTCGAGCTCGAGCAGCAGGGCAGGGGAGATGACCGACTGCTGGTTCAATACTCCCAGCGCGCGCTGGTAGGTGCCGATCAGCCTCATGACCTCACCCACCGCGTCGGCCAAGAAGCCGATGCTGTCGCTGACGAACTGGGCCGGAGTGTTCAGCTCGTGGGCGATGCCCGCCGCGAGCTGCCCCACCGCCTCGAGCTTCTGGGCGTGCCGGAGCTGGCTCTCGAGGCGTTTTCTATCGGTGATGTCCTGCATCGCCACCACGGCGCCCAGCGTCGCGCCGGTGGCGTCGGTGATGCGGCGCCCCGTGGCGAGGAGCGTCGAGACGGGCCTGCCAGGCACCAGCACCACCGTCTCCAGGTGCTCCACGGTTTCGCCTCGCAGGGCGCGAGTCAGCGGCGCCTCGTCGGAGGCCATGGGCGTGCGGCCGTCGGCCTGGTGAAGGTGGAAGTAGCTGGCCCACTGGTTGGCAAACAGCGGCTCCTCGGGCAGGTCTCGAATCTGACGCGAGGTTCGGTTGAACACGGTGACGCGGCCCGCGGCGTCGCACGCGACGACGGCGGCGTTCAAGCTCTCGAGCAGGGCCTCGAAGAACCGCTGCTGCCTGGACCGCTCGGCCATTTCGACCTTGAGCTGCTCGTTCATCTGGCGCAGCTTCTTGTTCGCCTCCACCAATCGGGAGTGGCTCAGCACCTCGTTCTTGAGGACGAGCGCCGCGTACCCGAAGAACGGCCCGAGCTGACTGTGCGCCTCGGCACCGGGCAGGAAGACGCCGTCGGCCTTGATGACGCCGATGAGCTCGTCGCCGACCAGGAGCGGGTGAGCCCAGGACGACGCCGAAGCCGGCGCGGGGTCCGTCAGCGGGGTGGGGGAAATCTGCGTCTCGTGCTCGCACAGTCGCTTCTCGGTGGAGGCGCGAATCGCCAGCTCGTCATCGAGGGCCTCGAGCACCCGCTTGAGCCCCTGCATGTCGACGTACTGAATCCTCCCGTCGGCCCAGTAGTAGAGCGCGAGGTTGGTTCCCCCGATGGTCTCCCCCAGGAGCCGCACCAGCGCCTCGGCGGTGTTTTCGAGCCCTGGCACCTGGCTCAGCTTGCCCATCAAGTCGTTCACCAACTGGAGGTACGACTTCTCTTGGGCGAGCCGCTGCGCCCGCTGCTGAACGCGGGTGAACGCTTCGTCCGGTGTGGGCAGCAGGTTCATGCAGCTCCGTCGAGAAACCCACCATCGGTGTCGACGACCACCTCTGCATTCGTCAGGCCGCCACCCACGCCCCACGCTTGCGCACGGTTCGCTCGTGAGGTCGAAGGTTGGCAGGGACTTGTGGGTGGCTTTCGCCCCGGTAGGCCCGCGCTGGTCGAGCACCCAAGTAGCAAACCCATAAATTACCCTTAAAACGAACTCATCAAGGCCAGCTGCGAGCCCCTGGACATCCCAGAACGGCTCCGTTAGGAAGTTGCCCGCCCTGTCTACCGTTCGTCACAGCCTCACGAAGTTCGAGCGCAAAGCGGCCACAACTCCTCAGCTCTGGAGTAAGGCGAACGTCGACATTTCACTGGCCGCTCCACCGAGCCCATCCGCGGGACCAACGGACGGGCTTCTCCCACGAGGACAACCAGAATGACCGCTCGCAAGCAGGCAGTTGCGGCAATCGCCACCCACAAGGTCGCCAGCACCGAGAACTATCTCGAGCACGCGGGCGAGGACATCTACGGCAGCTACGTCTTCGGCGACGACGCCCAGAAGGAGTACCTGCCCCGGCAGGTCTACAAGAAGCTCCGCCAGACCATCGACGACGGGAAGCTCTTCGATGCCACCATCGCCGACGCGGTGGCGCAGGGCATGAAGACGTGGGCCTTGGAGCACGGCGCGACGCACTACACGCACTGGTTCGTTCCGCTGACCGGCACCACCGCCGAGAAGCACGACTCGTTCTTGAACCCGGCCGGCGACGGCAAGACGCTCTCGGAGTTCAGCGGCAAGGTGCTGATCCAGGGTGAGCCCGACGCCTCGTCGTTCCCCTCGGGCGGCATCCGGTCGACCTTCGAGGCCCGCGGCTACACCGCGTGGGACGTGACCTCGCCGGCTTTCTTGGCGGTCGAGCCCAACGGCGTGACGCTGACCATTCCCACCGCCTTCGTCTCGTACACCGGCGAAGCGCTGGACCAGAAGATTCCCTTGCTCCGGTCGCAGGAGGCCCTGGGCAAGCAGGCGATGCGGGTGCTGCGCTGGTTCGGCAACACCACCTCGTCGAGGGTGTTCACCACCATCGGGCCGGAGCAGGA